>NZ_JBFRHD010000001.1:0-374668 GCF_052115685.1 Cupriavidus sp. 2KB_3
GCAACTGCAGGATGGACTGCGCCAATACATTCACTACTACAATCATGACCGCATCAAGCTCAAACTAAAAGGGCTGAGTCCCGTGCAATACAGGACTCAGCCCTTTCCGGCCTAGCCATCAACCGTCCAACTTCTGGGGGTCAGTTCAGATTGCGAGGCGTTTTTTTGTTGGCGTCCGTATCACTTCACTTCTTGTGGGTTCATTGCGGCGCAGGGCAGCTCTTGATGGCGGCTTGAAACGCCTTGTCGTAGTCCACGTAGGTTTCGGGGTCGTAGGGTTCGATAGACAAGGTAAAGCCCTGAGTCTTGCCGTAATAGCTGAGAGATTGACGGACTCCCACCCCCCATGACCGGCCAGCATGTTCGGCTACCAGATCGAATATGTGAGCACTCAAGTCGCTGTAATCATCAAGTCCAGAGTAGAGATAGCGCAGATTCTCATACCAGTGGGGAACGCTCGTAATGGCCGCCAGCGCCTCCTTGGCGGGTTGTTGGTCCGCCGTCTTTAGGTATCCGTCCCAAATGTCGAATTCCTCGGTGCGCTCCAAATCGGAGAATGGGACTGGCAAGGACTCGCGGCTGATCAGTCGGGTGTGTTCGCAATCAAATACCCAGCGGCCAGTCTTCACATAATCGTCGGCATAGATTATTACGCCATTCCCAAAATCCGTCTTGTAGACGCTCATCATATCTTTCAATTCGTAGTAACCTGCGATCAATAAAACGGCTGCTGCAATCCATAAGAGCTTGCTTCGGTAGAAATTCAATGTCATAAAGCGTCGCTTTATGTGGATTCATTGTGGCGCAGGGCAGCTTTTGATGGCGGCTTGAAACGCCTTGTCGTAGTCCACGTAGGTTTCGGGGTCGTAGGGTTCGATAGACAAGGTAAAGCCCTGAGTCTTGCCGTAATAGCTGAGAGATTGGCGGACTCTCACCCCCCATGACCGGCCAGCATGTTCGGCTATCAGATGGAATCTGTGGGCGCTCAAGCCGCTGTTATCGTTAAGTCCAGAATAGAGATAGCGCAGATCCTTGTACCAGCGGGGAACGCTCGTAATCGCCGCCAGGGCCTCCTTGGCGGGTTGTTCATCCGCTTTCTTTAAGTATCCGTCCCAGATGTTGAATTCTTCGGTGCGCTCCAACTCGTCGAATGGGACTGGCAAGGGCTCGCGGCTGACCAGTCTAGAGTACTCGCAGTCAAAAACCCAGCGGCCAGTGTTTACATAATCGTCGGCATAGATTATTACGCCATTCCCAAAATCCGTCTTGTAGACGCTCATCATATCTTTCAGTCCGTTGTAACCTGCGATCAATAAAACGGCTGCAGCAATCCAGAAGATCTTACTTCGGAAGAAACTCAAATTGACCTCCTGGTACGCCAAAGGGTGTCTCGCCAGAGCCTACCGGGTAAGTTGCGCCACTGAGCTGATAGGTGAACTTGTGTCTGTCGTAGAACTCTTCCCGCTCCTCATTCAGCCCGACCCATGTCTTGCACCACGCTTCCGCGGGCACTGCGTTACCGCTGATCCCGCAAAGCTTTCCTAACTGGCGTTCTTCGAACGTCCCCCAGGTATTCTTGTAATCCGACCTGCGAATATACGCGCGCACTTTTATCCGCAAATGGTTAGCCAGCAACTGCGCCAGGCTTTCATTCGTTTGCGGAAAGAATTGGACCCCTTCCTCGATCGGGTAATCCGGGCGATTGCCCATGCCGGTGCGACAGGCATAGCTATCGATCCGTGCCGAGGGGGAAAATGCCAACGGTGAAATTCGGGTGTAACTCAGCACGTCGAGGGACATTGGAAGGTCCCTGCCGAGCTGGTAACCGAACGCGATGCGTTGCGGCACGCCATGACTGAACAAGGACAGGCGCTCGATTGGTGACTGCTTCCGGTCCTTGCCATGGTTCAGATATTGAATCAGCGCATCGGCGCTTGTTACTCGAACTAGAGCCGCCCCATAGGCCTCGGAAGATTTCCCCGCCGCGGCGAGCATGGCGGAGCTATACGCCGGCGTGAATAACACTAGCGTCCGCATCAATGCCGGCTTGTGGCGCTTGAATTCCGCCAGTTCCCGCACGGCCTGACCGATGAACATCATCTTGTTCCCCGATCCCTTGTCGTGCTGGCTCCCGGCGACCGCGATCAATTCGGGCGTCGATGAAGCGGCGATATTCCCGGGGCGCATCAACAATGCCCCCGCCATTGCGGCACGCTGCTCCAGATGCGGATCGGCCAATAGCGCGGCCATCAGCGATCGATTCACCAACCCACCCGGGTGCACGGCGCCCATCTTGGCAAAGTCGACGACGACATAGCTTGCCGCACCCCCCGAAAGGAAGCCTCCAGCCGTATCGAAGCTGCCGGAGGTGATGGTCCCGCCGTGAGTGGTCGGACTGCCCGAATAGGCCAACGGCATATTGCCGACGGTGATAGACGGAAAGCCCGCGGTCAGCACTGCACCGCAGGCGCAGGTGTCGCCAACGCGCGCGGCGCCGAAATGATTGACGTTGGTATCGGCGGATGCGGACTTTATGGCTGAAGTGCCATGCATGGGGCAGTTGTGCATATCGCCAAGTCGGGCGACAGGGAGCATGCATGTTTCCTCGTTGGCAGTTCGACGGAGAGCATCGACACTACCGAATCCACGCATGCCAACTATTGCTTTTGCTCAACTTGCTCCGCACCAAAAACAAAACCCCACACTCCGGAAAGTGTGGGGTTCGTCAGTGCGCCGCGACCTCGTGAAGGCGAGGCACACGCGTCAGCTGCGCACCGCTACTTTTTCTTCTCGAACTCGAACTGCGGCGCGGCCGGTTCGCTGTCCTGCGACGGTGCTGGCAACTCCAACTGCCCACTGCCCGAGGCACCCGGCGCTGGTGCCCCCGGGGCCGGGGAGGCCGGTGCCGATGGCGCCGCAGGCTGGCGGGATTCCAGGTCGATACTCAGGTCACGCGTGATGCTGCGGTCCTGCTGGACCACCTTGCCGGTGCTGACCAGCCCCGGGAACACGATGATCAGCGCCACCATGACCAGCTGGATCACGACGAATGGCACCGCGCCCCAGTAGATGTCCGTGGTCTTGACCTCGCGCGGCGCCACCGAGCGCAGGTAGAACAGCGAGAAGCCGAACGGCGGGTGCATGAACGAGGTCTGCATGTTCACTGCCAGCAGCACGCCGAACCAGATCAGGTCGATGCCGAGCTTGTCCGCCACCGGGCCCACCAGCGGCACCAGGATGAACGCCAGCTCGAAGAAGTCCAGGAAGAACGCCAGCAGGAAGAACAGCACGTTCACCGCGATTAGGAAGCCGGTCTGGCCGCCCGGCAGCGCCGTCAGCAGGTGTTCCACCCAGAGGTGGCCGTCCACGCCATAGAACGTCAGCGAGAACACCCGGGCACCAATCAGGATGAAGATCACGAAGGCCGACAGCTTCAGCGTGGACTCCATCGCCTGCTTGGTCAGGCTCAGGTTCAGCCGTCCCTTGATCAGCGCCAGCACCAGCGCGCCGAGCGCGCCCATGCCGCCGCCCTCGGTGGGGGTGGCAATGCCGAGGAAGATCGTGCCGAGCACCAGGAAGATCAGCGCGAGGGGCGGAATCAGCACAAACGTGACCTTTTCCGCCATATGCGACATCAGCTTCAGCTTCAGCGCCTTGTTGATCACCGCCACCACGAAGGCGAACAGGATGGCCGCGCCCACCGAGAGCACGAGGCGCTCGTCGAGCGGCGCCTCCGGCTTGTAGAGCTTGTCGACGGCCACACCCACGATGATGGACAGCCCGGTCAGCACCAGGACCGAGCGGGAGCCGGTCGCGCCGCTTTCCTCACGGAAGGTGCGCGCCTCGATCGGCAGCGCCGGCGCGGCGGCCGGGCGGATCAGCGTCACCAGCAGCACGTAGAGCATGTACAGGCCGGTCAGTACCAGGCCGGGCACGAACGCGCCCTTGTACATGTCGCCCACCGAGCGGCCGAGCTGGTCGGCCAGCACGATCAGCACCAGCGACGGCGGGATGATCTGCGCCAGCGTGCCGGACGCCGCGATCACGCCCGAGGCCAGCCGCTTGTCGTACTTGTACTTCAGCATCAGCGGCAGCGAGATCAGCCCCATCGAGATCACCGACGCCGCCACCACGCCCGTGGTGGCCGCCAGCAGCGCCCCAACGAAGATCACCGCGTAGGCCAGCCCGCCCCGGATCGGCCCGAACAGCTGGCCGATGGTATCGAGCAGGTCTTCGGCCATGCCTGACCGCTCCAGAATCAGCCCCATGAAGGTGAAGAACGGGATGGCGAGCAGGGTGTCGTTCTCGATGATCCCGAACAGCCGGCTCGGCAGCGCCTGGAGCAGCGAGGGCGGCAGCATGCCCAGCTCGATGCCGACGAACGCGAACAGCAGCCCGTTGGCAGCCAGCGCGAAGGCAATCGGGAACCCGGACAGCAGGAATACGACCAGACTGGCGAACATGATCGGCGCCATGTTCGCGGCAAGGAAATGCGTCATCGTGGCGACCTCTTATTGTTTTTCCGACCGGCCGGTCGATGCGGCCTGCGCGATGGCGGCGATTTCCTCCGCCGGATCGGTCGCATGCTTGCGGAACGCGGAGAACGGCAGCAGGCCCTTCAGGTAGGCGATGCGCTTGATCAGCTCGGAAATCCCTTGCAGGATCATCAGGAAGAAGCCTGCCACGATCAGGAACTTGGCCGGCCAGCGGATCAGGCCGCCGGCGTTGCCAGACATCTCGTGCCCGGCATACGACAGCCAGAAGTACGGAATCGCCAGCCAGAGGATGATGCAGCAGATGGGCAGCAGGAAGAACAGCACGCCGAAGATGTCGATCCAGACCTGCTTGCGCTCGGACAGGTGGCCCGCCACCACGTCGATGCGCACGTGCTCGTCGCGACGCAGGGTGTAGGGCGCCCCGAGCAGGAAGACCCCCGCGAACAGGTACCACTGCATTTCGAGCCAGGCGTTGGAACTGACACTGAAGCTGTAGCGAATGATGGCGTTCCCGGCGCAGATCAGCACTGCGACCAGGATCAGCCATTTCGCCCACTGCCCGATGAAATCGTTCACGGCATCGATAAGCCGCGAGATTTTCATGAGGAAAGACATGTGATCGTCCTAATGGGTACTAAGGGGGCTACTAACGGGGATACGGGGGTGGCGCGTTAGTCTACGTCCTTCGATGCACGGCTTCGCTAGGGTGAATCCCCAGTTCGTCACATTTTTGCCGCGATTTGAGGCAGGGCGCATTGCGCGAATCCCCAAAATGGTGTGCGCGGGGCCTGCGGGAGGGAGAAAGCGGGGGAGGGCGAGGGTTGGGGCGGCAGGACAGCCGCCCCGGTGCTACGAACTTCTTCAGGTCCGGGGCGGACCGATCAGCCTTGCAGCGCAGCGCGGGCGGCCTTGATGGCAGCGCGCACCTGGGCCGGCGCCGTGCCGCCGATGTGATCGCGGGCGGCCACGGAGCCTTCCAGCGTCAGCACGGCGTGTACGTCGTCGCCGATCAGGCTGGACTTGTCGCCCAGGCCCGAGACCTCGCGCAGCTCGGCCACGGTGAGGTCGGCCAGGTCGCAGCGGCGGTCGTCGCAGGCGCGCACGGCGTGGGCCACGGCCTCGTGGGCGTCGCGGAACGGCAGGCCGCGCTTGACCAGGTAGTCGGCCAGGTCGGTGGCCGTGGCGTAGCCCTGCAGCGCGGCGGCGCGCATGGCCTCCGGCTTCACGGTGATGCCCGGCACCATGTCGGCAAAGATGCGCAGGGTGTCCACCACGGTGTCCACCGTGTCGAACAGCGGTTCCTTGTCTTCCTGGTTGTCCTTGTTGTACGCCAGCGGCTGGCCTTTCATCAGCGTCAGCAGGCCGATCAGGTGGCCATTCACGCGGCCGGTCTTGCCACGGGCGAGTTCGGGCACGTCCGGGTTCTTCTTCTGCGGCATGATCGAGCTGCCCGTGCAGAAGCGGTCGGCAATGTCGATGAAGCCGACGCGCGGGCTCATCCACAGCACCAGTTCTTCGGAAAAACGCGAGACGTGCGTCATCACCAGCGCGGCGGCGGCGCAGAATTCGATGGCGAAGTCGCGATCGGACACGGCATCGAGCGAATTGCGGCAAACGCCGTCGAAACCGAGCTGGGACGCCACGAATTCGCGGTCGATCGGGTAGCTCGTGCCGGCCAGCGCGGCGGCGCCCAGCGGCAGGCGGTTGACGCGTTTTCGGCAATCGGCCATGCGCTCGGTGTCGCGCGTGAACATTTCCACATAGGCCAGCAGATGGTGGCCGAAGGTGACCGGCTGGGCCACCTGGAGGTGGGTGAAGCCGGGCAGGATGGTGTCGGCGTTCTGTTCGGCCAGGTCCAGCAGCGCGCCGCGCAGGGCGCCCAGCAGGCCGATGATGTTGTCGATCTCGCTGCGCAGCCACAGGCGGATATCGGTGGCCACCTGGTCATTGCGCGAGCGGCCCGTGTGCAGGCGCTTGCCGGCGTCGCCGACCAGCGCGGTCAGGCGGGCTTCGATATTCAGGTGGACGTCCTCGAGGTCGAGCTTCCACTCGAACGCGCCGGACTCGATCTCGCCACGGATCTGCGTCATGCCGCGCTCGATCTCGGCGCGGTCAGCCTCGGCGATGATGCCTTGCTTGGCCAGCATGGCCGCATGGGCCAGCGACCCCGCGATGTCGAACAGCGCCAGGCGCTTGTCGAAGAAGACCGATGCGGTGTAGCGCTTCACCAGGTCGGACATCGGTTCGGAGAAGCGGGCGGACCAGGCTTCGCCTTTCTTGGCAAGTTGGGAGGTCATGGCAGGTGGGGCAGGCGGAAAATCGGAAACCGCGATTATATCGCCTTGATGCGGGCGAAACCGGCAGTCGGTACCTCCCCCTGCCCGGAAGGCACGGGGAGGCAACCGGCGGATACGTCACATTCGGTCAGCCGCTGTTGCGCAGCCCGGCCGCCACGCCGTTGATGGTCAGGTGGATGCCGCGCCGCACGCGCACGTCGTCGCCGTCCTTGCCGGCCCGGTAGCGCTTGAGCAGTTCCACCTGCAAGTGGTTCAGCGGGTCCAGGTAGGCAAAGCGGTTCTTGATCGAGCGCGCCAGCAGCGGGTTGTCGGCCAGCCGTTCGTGGCGGCCGGTGATCAGCGCGAGCATGTCGCTGGTCAGGTGCCACTCGGCGCTGATGCGCGCGAACACGCTCTTGCGCAGGGCGGCGTCCTCGCACAGCTGCGCGTAGCGGGAGGCCACGGCGAGGTCGGTCTTGGCCAGCACCATGTCCATGTTCGAGAGCAGCGTCGAGAAGAACGGCCAGCTCTTGACCATGCGGCGCAGCGTGGCCACCGTGGCCTTGCGCGATTTCTCGTCCGGCGCCTCGTCCACCAGCGCCTTGACCGCGCTGCCGAAACCGAACCAGCCCGGCAGCAGCAGCCGGCACTGGCCCCAGGAGAAGCCCCAGGGAATCGCGCGGAGATCCTCGATCTTGCGGTTCTTCTTGTCCATCAGCTTGCGCGAGGCCGGCCGCGAACCGAGGTTCAGGTCGGCGATCTCGGTGATCGGCGTGGTGGCGAAGAAGTAGTCCTTGAAGCCCGGGGTCTCGTAGACCAGGTCGCGGTAGGCGGTGAAGGCGCGGTCGGACAGCTGCTGCATCACGCCCTCGAACGACTCCAGGTCCTTCGGCGCGTTCTGCGTGGGCAGCAGCGAGGCCTCCAGCGTGGCCGCCACCACGGTTTCCAGGTTGCGCCGGCCGATTTCGGCATTGGCGAACTTGCTGTTGATGATCTCGCCCTGCTCGGTCAGCCGGATCTGGCCGTTCACGGTGCCGGGCGGCTGCGACAGGATGGCCTGGTAGGTCGGCCCGCCCCCGCGCCCCACGGTGCCGCCGCGGCCATGGAACAGCCGCAGCTTCACGCGGCGGGCCTCGAACAGCTTCACCAGCGCCAGTTCGGCCTTGTACAGCTCCCAGTTCGAGGTCAGGAAGCCGCCGTCCTTGTTCGAATCCGAATAGCCAAGCATCACCTCCTGCTCCACGCCATGGTGGGCGATGACCGAGTCGAAGCCAGGCAGGTCCAGCAGCGACTGCATGATGCCGGCCGCGTTGCGCAAGTCCTCGATGGTTTCGAACAGCGGGATGACCATCAACTCCATGCGCGCCGGATCGGTCTTGCTGCCGAGCGTGCCGCGCAGCATGCCGGACTCCTTCTGGAGCAGCATGACCTCGATCAGGTCAGACAGCGTTTCGGTATGCGAAATGATGTAGTTGCGGGCCACGCGCTTGCCGTAGCGGGCGCGCAGGTCGCGCGCCATGGCGAAGATCGCCAGCTCGCTGCGCGTCTGCTCGGAATACTCGTGCCACGGCATGGTCAGCAGGCGCGGCTGGCGCAGCTCGGCCAGCAGCAGTTCGAGCTTGCGGGCCTCGGGCAGCGCGGCATAGTCGCGCTCCACGCCGGCGGCGGCGAACAGCTCGGCGATCACGGCCTCGTGGACGTCGGACACCTGGCGCATGTCCACCGAGGCCAGGTGGAAGCCGAAGATGGCGATGGCGCGCTGGAGTGCGTCGATGCGCGCCTGGGCCAGCGCCACGCCGTGGTGGGTGCGCAGGGAATCCATCACGACCTGCACATCGGCGGCGAATGCCTCGGCGTTGTCGTACGGCGCCACGTCCGCCACCGGGTGGCGCTGGGCCTCGTGGCCGGTGAGCTTCTGCGAGGTGGCGGCCAGCCGTGCGTACATGCCGATCAGTGCGCGGCGGTACGGCTCGTCGGAACGGTGGTCGGAATGGTCCGGCGAGGCATCGGCCAGCGCGATCAGCTCGGGGCTGACATCCACCATCAGCGACGACATCGACAACTCCGCGCCCAGCGCGTGCAGTTCGTCGAGATACCACCCCATGATCAGCTGCGATTGCTCGCGCGCGGCGTGTTGAAGCGTCTCTGCCGTCACATTCGGATTGCCGTCACGGTCGCCGCCAATCCACGAGCCCATCTGCAGGAACGGGGCGAGCGGTGCCGGCGCGGTGCCGGCCTTGCCCTTCTTGCTGGTCGGGAACACGGCGGCGATGTCTTCCTCCATCTCGGCCATCAGGCGCGGAATGCCGTGCAGGAAGGTGGTGCGGTAATAGGAGAGGGCGTTCTCGATCTCGTCCACCACCATCAGGCGGTTGTTGCGCAGCATGCGGGTCTGCCAGAGCGTGGTCACGCGGGCGCGCAGTTGCGCCGTGTTGTGGTCGCGCTCGCGGGCGGTCATCGGCAGGTCGCGCTCGGCCAGCAGGCGGGCGATTTCGCGTTCGGCGTCGAGAATACTCTTGCGCTGCACCTCGGTCGGGTGGGCCGTCAGCACGGGCACGATCAGCGCTTCGTCGAGGAACTTGCGCAGTTGCTTGCCGGTGACGCCGGCGGCGTCGATGGCCTCCAGCGCGCGGGCCAGGCTGCCCGGCTGCGGCGGCGAGCCGGCCAGCGCGTGCACGCGGCGGCGGCGGTTGTGGTGCTGGTCCTCGGCGATATTGGCCAGGTGCGAGAAATAGCTGAACGCGCGTACCACCTGGTTGGTCTGGTCGCGCGACAGCCGCTTGAGCAGGCGGTCCAGTTCGGCGCCGGCGGCGCGGTCGTTCTCGCGGCGGAAGCGCACGGCGGTCTGGCGAATCGTCTCAACCAGATCGAACGCGGCCTCGCCCTCCTGCTCGCGCACGCAGTCGCCCAGCAGGCGGCCCAGGAAGCGGATGTCCTCGCGCAGCGGCAGGTCCTTGTCGGCGGTACGGCGCGCGGGCGAGGCCGCGGCGGCGATGGCCGCATCGGCGACCGTCGCGCCATTGGCGGCCACCACGGCCAGCTTGGCACGGGCGGCGCGCGGCTTCGCTGGGGCGGCGGAAGTGGCTTTCGCTTCACGCGGAACGGGGTTTGACTTGGTGGACTTGCGGGCAGGGGTGGTACGGGTGCGGCCCGATGGGCGCGCGACGGGCTGGGTCATGCAGTCATCTCCTCTGTCTTTTATAGGGTGCCGGTCGCCTTGGAGGCGCCCTGGTCATGTCCGATGCACAGCGAAGCGATTTCTGGCGCATTCCGGGGCCTGAGGCCGCCGGGGTGCGTGCTAACATGCGCGCATGCAAGCACCTGCGTCTCCGTCTTCTTCGTCCGCTGTCGTATCCCGCAGCATGCCGCACAAGCTCGTGATCGCCTCGCGCGAAAGCCGGCTGGCGATGTGGCAGGCTGAACATGTACGTGCTGCGTTGCAACAATACTATCCCTCGTGCGATGTGTCCATTCTCGGCATGACGACAAGGGGTGATCAAATTCTCGACAAGTCCCTGTCCAAGGTAGGCGGCAAGGGGCTCTTCGTGAAGGAACTGGAGGTGGCGATGGCCGAGGGCCGCGCCGACCTTGCCGTGCATTCTCTCAAGGATGTGCCGATGGAGCTGCCCGCCGGCTTCGCGCTCACCGCCGTGATGGAACGCGAAGATCCGCGCGACGCGCTGGTCTCGTCGCAGTTCGCCTCGCTGGACGTGATGCCGCCCGGCACTGTGGTCGGCACGTCGAGCCTGCGCCGCGAAGCCGCCCTGCGCACCCGCTATCCCCATCTGGTCATCAAGCCGCTGCGCGGCAACCTCGACACCCGCCTGCGCAAGCTGGACGCCGGTGAATTCGGCGCGATCATCCTGGCTGCGGCCGGGCTGAAGCGGCTGGGCCTGGGCGAGCGTATCCGCGCGCTGATCGAGCCGGAGACATCGCTGCCGGCGGCCGGACAGGGCGCGCTGGGCATCGAGATCCGCTCCGATCGCCCTGAACTGGCCGCGTGGCTGGCGCCGCTGAACCATACCCCGACGCTGCTGGCGGTGTCGGCCGAGCGCGCCGTCTCGCGCCGGCTGGGCGGCAGCTGCCAGGTGCCGCTGGGCGCCCATGCCCGCTGGCGTGGCGATGCCCTGCAACTCGACGCCTTCGTGGCCCTGCCGGACGGCAGCCGCGACGTGCGTGCCCACGCAGCCCTCGCGGTGGACACCCTGGACGCAGCCGAGCAACTCGGCGCGGCGGTGGCCGGCGACCTGCTCGCGCGCGGCGCCGACAACGTGCTGGCGGCGCTTGCTGCGGCGGGTCCGACCTGAGGCGCGCGCGATGCCCCGCCCGACCGTCGTAGTTACGCGACCTGCCGGGCAGTCCCGGCAACTGACCGAGGCGCTCCAGTCCGCCGGACTGGACGTGCTCGGCTTCCCCCTGCTCGCCATCGGCCCGCCTGCCGACGACGCCGCGCTGCGTACGGCGCTGGCCCGGCTCGCCGACTATGCGCTGGTAGTCTTCGTCAGCCCCAATGCGGTGTCGTTCGCGCTCGATGCGCTGGCGCATGTGCAGAACGCGCCGGCGTTGCCGCAATGGCCGGCCGAGGTGCCGGTGGCCGTGGTGGGGCCGTCGAGCGTGGCCGCGCTGGCCGAACGCGGTATTGCGGCGCCCGCCTATCGCGTGGTCGCCCCGGCCGGGGCGCATGGCAACGCCGAAATCCACAACGAACCGGCGCGCTTCGATTCCGAGGCGCTCTGGTCCGAACTCGACACCACACCCGGCGCGTTCTCGGGCCAGCGCGTGCTGATCGTGCGGGGGAACGGCGGGCGCGACTGGCTCGGCGACCGCCTGCGCGATGCCGGCGCCACCGTCGATGCCGTGGAGGCTTACAGCCGCACGCTGCCGGAACCCACGGCCATGCAATGGCAGGCCGTGCGCGACAACGTGAAACTGGGCGCGCCACCCTGCGCGTGGCTGTTGACCAGTTCCGAAGCTGTGCGCAACCTCGATGCGCTGTCCCGGTTGCATCTGTCGCCGCAGGAACACGAGCGTCTGAAGCAGATGCAGTGCATTGCGCCGCATGCGAGAATTGCCGCGCAGGCGAACGCGCTGGGCTTCGCCCATGTGCTACCCGCCGCGCCCGGCGACGCCGGCCTGCTGGCCGCCTGCACGCAGTGGGCCGATGCCCACGCGGGGCCGGCGGAGGCGCTGGCCCGCCCAGAGACATCCGACACCCCGGTGGTGGCCGTCGCCCCGACGCCAGCCCCGCGCGCGCCGGTTCCAGATTCCCCGTCCACGAAGGTTGATCGCGTGACGCCAGACACTACGTCCTCCTCCTCTTCAGCCTCCGCAGCCGCCGCGGCATCGGCCCCGCCGCCACATGTCGCGCCGCCCGCGGGCGCTGCCGCCCATGCTTCCGCTGCCCCTGCTGCCCCTGCTCCCTTCAGCGCACCGCGCCGCATGAACCCGTGGTGGATCGTCGCCGCCGTGATCGTGTTGGCCACTGCGGCGGGCTTCTGGTGGCTGCAACTGCGCGTGGAACACCTGACCCAGGAACTGGCGCGGCGCCAGCAGAACAACGACGCGCTGGTGCAGGAGACCCGGGTGCTGTCGCGCAACGCGCAGGAAACGGTCAAGGAACTCCAGGCCAAGGTCGGCGCGCTGGACGGCCAGGTGGTCGAGACCCGCGACAAGCAGGTGGCGCTCGAACAGGTCTACCAGGACCTGATGCGCAACCGTGACGACTGGGAGATCGCCGAGATCCAGCAGTTGCTGACCAACGCCGGCCAGCAGCTTCAGCTCAGCGGCAACGTGCAGGTGGCGCTGGCTGCGCTGCAAAGTGCCGACGCCCGGCTCGCGCGGGCCGACAAGCCGCAGTACAACCAGCTGCGCCGGGCCCTCGCGCGCGACATCGCCCG
The DNA here is from genome assembly GCF_052115685.1 of Cupriavidus sp. 2KB_3. Classification (NCBI taxonomy): domain Bacteria; kingdom Pseudomonadati; phylum Pseudomonadota; class Betaproteobacteria; order Burkholderiales; family Burkholderiaceae; genus Cupriavidus; species Cupriavidus sp. 2KB_3. The sequence continues at coordinate 12,670 of NZ_JBFRHD010000001.1, forward strand.
GATGAAGGCTGTGCCGGATACCGACCTGACCGGCGCCGCGATCAAGCTTGATGAATCGATTAACCAGATCGACGTGCTGCCCCTGCTGTCCGGCGAGCGCATGCTCGATCGTACGCCGGGCGAGAGTGGCAAGCCGGCCAGTGCAGCGCAAGCATCACAAAATGCCCAGCCGGCGCCCGAGGCCGGCAATGCCTTCACCCGCCTCTGGCACTACGTGCTGGCCGAGATGGGGCAGGTGATCCGCATCCGCAAGGTGGACGACGCCAACGCGCTGCTGCTCTCCGGTGACCAGGGCTGGTTCCTGCGCGAGAACGTGAAGCTGCGGCTGCTCAACGCGCGGCTGGCGCTGCTGTCGCGCAACGAGCCGGTGTTCCGCAATGACCTCGCCGCCGCCCAGGCGCTGATTTCAAGATATTTCGATACCCGCTCGCGCCGCGTGCAGGGCGTGCTGACCCTGCTCAAGCAGGCGCAGGCCAGCGCCGTGTCGGTGTCGCTGCCGACCATGGCCGAGAGCCTTGGCGCGCTGCGTGCCCTGAAGAAGGAGTAGCCATGCGACTTCTGTTCTGGGTAGCGGTCCTGTTCGCCGGCGCCGTCGGGCTGGCGCTGTTCACGCAGTTCAACCACAGCAACGTGGTGCTCTTCTACCCGCCGTACCGGGTGGAAATGTCGTTGAATCTCACGCTGGCGCTGCTGTTGCTGCTGTTCTTCGTGGTGTGGACGATCCTGACCACGTTCCGCCACCTCTCCGAAATGCCGCGCCGCGCCGCCGCCTACCGCGAACGCAGCCGCATGAGCAAGGCGCAGGCCGCGCTGCGCGAGTCGATCGAAAACCTGTTTGCCGGACGTTTCGCCCGGGCCGAGCGCGCCGCGCGCGACGCCCAGGCCTGGCCGGAACAGGCGCAGACCGCCGCCCTGGTGGGCGCGCGGGCCGCGCACCGGATGCAGGAATCGGAACGCCGCGACGCGTGGATGGCGCAGGTCACGGACCCCGAGCGCGCCCAGGCGCGGCTGGTTTCCATGGCCGAATTGCTGGTCGACGCCCGCGACGCCGAGGGCGCGCTGGAAACCATCGCCCAATTGCAGTCACAGGGTGGGCGGCAGATCCACGTGCAACGGATTGCGCTGCGTGCGCACCAGCATCTGAAGAACTGGACGGAGGTGCTGCGGCTGGCGCGCTCGCTGGAGAAGCGCAACGCGCTGCACCCAGTGCTGGCACTGCGGCTCAAGCAGCTTGCCGTGGAGGCGATGCTCGACGAGCGCCGCCATGACGCGGAAGGGCTGTACCACTTCTGGCGCTCGCTGTCGCCCGATGAGCGGCACGCGGTGCGCATCGCCGAGCCGGCGGCGCGTTACTTTTCGGCGCTGGGCCGCCAGAACGAGGCGCGACGCATTGTCGAGGAAGCGCTCCGGGTCAACTGGGACAGCCGCCTCGTGCAGCGCTACGCCGAATGCGCCGAGCGCGGCAAGGCCCTGCCGCAGATCCAGCAGGCCGAGAAATGGCTGACCGAACATCCGGTCGATGCGGATTTGTACTACACGCTGGGCGTGCTGTGCCTGGGCGAGCAGCTCTGGGGCAAGGCCCAGTCGAACTTCGAGCGCGCGCTGAAGTACGCCGACCCCGAATCGCAACGCCGCCTGCGCGTGCGCACCCACCTGGCGCTGGCCCGGCTGTTCGAGGAAACCGAACGCCCCGAGGATGCCCAACGGCATTATCGGGAAAGTGCGATGTTGGCGGCCTGAGCCGCCAACCCACCCAGTTCTCTCGCCGGTCTCTCTCAGTTCTCTCTCAGTTCTCTTCTTCGGCCAGCTTTGCCCGGGCGGCCGCTTTCGCCTTCGGCGTCTTGACCAACGCGTAGCGCGCCAGCGTCTCTTGCCGGGCGATGTCGTGGTGCACGATCGGCCTCGGATAATTCTCACCCAGCTTCACGCCCGCCGCCGCCAGCACATCGTCTGGCGCGGTCCACGGCGCGTGGAGGTACTTGTCCGGCAGTCTGGCCAGTTCCGGCAGGTACTTGCGGATGAACTTCCCGTCCGGATCGAACTTTTCCGATTGCGTGACCGGGTTGAAGATGCGGAAGTAGGGCTGTGCATCGCAGCCCGTGGAGGCCGCCCACTGCCAGCCGCCGTTGTTGGCCGCGAAGTCGAAATCGTTGAGCTGGTCGGCGAAATACTGCTCGCCGCGCCGCCAGTCCACACCCAGATCCTTGACCAGGAAGCTTGCCGTCACCATCCGCAGCCGGTTGTGCATATAGCCGCTCTGGCGGATCTGGCGCATCGCCGCGTCCACCAGCGGATAGCCGGTGGCGGCGTCGCACCATGCCTGGAAGCAGCGCTCGCCGGTCTGTGGGGCGACCCAGCGCAGGCCGTCGTACTCGGGGTGGAACGACTTGCCTTCGGCCACGCGCGGGTGGTGATGCAGGATCATGAAATAGAAGTCGCGCCAGATCAGTTCCGAGAGCCATACCGCCGCCCCGGCGCTGGCGGCGCCGCCGCGCAGCACGGTTTCGTGGGCGGCGCGGGCGAGGGTGCGGATCGAGATCGTACCGAAGCGCAGGTGCACGGACAGGTAGCTCGGCCCGCGCAGTGCCGGGAAGTCGCGGCGTTGGCCGTAGTCGCCGATCCGGTCCAGGAATTCGTCGAACAGCGCATGGGCGCCGTCCGAGCCGGTCGGCATGGCGATCTCGGCGAGGTTGCTGGGCGCGAAGCCCAGGTCGGCCAGCGTGGGCAGGTCCCGACGATACTCGCCCGGTACCGGCGCCAGCGCGCGACGGTACTTATCCACAGGATAGGGGCGCAGGTCGAACGGCTGCACCGTGCGCAGCCACGCGTTCTTGTAGGGCGTGAACACGGCGAATGGCGCGCCCTGGCCGTTCAGGACCTCGTCGGCCTCGAAGATGACCTGGTCCTTGAAGGTGAACAGGAGGCGGGCGTCGGCGGCCAGCGCGTCGCGCACGGCGGCATCGCGGGCGTTGGCGGACGGTTCGTAGTCGTGGTTGGCGAACACCGCCTCGGCTTCCAGGGCGGCCGCGAGTTGCGGGATCGCCTCGCGCGCCATGGCATCGAGCACGATCAGACCGCCGCCCCATTGGCTCAACGCCGCGTGCAGCGGGGCCAGCGAGCGCAGGATGAAGTCGACGCGCCGGTCCGCCTGGAGGCCCCGTTCCAGCAGGGAATCGAGGATCTCGCGGTCGAAGACAAACACGCACCATACCTGCCGGCAGTGCTTAAGGGCATAATGCAGCGCCGCGTGGTCGTCGGCGCGCAGGTCGCGCCGGAACCAGACCAGGCCGCGTTCGAAGCGTTGGTCGATACGATACGGCGCGCGGCCGGCGGCATCTGCTGATTGGGGCTGGGACGATCTTGGCATCGTCGTACCCTAACATATGGATACCCCGGCATCACATCCGCATTTCAGAGCATTCCCATGGCCATGACACTCGATCGAATTCTGCAATCCCAAGGCTTCGGCACGCGCCGTTATTGTGGCGACCTCGTGGCCGCCGGGCTGGTCGAGGTCAACGGCGAGCTATGCGAAGACCCCGGCGCACGCTTCGAGGTGGATGGCCTGCAGCTGACCGTGGACGGCGAGTCGTGGCTGGCCTGCACCAAGGCCTACCTGATGCTCCACAAGCCCCCCGGCTATGAGTGCTCGCAGCGGCCGCGCCACCACGAGAGCGTCTACAACCTGCTGCCGGTGCCGCTGCGCCAACGCGAAGTGCAGGCCGTAGGCCGGCTCGATCACGACACCACGGGCCTGCTGTTGCTGACGGACGACGGCCAGTTCATCCACGCCCAGACCTCGCCCAAGCGCAAGGTGCCGAAGATCTACGAGGTGACCACGGCCGAGCCGGTGACCGAGGCGCAGGCCGAGGCGCTGCGCACAGGCGTGAAACTCGACGACGAACCGGCCCCGATCGCCGCTGAAGGGTGCGAGATCACCGGCGAACGCAGCCTGCGGCTGACCCTGATCCAGGGCAAGTACCATCAGGTGAAACGCATGGTGGCCGCCGCCGGCAACCACGTGAGCGGGCTGCACCGGAGTGCCATCGGCCGCCTGCAGCTCGACCCGGCGCTGGCGCCGGGCGAGTGGCGCTGGCTCACGGCGGAAGACCTTGCCGCGCTGAAGCCGGCCGACTGACGGGCCATCTCGACGAACCTCCGGTGACGGATGCTGCGCAGGCCGGCAGAAAGATTCGGGCCGACCGGCAGCGATTTGATAAAATGCAGCCATGGCGACGCCCGAAGCTCCAATCAATCTCACGAATCAGTTCCTGATTGCCATGCCCGGCATGGCCGACCCGACTTTTTCGGGTTCCGTGGTCTACCTTTGCGAGCACAACGAACGCGGCGCGCTCGGCCTGGTCATCAACCGGCCGATCGACATCGACATGGCCACGCTGTTCGACAAGATCGATCTCAAGCTCGAAATCCAGCCCGTGGCCCATCAGCCGGTCTACTTCGGCGGCCCGGTGCAGACCGAGCGTGGCTTCGTGCTGCACGATCCGGTGGGTGTCTATGTGTCGTCGCTGGCGGTGCCGGGCGGGCTTGAGATGACCACCTCCAAGGATGTGCTCGAAGCCGTGGCCAACGGCAGCGGGCCGCACCGCTTCCTGCTCACGCTGGGTTATGCCGGCTGGGGCGCCGGGCAACTCGAGGAAGAACTGAGCCGCAATGGCTGGCTGACCGTCCAGGCCGATCCCGAGATCATTTTCAGTGTGCCGCCCGAAGAGCGGTTCGCCGCCGCAGTGCGCCTGCTGGGCATAGATTTCACGATGCTCTCGGGCGAGGCGGGGCATGCCTGACCAGGTTGGGCGCGCGTCGCCCCCGGACGGCACCGTCCTCGCCTTCGACTATGGCGAGAAAAAAATCGGCGTGGCGCTTGGCAATTTCATCACCCGGCAGGCTCGCGCGCTGACCATTCTTCCCAATGTGACCGTGGAAGGCCGCTTCGAGGCCGTGAGCGCGCTGGTGCGCGACTGGACGCCAGTGCAGTTCGTGGTGGGCATGCCGGTCAACCCCGAAGCCGGCCCCGACGACGCCGAACAGGCCTCCATGCGGCTTGCACGCCGCTTTGGCAACCAGTTGAACGGGCGCTTCGACCTGCCGGTGGCTTTCGTGGACGAGCGCTACAGCTCCCGCGCGGCCGCCATGGCCGGGGCGAAGCGCGGCGCGCTGGACGCCGAGGCCGCCCGCATCATCCTGCAACAGTATTTCGACGAGCTTCCGCTATGACCCAGACCTCCACTCCCGACGCCGAGGCGCTCTACCAAGCGCTGCGCGACCAGGCCCAGGCGCTGATGCCGGCGGCCGAGCGCGCCAAGTGGTCCGTGGCCGGCATCTACTCCGGCGGCGCGTGGATTGCCGAGCGCCTGGCGGCGGACCTGAAGCTCGGCAGCCACGGCGTGATCAACGTGGCCTTCCACCGCGACGACTACGCCAAGAAGGGCCTGCACAGCCAGGCCCAGCCGACCACGCTGCCCTTCGACGTGCAGGACCGCAACATCCTGCTGATTGACGACGTGCTGGCCACCGGCCGTACCATTCGCGCCGCCGTGAACGAATTGTTCGACTACGGCCGCCCGGGGCGTGTGGCGCTGGCGGTGCTGGCCGACCGTGGCGGCCGCAACCTGCCGATTGCCGCCGACTTTGCCGCGGCCACCATCGAACTGCCCCAAGACAAGACCCTGGTGCTGTCCCGCCAGGGCGAGGGCGCCGCCACGCGCTTCGCCTTCGCCACCGAAGCCCGTGCCTGACCGGCCCCGACCCGATACTCCGCAAGCCACCCAGACCGACCCTGCCCGCGCCCGACCTGCCATGACCAAGATGTTCCGCAACCCGCAGCTGACCAAGAATGGCGAGCTGAAGCACCTGTTGTCGATCGAGGGGCTGTCGCGTGACATGATCACGCACATCCTCGACACCGCCAGCCAGTTCGTCTCGCTTTCCGACTCGGACCGCGATGTGAAGAAGGTGCCGCTGCTGCGCGGCAAGAGCGTGTTCAACCTGTTCTTCGAGAACTCCACGCGTACGCGCACCACGTTCGAGATTGCCGCTAAGCGGCTTTCCGCCGACGTGCTGAACCTGAACATCAACGCGTCATCCACCAGCAAGGGCGAATCGCTGCTGGACACGATCAACAACCTCTCTGCGATGTCCGCCGACATGTTCGTCGTGCGCCACGCCAGCTCGGGCGCGCCGTACCTGATCGCCGAGCATGTGGCGCCGCACGTCCACGTGATCAACGCCGGCGACGGCCGCCACGCACACCCGACGCAGGGTTTGCTGGACATGTACACGATTCGTCACTTCAAGAAGGATTTCACCAACCTGACGGTGGCGATCATCGGCGACATCCTGCACTCGCGGGTGGCGCGCTCGGACATCCACGCGCTGACCACGCTCGGGGTGCCGGAAGTGCGCGCGATCGGGCCGCGCACGCTGCTGCCGTCCGGGCTGGAGCAGATGGGCGTGCGCGTCTTCCACAATATGGAAGAGGGCCTGAAGGGCGTGGACGTGGTGATCATGCTGCGCCTGCAGAACGAGCGGATGAGCGGCGCGCTGCTGCCGTCCGCGCAGGAATACTTCAAGGCGTACGGGCTGACGCCGGAGCGGCTGGCGCTGGCCAAGCCCGATGCCATCGTCATGCACCCGGGGCCGATGAACCGAGGCGTGGAGATTGACTCCGCCGTGGCCGATGGCTCGCAATCGGTGATCCTGAACCAGGTGACCTTCGGCATCGCCGTGCGCATGGCCGTCATGGGCATCGTGGCCGGCAACAATGATTGAGTCAGGCTCCCCCGAACAACCGAACGCCAAGCGACAGAACATGAAGATTCACATCCAGGGTGGCCGCCTGATCGACCCGGCCGCGAACCTCGACGCCGAGCAGGACCTGTATATCGCCGCCGGCAAGGTCGTCGGCGTAGGCCGCGCGCCGGCCGACTTCAACGCCAACAAGACCATCGATGCCCGCGGGCTGATCGTCTGCCCGGGGCTGGTGGACCTCTCCGCGCGGCTGCGCGAGCCCGGTTATGAATACAAGGCGACGCTGGAGTCCGAAGTGGCCGCCGCCACCGCCGGCGGCGTGACCAGCCTGGTCTGCCCGCCCGACACCGACCCGGTGCTGGACGAGCCCGGCCTGGTGGAAATGCTGAAGTTCCGCGCCCGCACGCTGAACCAGACCCACGTCTACCCGCTGGGCGCGCTGACGCTGGGCCTGAAGGGCGAGATCCTGACCGAGATGGGCCAGCTGACCGAGGCCGGCTGCGTCGGCTTCAGCCAGGCCGAGATGCCGATCCGCAACACCCAGGTGCTGCTGCGCGCGATGCAGTACGCGCAGACCTTCGGCTACACGGTGTGGCTGCGCCCCGAGGACCCGTTCCTCGGCGGCGGGGTGGCGGCAAGTGGCGCGGTGGCGTCGCGGCTGGGCCTCTCGGGCGTGTCGGTGATCGCCGAGACCGTGCGGCTGCATACGATCTTCGAACTGATGCGCACCACGGGCGCGCGCGTGCACCTGTGCCGGCTGTCGTCGGCTGCCGGCCTGGAGCTGGTGCGGCAGGCGCGCAAGGAAGGGCTGAGGGTGTCGTGCGACGTCAACATGCATCATGTGGCGCTGACCGACATGGACATCGGCTTCTTCAATAGCCAGATGCGCTTCTCGCCGCCGCTGCGCAGTGCGCGGGACCGGGATGCCATCATCGCCGCGCTGGCCGATGGCACCATCGACGCGCTGTGCTCGGATCACACCCCGGTGGACGACGACGAAAAGCTGCTGCCATTCGACGAGGCCTCGCCCGGCGCCACGGGCCTGGAACTGCTGCTGCCGCTGACGCTGCGCTGGGCCAATGAGCACAAGGTGCCGCTGGTGAAGGCGCTGGCGCGCATCACGAGCGAGCCGGCCCGCGTGATTGGCCTGGGTGCCGGCACGCTGGCCACCGGCAGCGCGGCCGATGTCTGCGTGTTCGACCCGAAGCAGGTGTGGAAGGTGGAGCGTAACGCGCTGAAGAGCCAGGGCAAGAACTCGCCGTGGCTCGGCTACGAGATGGAAGGGCGCGTGCGCATGACGCTGGTTGGCGGCCAGATCGTGCACGAAGCGCGCTGATCTGCGCGGATCTTCGTCGATCAATATCATCTGAGAGCCTCTGCGATGATCTGGTTACGCAAGACGCGGCTGATCCTGCTGATGCTGCGCGGCATGCTGATCTGCGCCACGGTGTTCCCGTGGGCCAGCGTGGCGATGCGCGAACGGCTGATCCGCAACTGGTCGCGCAAGCTGCTGAAGCTGTGCGGCGTGGAGGTGGAAGTGCAGGGCCTGGCGCCGGGCCAGGCCGCGCCGCGTGGCGCGATGATGGTGGCGAATCACATTTCCTGGCTCGATATCTATGTGATTCATAGTTGGCATCCGGCGCGCTTCGTGGCGAAGTCGGAGATCCGGAGCTGGCCGGTCGTTGGCTGGCTATGCGAGAAGACTGGCACGATCTTCATCGAGCGTGGACGCAAACGCGACGCACACCGGGTGCTCCATCACATTACCGAGGTGATGCGCGACGGTGACTTGGTGTGCGTGTTCCCGGAGGGGACGACGACGGATGGGACGGAAGTGCTGCCGTTCCATGCCAATCTGATGCAGGCGCCGGTTTCGGGCGGGCTGCCGGTGCAGCCTGTGGGGCTGCGGTATCTGGACGCAGCCACCGGCGAGCCGACGGCGGCGCCGGCGTATATCGGCGATTTGTCGTTGCTGGACTCGCTGGACATGATATTGCGGTCGCCGCCGATCAAGGCGCGGCTGACGCTTGGGCCGCAGCTGATGGCGCAGTCGGCGAGTCGGCGGGAGCTGGCGGAGTCTGCGCGGGAAGTGGTGGTTCACCTCGCACAGGGAACGCCGGAGGCCGCCATCGCCGTGGCTGACCGGCTTCACCAGCCCGCGCCGGCACTGGCGCCGGTGTCCGCTGCCATGAACTGAGGTTCACGGCTTCCCCGCTGGCGCGGGGCTGACGGACTCAGGCGAGCGGATCAGAATACTGCGGGCAATCGACCTGGACGATGGTCCGGTACGCCGGATCGGATGCGAGTCGGGCGGCCGTCAGCTTGCCACCCCAGACACAACCGGTATCGAGCGCCATGAGGTTGGGCCGCGTGACCAGTCCGAGCGTGGACCAGTGTCCGCAGACCACGGTGACATCGGCGGTGCGGCGGCCGGGCACATCGAACCAGGGCATGACGCCGTTTGGCGCGCCGCCCGGACCTTCCTTGGTTTTGAGATCCATGACTCCGTCCGCAGAACAGAAGCGGAGGCGGGTGAGGGCATTCACGACCACGCGGTGGCGGTGGATGCCGGTCAGGTCGTCTTGCCAGCGGTCCGCGGCGTTGCCGAAGACATTGCCGAGGAAGTCCTGCCAGTTGGGGCCCTGCAATTCTGCTTCCACTTCGCTCGCCAGATCGACAACCTGGCTCGCCGTCCATTGCGGCAGGACGCCGGCGTGGACGATCAGGAAGTTATCTTCCAGGATCGCCAAGGGCTGATTGCGCAGCCAGGTGAGTAAGTCATCACAATCGGGCGCGGCGAGGATGTCGTCTAGCGTGTCGGACTTGCTCTTCTTGCGCACGCCGGCGGCGACGGCCAGCAGGTGGATGTCGTGGTTGCCCAGCACGGTTCGAGCACGCGGCGCCATGTCCTTGACCATGCGAAGCGTCTGAAGCGACGCTGGTCCCCGGTTGACCAGGTCGCCGACAAAGCAGAGGGAAGCGGTGGGCGGAAGTTGGGCGAGGAGAGAGGTCAGGGACGGAGCGCAGCCCTGGAGGTCGCCGATGGCAAAATGGCTGTCGGACAAAAGATGATGAATGGGCATCGAGGGTTGACGGATCGATATGAAGCGATAAAAGTGCCAGAGGCACATTTTCCGCGCCTCGGCTCGCTGATTTGGATAATCGTTACAACAGGCTACAAAAAGTTGGTCTCCACATCAGGGAAGGGGGGCTTGGTCAGCTAGAATAGCGCCACTTCCAACAGGACTTAAAAAGACCGCTATCCCCCCACTGGATCAGGCGGCAGCTGGCTATTGTCGGGCACTCGCAACATATCGATAAGCAGGGAGCAAGAGTTTTGTCGCACATTCTAGTTACAGGCGGGGCCGGGTTTATTGGGGCGAATTTCATCCTCAACTGGCTCGCACAAGCGGGTGCGGACAGTGTTGTCAATGTGGACAAGCTGACGTATGCCGGGAATCTCAAGACATTGGCGTCGCTGGAAGGCGATGAGCGCCACGTCTTTTCGCAGAGCGACATTTGCGACCGTGCCTCCCTGGATAGTCTGTTGAATGAATACAAGCCGCGTGCCATTGTGCATTTCGCGGCGGAAAGCCATGTTGACCGGTCAATTCACGGCCCGGGTGAATTTATTCAGACCAATATCGTCGGCACGTTCACGCTGCTGGAAGCCGCGCGTGCCTACTGGGGTAGTTTGGACGGGGCCACAAAGGCCGCTTTCCGATTTCTCCACGTTTCCACGGACGAAGTCTTTGGTTCACTTGGGCCGACAGATCCGCAATTTTCCGAGCTCACGGCTTACGCCCCTAACAGCCCGTACTCGGCGTCGAAGGCCGCGTCCGATCACTTGGTGCGCGCGTATCACCACACCTATGGCATGCCGGTGGTGACGACCAACTGTTCTAACAATTATGGTCCCTTCCATTTTCCCGAGAAGCTGATCCCGCTCATCATCACGAATGCGCTCACGGGCAAGGCACTGCCGGTGTATGGCGACGGGCAAAACGTGCGCGACTGGCTCTACGTAGGCGACCACTGCAGCGCGATCCGCGAAGTGCTGGCGCGGGGCCGTTTGGGCGAGACCTACAACGTCGGCGGCTGGAACGAGAAGACGAATCTTGACGTAGTGCATACGGTGTGCGACTTGCTGGACGAGCTCAAGCCTAAGGCGCAGGGGTCATACCGGGATCAGATCACGTTCGTAAAGGATCGCCCCGGCCACGACCGCCGCTACGCTATCGATGCCCGTAAACTCGAGCGCGAACTGGGCTGGACGCCGGCGGAAACGTTCGAAACCGGCTTGCGCAAGACCGTGCAGTGGTACCTGAAAAACCAGGACTGGGTCGAGGACGTGATGTCTGGCGAATATCGGAACTGGGTTGCGAAGCAATATGCAGCATAAGTACCCTCCCGTCCCAACGATACTTGTAACAGGAAGCAACGGTCAGGTCGGATTCGAACTGCGCCGGAGCCTGGCGCCGCTAGGCCGAGTAGTAGCACTGGATCGTGCCGGCTGCGACCTGGCGAATCCCGATGCACTTCGCCAGGCGGTGCGCGACGTACGGCCCGACATTATTGTCAACCCGGCCGCGTACACCGCAGTAGATAAGGCCGAGACGGAGGCCGAAGTGGCATTCGCCATCAATGGCGTGGCGCCGGGCATCCTGGCGGAAGAGGCGCGCGCGGTTGGTGGCCTGCTCGTGCATTACTCTACCGACTACGTCTATGCCGGCACGGGTGACTCACCTTACGTAGAGACCGATGCGGTGAGCCCGCTATCGGTCTATGGCAAGAGTAAGTTCGCCGGCGAACAGGCGATTGCCGAAGCCGGTGCGCAAGCTATCGTGCTGCGCACGTGCTGGGTCGCCGGGGCGCACGGTGGCAACTTTGCCAAGACCATGCTGAAACTCGGACGCGAGCGCGAGTCGCTGCGCGTGATCGCCGACCAGTTCGGTGCGCCGACGACCGCGTCGCTGATTGCGGACGTGACCGCGCACATCGTCGATCGCCATTGGCTTCATGGTGATCGCGAGGCATTCCCCGTCGGCACCTATCATCTTGCTGCATCGGGCGAGACGTCGTGGCATGGCTATGCAACCGAGGTGCTGCGATATGCTGCGGCCAAGGGCGTGGCACTGAAGGTCGATCCGGAAGCCATCGAGGCGATTCCCGCCACCGCCTACCCGCTACCTGCCCCGCGGCCGGCGAACTCGCGGTTGAACACGAGCAAGTTACGCTCGACCTTTGATATTCATCTTCCCGACTGGCAGCAAGGTATGCATCACCTGCTTGACCAAGTCCTTTCTTGATACGGGCACTATGCGCAAAGGCATTATCCTGGCTGGAGGCTCCGGCACGCGGCTTTATCCGATCACTCGTTCGGTGTCGAAGCAGCTCCTGCCTGTGTACGACAAGCCGATGATCTACTATCCGCTGTCCACGCTGATGCTGGCAGGGATTCGTGACATCCTCATTATCTCGACGCCGGAAGATACCCCGCGCTTTGCCGACATGCTCGGCGACGGAAGCAAGTGGGGAATCAACCTGCAATACGCGGTGCAGCCGTCACCGGATGGGTTGGCGCAGGCGTTCATCATTGGCCGCGATTTCATCGGCAATGATCCTTCCACACTGATTCTTGGCGACAATATTTTCCACGGCCACGATTTGGTGCGTCAGCTGGAGCAGTCGGCACGGCGTGCCGACGGCGCGACCGTTTTTGCCTATCACGTACATGATCCCGAGCGCTACGGCGTGGTGGACTTCGACGAGAAATTCAAGGCACTGTCCCTCGAGGAGAAGCCGGCCAAGCCCCGCTCGAACTACGCGGTTACCGGGTTGTATTTCTATGATAGCCAGGTCTGCGACATTGCCCGGGACATTCGCCCCTCGGCGCGCGGCGAACTCGAGATCACCGACGTCAACAAGCGCTACCTAGAACTCGGGCAGCTTGAAGTCGAGATTATGGGCCGCGGCTATGCATGGCTGGACACGGGCACGCACGACTCCCTACTGGAGGCCGCCAGCTTCATTGCCACGCTACAAAGCCGCCAGGGCCTGATGGTGGCCTGCCCCGAAGAAATCGCGTTCCGTAGTAAGTGGATCACGGCCGAGGATGTGGCGGCGCTGGCCGAGCCGCTGGCCAAGAACGGCTACGGCAAGTACCTGAAGCACATCATCTCGGAATCGATCAAATGAACATCGTACGTACCAAAATCGACGACGTGGTGATCCTGGAGCCGAAGGTATTCGGCGACGACCGCGGTTTTTTCTTCGAGAGCTTCAATGCACGCGAGTTCGGGGAGGCCACTGGCGTGCAGCGCCCGTTCGTGCAGGACAACCATTCGCGCTCCGCACACGGTGTGCTGCGTGGCCTGCACTACCAGATCAACAATCCGCAGGGCAAGCTTGTGCGCGTGGTGTCCGGCGAGGTCTTCGATGTCGCCGTGGATATTCGTCGCAGCTCGCCCACGTTTGGCCAGTGGGTCGGCGTGCGCCTGTCCGCGCAGAACAAGCGGCAACTGTGGGTGCCCGAAGGCTTTGCCCACGGGTTCGTGGTGCTGAGCGAGTCCGCCGAATTCCTTTACAAGACCACCGACTATTACTCGCCCCAGTTCGAACGCAGCATTATCTGGAACGATCCGGATCTGGCGATCGAATGGCCGTTCGACGGCACCCCCGTGCTGTCGGCCAAGGATGCGGCGGCCGTCCCGCTTAAGCAAGCGGAAGTCTTCGCCTGACTCCCATGACAAAGCGCCTGACTGTTGGCTGGAAAGTGACATCGCTGAGCAATCGCATTGCCAGCATTCGCTATCGCGCGTTGTTCCCGTTGCTGGCACTGCGCGGCAGCGATGTGGAGAGCCATGTCTTCGCCGCCGGCACGTCGGATCAGCTCGATGGCCTCGACGTACTGGTGATCGTCAAGGCTTTCTCCGTGCAGGATGTGGCACTGGCCCATACGGCCGCCCAGCGCGGGATTCCGGTCATCTTCGACCTGTGCGACAACATCTTCGTCGACAGCTACAACCGCAATGGCAGCCTGTCGCCGGCCCCCGTGCTGCAGGGCTTGGCCGGACTGCTCTCTGCGGTGGTGGTGACGACCCAGCCGTTGGCCGATGCGGTCTGCGTGCACCTGGGCAGCGACGTGCCAGTCTTCGTGGTTCCCGACGGCATCGAGCAGCCCGCGCTGATCGCCGACGCCGCCTCAGCCATGGAAGAGGCCAAGCGACGCGTGCGTGCGCAGCCACTATTCAGGCGCCTGCGCTATTCGCCGAAAGTGCTCAATGGTCTGGCGCTGATGCGCTCGGGGAAGGTGCACGTGCTGACCGGCCGGATGGTGCGCAAGGTTGCCCGTAGCGCGCCCGTGCGTCGGGCCGTGCGGACCACGCTGCAGCCGCTTAAGCCCTCGTGGTGGTACAAGCGAGCCTATTTCGTATTCGAGACCGCGCGGGCGCGGGTGCAGGGGCGTCCGTCCCGCGTGGCCAGAAAACCGGAGCCGGCAGCTGTCGAGTACCCGGTAGCAGGCAACACTCCCGCGGCACCGGATGCTCGGCGTCTGCTCTGGTTCGGCAACCATGGCGCCGTGCATGGCCGTTTCGGTATGGTGGATCTGGTCGATATCCAGGCCGACCTGGAGCGAGTGGCGGCGGAATGCCATGTCGAGCTCGTTGTCGTCAGCAATAGCGTGAAGAAGTACGCCGAGCTGATCCACCCGATCCGCATTCCTTCCCGATACGTGGAGTGGTCGAGCGAGGCCGTGCAGCAGGAGTTGTCGCGCGCCGCCGTAGTACTGGTGCCGAACAGCCGCGATCCGTTCAGCATCTGCAAGTCGGCCAACCGTACGGTGCTGGCGCTGCAGGCAAACGTTCCCGTCGTGGCCACGTACACACCGGCGCTGGAGCCGTTGCGTCGCTGTATCCGCACCGAAGGTTTTTACGAAGGCATCGTCGCATATCTGAAGGATCCGGCACTCGGTGCCGCACAGGCCGCGCAGGGCCAGGCGATCGCCAATGCGCTGTTCGGCCAGCCGGCCATTGGCGAGCGCTGGCTGGAGGTGCTCACCCGCGTGCGCACACAGCCGCCGGCACGCCAAGCTGCCACGCCGGAACTGCTTGTGGTGGCGAATCTGGTACAGGATGTGGAACTGATCGCGCCGCTGGTGGGCGCCGCACGCGCGCGGCAAATCGAGACCGCCGTATGGGCTAGTACCTCAATGGCGCGCCGCTGGCCCTACGCACTGACCGCATTGCACGGTCTCGGTGTACCCGTGCGCTTGATCAATGACGAGCCGCACGCCATGACTAACGTGGAGATACCGTCCAGCGTGCGTGCGTTGCTGACGATTGCGGAAACCAGCCTTGGTCCACACCGTTTTGCGCATCAGTTGACCCGTCGCGCCTGCAAGACGGGGGTGACGACGGCCACGCTGCAGCATGGTTACGAAAACGTCGGCCTGACCTACACCGATGAGGTGCATTGCATCGACCGTATCGAGTTTGCCGCATCGCGTATCTTCACGTGGGGCACGCTCGACCAACTTCATCCTGGCATCCGCAACGACAACCGCGCCAAGTGCGTGGCCGCCGGCACGCCCAAGCCCGTGGCCGGGAACCCACGGCCGCTGCCGTCGTCTGTGCCCGACGACAAGCCGCTGATCGGGGTGTTCGAGAACTTGCATTGGCACCGCTATTCGGAAGCTTATCGGGCGTTCTTCCTCGAAAGCGTGGAGAAGATCGCCCGGGCCTTTCCCGATGTCACGTTCCTGGTCAAGCCGCATAACGCGGGGCGCTGGCTGACCTCGCGCCACAAGGGCGACAAGCCCGTGGCGCCGAATCTGCTCGTTGCCGATCCGTCCGACGTCCAGTGGGAGGGTGTCACGGCCAACGACCTGCTTGGCCACATGCAGGGAGTGATCACGTCGCCATCCACGGTAGCATTGGATGCGGCCCGCGCGGGCCTGCCTTCAGCGGTGGTCGGCTTTGACTTGCCATTGGATAACTACGCGCCGTTACCCACGATCATCGCCAGCGACGACTGGCTCAATTTCGTAGCGGCCTGCTTGGACGAGAGCGGCAGGGCGCAATTGGTTACCAGTAGTCGCCAGTTTGTGGAGCGCGTGATCGTGCCTGGTGACGCGGCCGCCCGGATTATTGAGACGCTGTTTGAGAAGGCCGAACGGCCCATGGTTGAAAAGACATGACGCAACGCATTCTGATTACCGGCGGCGCCGGCTTCATTGGTACCCGCCTCGTGAAGGCACTGTTGCAGTCGATGCCGGACGCGCGCATCTGGGTGCTGGACAACTTGCATCCGCAGGTGCATGGCCCCGATGCCAAGGCACCAATTTTTCCGGCTGGCGTGGCGTTCCTGCGCGGCGATGTGAAGGATGCCGCTACCGTGCGCAACGCGGTGGCGCAATCCACGCCGACGCTGGTGTATCACCTGGCGGCCGAAACTGGCACGGGCCAGTCATATGACGAGGTGTCGCGCTATTGCGATGTCAACGTAGGCGGTACGGCGCATCTGATCGAGGCGATGCGTACTGAGGCGGGTGCCTACGTGCAGCGCGTGGTGCTGGCCGCGTCGCGCGCGGTATACGGCGAGGGAGGTTACGCCGATGCCGACGGGCGCGAATTCGTTGGCCTGCCGCGCAATGCCGAGCGGATGGGCCGGGGCAACTTCGAGGTGCCGCTGCCGGTCAGCGCGCGGCTCCCGGCACGGCCGATTCCGAGCCATGCGGGCCTGCCGCCTGCGCCGGCATCGGTCTATGCATCGACCAAGCTGATGCAGGAATACCTGCTGCGCCAGGCTGGCGAAGGTGCAAAATGGAACGCCACGATCCTGCGTTTCCAGAACGTCTATGGCCCGGGCCAGTCGCTGCGCAACCCGTACACAGGCGTGCTGTCGATTTTCGCGCAGCAACTGCTGTCCGGCAAGAATCTGAATATTTATGAGGACGGCGAGATCGCGCGCGATTTCGTCTTCGTCGACGACGTCGTGAACGCGCTGGTCGCAGCCGGTCCGCGCGACCTGCCTCACGGCACTATCCTGGATATCGGCTCCGGAGAGCCAGTGACCATCCTGCAAGCGGCCAGGGTGCTCATCGATAATATTGGCCGCGCCCCCGAGTCGCTTTCGATCACCGGCGCATTCCGCGTGGGTGACATTCGCTACGCTGCTGCGGATATTCGCGCTGCGCATCAGTTGCTGGACTGGACGCCTAAGGTAGACGTGGCGACGGGCCTGGCGCAACTGGTTGCGTGGGCGCGTGTGGAATTCGTGGCGGTTCAACCTTCCTGAAGGGGGATTGCAATGCCAAAAGATGAAGTGATTCGCGTGTACGTCGGGGTGGACCGCTCGCAGATGCTGGCGGTACCGGTGCTCGAACACTCGATCAAGCGCCACACGACTGCCCAGGTCGAGGTGATCCCGATGCTGGACCTGCCGGTGCCGATGCCCAAGGATCCGCGTAACAGCCAGCGCACCGGGTTCTCGTTCAGCCGCTTCTGCATTCCGAAGCTGGCCGGATATCAGGGCAAGGCGATCTACATGGACGCCGACATGCTGGTGTTCCGCGATATCCGCGAACTGTGGGACATCCCGTTCGATGGCGCGAAGATCGTCATCCAGAAGGAAGTGAAGTTCGAGGAAGACACGCTGCGCAAGACTGGCGCGCCGAAAAAACGCAAGAAGCAGTGCGCAGTGATGCTGCTCGACTGCGGCAACCTGGACTGGGACGTCGAGAAGATCGTGGCGGGCATGGATGAAGAGCGCTACGACTACGAGGAACTGATGTACGACATGTGCATCCTTCCCGAGGAAGAGGTCAAGTACGGCGTGCCGTTCGAATGGAACAGTCTGGAGCACTATGATTCCGAGACGCGCCTGATCCACTACACCGACGTCTATACGCAACCGTGGACGTGCTGCGGTAACGCCAATGGCTATCTGTGGTTCGACGAGGTCCGCATGATGCTGCGTGACGGCAAGCTGTCTTGGGACCAGGTGCGCAAGGAAATCGAACTGGGCTACCTGCGACCGTCGCTGGTTGCGGACCTGAAGTACCGTCACCTGCTTCCCAGGTGGCTGCTGCCGATCTTCGACAAGAAGAACGCGGCACGCGACAAGCTTTCCAGCTACGTGCCGCATAAGGAAGTCTACGCGTTGAAGCGCGTGCGCCAGAAGGCGATCAAGGAATACGAAGCCCGCTTGGCCGCGGAGAAGAAAGAAGCTGCATGAGTTTGCAACGCCCCGTGAATTCGCCTGCCATGCCCTCTGGCATTGATCGGAAGCATCTTGCTCCCCGATTTGCTGACCTGTTCGATCTTTTATTCGACGGGAATGAGGGCATGCGCAACGTGCTTGTTTTTACTGAACATGTGAACGCGACGTACTACATCTATTTTGATGTACCACTGAAAGCGTTGCATGGAGAGGGCAGGCTCAATTTCGGCGTCGTCTCTCAACGGCGCGTCGAGGCAGTTTTAGGGGCGAAGCCCACCAAAAAAGAGCTAGACGCTGCACTGCGCACTTGGTGTGATGCGCTTCGTCCTGACGTGGTGGTGATGACTCGTTATGCGCTACCCGGTGGCGTAGTCATCATGAAGTGGCTTCAAGAGGCGGGTGTACCGGTTGTTTATCACCTCGACGACGACTTGCTGGACATACCCGAATCGCTTGGCGAGGAGATCGTACGCCGGCAGGGGAACGTCGAGGTCGTGCGCGAACGGCGAGACCTGGTAGCCCGTGCCAACCGTGTTTACCTTTCCACCGCGCCGTTGCTGGAAACGATTCGTGCAAAGGTGCCCAGCCAGTCGAAAATGGCCTTTGGGAAAATTGCATCGCCTTATCAGGGCGATCTTCTCGCTAACGTCGAGTCTGTGACCGAATCCGCGGCGGTAATCGGCTACATGGGTTCCAAGGGGCATGGCGTTGATCTCGCACTGGCCGTACCAGCGATCGTACGCCTGATGGAAGAAAATCCGACATTGCGGTTCGAGACATTCGGTACGATCCAAATGCCGGCGGAAATGGAGCGTTTTGCTGAACGCGTGACAAGTCATAAGGTTGTCAGTTCTTACCACGAGTTCCTTGGGCAATTGAAGTCTTTGGGCTGGACGATTGGATTGGCACCTTTGATTGATGCCCCCTTCAATCGCTGCAAGTCAGCAACGAAGTTCGTCGAATACACGTCTGCGGGCGTACCGTTGGTGGCGTCAGATAACCCCGTATATCGGGCGGCAATGCCCCCCGGGACGGGCACATTAGTCGGAGACGGTCAATGGTACGAGGCACTTCGGAGGTTGCTCTTCGATACGGAGCTACGTCAAAGCTACATTCGGCAAGCACAGGCGCATTGCCGCAGTACATATTCTATTGAGGCGCAAAAGTCGCAGGTGCTCGATGTGCTCGACGTTCGCTGGGAGCGCTTCAAGCTGCGCACTTTCCGACCGGCAGTGTCTTCACGGCGCAGTTTGTACAGAGGGCTGGGGTTAGGCAGAAATTCGCTGAAATCCGCGCGGCGAATTCTCAAAATAGGCTTGAGCCGACTTCTGGGGCGCTGGACGCCGCATATGCCGCCGGGCAACCCCGCCGCATCGCAACGGGTTCTGTTTGTTGCAAATAATTTTATTCCGACGCTGCAGCTCAGTTTCATCAAGCCGCTGGAGCCGCTGATCAATTCTGGCGAGATGGCCGTCGACGTAGTTTCGGAAAAACAGATGACTGAGGCTTTTGGCGGATGGCGCTGGAAGTCGCGGGCGCGCAAGTGGATGCGCCAGCGGTTCGAGGCGTTCCGCCCGACCTTGGTGGTGTTCTGCCGCTACAGCGGCCCCCACGGCGATGCGTTGCGCGACATCGCGCGCGCGCAAGGCGTGCCGGTGATCTATCACATCGACGACGACCTGCTCAATGTGCCGCGCGAACTGGGCGCCGCCAAGTTCGCCATGCACAACGATCCGCGCAGACTGGCCTCGGTGAGCGGGCTGCTGCGCGACGTCGACCTGGTGTACTGCTCCACCGAACCGTTGCGTCAGCGCATGGCGCAGCATATCGGCGGGCAAGCCCGGGCTGGCAAGGTGTATTGCACGACCGATGTGCTTGTGCCGCCACCCAAGCCACGGACCGAAGTGCGCGTGGGGTACATGGGTTTCGACCACGCCCATGATTTCGAGATCGTGGTGCCGGCGCTGGTGCAATTGCTGAAGACGTACCCCAACGTCCGCTTCGAACTGTTCGGGTCGATTCCCAAGCCGGCTGCGCTGGACGTATTCGGCAACCGCGTCATCACGCATGCGCCGGTGCTGGGCTACCAGAAGTTCATGGCCAAGTTTGCCTCGCTGGGATGGAACATCGGCATTTGCCCGCTGGCCGACACGCCATTCAACGCCGTGAAGGCAAACACGAAGTGGGTGGAGTACACCTCGGTCGGTGCGGCGGTCGTGGCGACGGGGGGCACCATCTATGATGGCTGCGCCGCCGACGGCTGCGGTGTGCTGGTGCAGCGTCCGCAAGACTGGTATGCGGCACTGGCAGAACTGGTGGAATCTGCCGAGAAGCGCAACGCACTCGTGTCTGCCGCGCAGGCGCGGGCGCGACAGGACTATTCGCTGGATAGCTTGCGCCAGCAGGTGCTCGACGTATTCGCGCAGGCGCGCGGCGTCGCGCAGGGCTAGCGGCTAGACAGCGGCACCGGCAACCAGCGCCCTTCGGGAAGGCGCCGACCCTGGCCGACGACAAGAAGATTTGAAGAGAGGAAACATGCAATCCAATTTGACCCAGCCGTTGCCGGCGTTGGCACGCGGACAAGGCGGGCCGACGACGCAGGACGCCAGTCAGTCGCAAGTCCGTATTGGTGGGCTCGATGAACTGCGCGGGCTATCGATACTTTGGGTCATGATTTGCCATGGTACGGTACTCTGGCAGTGGATGCCGTCGACGTTCTCCGGCTACGGTTTCCATGGCGTGGTGCTGTTCTTCATCATCAGCGGCTATCTGATCACGCGCATCCTGGTCAACGGACGTGGGCAGGACAACTACCTGAGCCACTTCTATGTGAATCGTTTCTTCCGTATCTGGCCCTTGATGCTGGTGGCGTTGGGGGTCAGTGCGATCTGCTGGCCCGCGTTTGCAAAGGCTGGCTTCTACAACCTGCTGATGGTGAACAACTATTCGTACGCGGTCGGCATCGAGCCGATGATGCGTACCGATGTGATGTGGTCCCTGGCGATCGAAGAACAGTTCTACATGTTCTGGCCACTGGTGGCCCTGCTGTGCGCTCCGCGCTTTCTACCCTTGGTGGCGGCGGCGATCGTGATGGCTGGGCTGGGCTTTGATGCGGGCCTGTTGCCAACTGGGCGAATGATCATCTTCAAGGCCACCCACGGCAACATGCAGTACATCGCCATGGGCGCGCTGGTTGCTTTTGGCACCACGGGGCTACGCTACCTGCTTAGTGCATGGGCTCTGTTCTTTGCATGGTGGTGTCTCAAGCACGGCGTGTCGCACCTTGTGGACTTTCGCTGGATCTGGTGGGGCGTCACGTTCGTGCTGGCACTGGTCGTGCACTACACCGTTAACAAGGGTCCACTATTTCGCATGGCATTCCTGGCGGAAACGGGCAAGCTTTGCTACGGCCTGTACATCATCCACTTTTTCATTTCGTGGATGGTGCTGGAGTTCATCGGCCGCGGTGACTGGTGGCAGGGCCTGCTGTACCTCAGCGTGTCGGGCGTGCTTGCGGTGCTGTCGTTCCATGGCTTCGAAAAGCCGATGCTGAACATGCGCCGCCATTTCGTGGCCTCCGATCGGCTGCGCGCGGCGCTGTTTGGCGCCGTTGGCCTGACGGCGCTAGTCAGCGTGGTCAATATCGTCATCACGGTGAGCCGCACGCAGGGTCACTGAACGAACGCAGTCTAAATAGGAACCGGGATCGAAACATGCTGTTCAACTCGATCGAATATATCGTGCTGCTGGCGGCGTCGCTGGCACTGTATTGGGTGAGCCCGAGCCTGCGGCTGCGCCAGTGGGTGCTGTTTGGCGCCAGCGTCTACTTCTACATGACGTGGAGCCGCGTGTTCGTGGTCATGCTGCTGGCGCTGGTGGGTATCAACTGGCTAATTGGCAGGCGCCTGGCCGTCACGCGGAACAAGAACTGGCTGATCGTTGCCTGCGTGCTGGATCTGGCGCTGCTTGGCTACTTCAAGTATGCGAACTTCTTCATCGACAACGTTGGCGCGCTTGCCTCGCTGTTCGTGCCAACGTTCGAAACGCCACATCTGTCGGTGATCCTGCCGTTGGGAATCTCGTTCTACACGTTCGAGCTGATCTCGTACCTGACGGATATCCAGCGCGGCAAGATCGAGCACCAGCGCAACCCCATCGTGTTCGCGCTGTTCGTGCTGTTTTTCCCGCACCTGATCGCTGGCCCAATCTGCCGCGCCGGCCAGTTCATGCCGCAGTTGCAACGCAAGCAGACATTCAACATCTCGCAGTTCTATAACGGCTGCTACATGTTCCTGGCCGGCTTTGCGCTGAAGACCGGCATTGCCGATGGCATCGCCCCATTCGTCAACGTGATCTTCGGCAAGCCCGCCGAGTATTCGGGCTTCGACAACCTGATGGCCACCGTGGGCTTCGGCGTCCAAATCCTGTGCGACTTCTGGGGCTACAGCCTGATGGCGCTGGGCGCGGCGCTGATGTTCGGCTTTGTGCTACCGGCCAACTTCAACCTGCCGTATGCGTCGCTGTCGATCCGCGATTTCTGGCGGCGCTGGCACATCACGCTGAGCAACTGGCTGCGCGACTACCTTTACATCACGATGGGCGGCTCGCGTGCCGACAAGGAATGGAAGACGCAGCGCAACCTCGCGCTGACGATGCTCCTGGGCGGGCTGTGGCATGGTGCGAGCTGGAATTTCATCATCTGGGGCGCGATTCACGGCGGTGCGCTGGCCATTAACCGCCAGTTCGAATCGTCGCGCGTGCCACGTACTGTTGCAGCGTTCTTCTGCTGGAAGCCGATGGCCTGGCTCCTGACGATGGGAGTTGTGTTCGTGGCCTGGATCTTCTTCCGCGCCAAGGGCTTCGGTGAGGCGGCGGACATGCTCACGCGCATCTTCACGCCTGCGCAGGGTTGGAGCGCCACGCGCCTGGCGCCGGTCTTTTTTGAGTTGTTGTTGCTGTATCTGCCGCTGCAGTGGCTGGTGCACAAGACCACCTACGAGTACGACATGTCCGTGCAGCCCGTGTGGAAGCCCACGGCTGCAGTGGCCATGCTGACCGCGTTTTCGCTGATCTATTTCGTCGACGGCAATGAGTTCATCTATTTCCAGTTCTGAAGCCATCGCTTCCCGGGTCTCCCCGTGGCGCGTAGCCGTCTGCTCCGCTGCCGCGGCGCTGGCCGTGGCGGGTGCGCTGGAAGGTTTGACGCGCTGGCATGAGGCCCGCACGGCAGACGCCATGCCGCACTCCGTGGCGGAGATGTACGCCGAGTTTCCGCGCGCGCGCATTTTCGGCCGCGAGATTGGCACGCAAACGATCGCACACAACGTGGCGCTGTTCAGCGGTGCCCAGGGTGCGGCCAGCGTGACCAGCGGCTATGTGGGCACGTCACGCAGCAAGGTGATCCGGCCCGAGCACTTCGGCATTGCCCATGCCGCCAACGGGTCAGGCAACTCGTACAGCGAGATAAGCTTCGGGCTGTTGCTGCAGGCCGAAGCGCTGCGTCACGCGTTTCCGAATATGAAGCGCGTGTATATCGAATCGTCGCTGCTGCTGCGGAAGCCGGGCCGGCTCTTTGCGGAACCTGACCATCGCAAGTATCTGCCATTGCTCAAGCAGGTCATGCCGCTGCACGAAGGGTTGCCCGCCGATGAGTCGATGCGCCAGACGCTGGCTGACATCGAAGCGCCAAAGTCAGGCAAATTCAGTTGGTACCCTCACTTGCTGAAGTACCGCTCGGACCTGCGCGTGTCGAACTACGTAGCACCGACCGAGGCCACGCAGGGCATCGACATCAACGCTGATCCGTTGCTGAAGGCGCTGACCCCCACCGGCGAGCGCCGCGAACTGTCGCGAAGCCTGACGCCGAAGGGCGATCAACTGCCCGAAATCAAGGCCGACAATATCAAAGTCCAGCGGCTGCGCGAAACGGAAGAATCCGCGCCTTGGGACGGCCTGTACGACATGCTGGCACGCTGGGGCAAGGCGCACGATATCGAGGTGGTGTTCTATCAGCCGCCGGTTCGTTCGGATCTCTACGCATTCCAGCAGCGCAACGGCCTCGTCCTTCACGTGGCCGACATGCAGCGCGTGGCCAAGCAGTACGGCACGCCGTTCATCGACATGAATCGCCCGGACCTGCACTTTCAGGACGATTGGGCGCTGTTCAGCGACGAGGATCACCTCGAGACCTGCACTGGCTCTGGCCTGCTGACGCTCGCGCTAGAGGACGGATATCGGCAGTTCAAGGACAGGGGGGAGTTGCTGCCGGTGGTGGATGCGCAAAAGCTGTTGGCCGGCAGGCAGGATGCTCTGAAGATTTGCAGAGGTTGAGGCGGCCGAGTCACAACATTGGCCGCGGTACCGATGACTTGTCTTCTCGTTGACGCGAGAGGGATTTGAAAATATAAGGTAGGGGTTATGTCGAAGTTTGACTTCAATACGGGGGCGCAGACCTCTGCAGCATGGCTGGATCGGGCGGAACTATGCGCCGATTTGCTGGCGCCAGTGCTTGCCGCAGTCGGGCCGGAGGCGTTGCTTGCCGATGTCGGATGTGGAGATGAGAAACTCGCCACGGCACTCAAGAATCGCGGTCTTGTTTTTTCCTATTCGGGCTTTGATCTGCAGCCGCAATCTGAGCGTGTAACGCAATTCGATGCCGCGCACGATACATTGCCCACCAGCTTCGATGTCGTAGTATCGCTGGGGCTGATCGAGTATATCGATACTGCAACGTATTTTTCCAGCGTGCGCAGGCATTGCCAGCATTTCCTGGTGAGCCATGTGGTGAAAGACCGCAGCAGCTACTCCACGGAAGACCTCCATCGGCTAGGCTGGATCAATTATCTGTCCGAGCAGGAAATGGACGTGGCGCTGATGACGGCGGGATTTCGCATTGACGGCCGTGCGGTGACTTCGAACGGAAAGACGGTACTGTGGCTCTGTTCCTGAAACCGGCCGGCAAGACCGGGTGCCGTTGGCAAGACGGCTGCGCGCTAAACAAGCTGCACTTCGAGGGAGTCGTGGCATGAGCGCGAAGACGTCCCCTTTTTTTCTGACGTTTCACGTAGATACGTCGGCGCCAGTGGGGCAGGGTGTGCATCCGAACGCAAATCTGGCCCATCAACAGTATCTCCGAATGATCGATCTACTGTTTCATTCGGTCAGGTTGTTTCATGCGGCGGCGGAGTGCGCCATTCTGACGACGTTGGAGACGGATCTTGCGCCGCTCCGCATGCCGTGCATGCGGGTGGACGGTGCGATAGATCCGACAAAGCTCATGCTCGGGCGTACGCTCGCCCAGAACAGTCTTATCAAAGGGTATGACTTCGCGCGCCCCTTGGTGCTGATCGATTCGGACATTCTGCTGAACCGCCCGCTGACGGATGTTTTTGATCGCGATTTTGATGTGGCAGTGACTTGGCGCAAGAGCCACAATATGCCGATCAATGGCGGTCTGCTGATTCTCAATAATCGCCGGCCAGAAGTTGTGCGTGCTTTTTTTCAGCGCTTCGTGGACATCTACCTTGAGAAGTATGCCGGGGATGAAGCGAAATGGTATGGCGACCAGCTCGCAATCCGCGACTGCGTGGGCCTGTCGTCCAACCAGATGCGGCAGCGGGAAATCCGTGAGATCGAAGGGTGCAAGGTCCTTTTCCTGCCCTGTGAAGTCTTTAACTTCTCGCCAGAGAATCGCGCATCTTCGATCAAGCAACGGGACCAAACGGCTGCGGTGCTGCACTTTAAGGGTGAACGCAAGCGTCTCATGGAGCCTTACTGGCTCATGCATCTGCTGCCGTTAAAATCACGGTCGTTGATGTCGCGATACCGCTCCTGGCGTGCGACACGCCACTTGCCGATGCTGGCTGCATGCGATCCGCGGCCGGAACAGGAACAAAATCATGCTTAAATCGACACCCGGAACTTCCTCTGTCGCAGCGCACGGTTTGCGATACACCAGTAGGCTGTCCGTGCAACTTTTCATCCGTACGATTGGCGCGAAGTACAGGAAGTCCTTCCTGGGCTACTTCTGGATGATTTTTCCCGCGATCCTGGTGTCTGGCGGTGTCTCAATGGCCAGCGGTGCGGGGGTGATCAATCCCGGTGAAGTTGGTCTGCCCTATTTGCTTTTTGCGTTCCTTGGCACACTGATCTGGCAAGTGTTCGC
Organism: Cupriavidus sp. 2KB_3; assembly: GCF_052115685.1. Classification (NCBI taxonomy): domain Bacteria; kingdom Pseudomonadati; phylum Pseudomonadota; class Betaproteobacteria; order Burkholderiales; family Burkholderiaceae; genus Cupriavidus; species Cupriavidus sp. 2KB_3. The sequence goes on from NZ_JBFRHD010000001.1 coordinate 38,822, forward strand.
CGAGGCGTTCGAAGTGCCGTTCCAGGCCTTTCAGGGCGCGCGTACGTATTTGACTCGAGTTAATTTCCCGCGCGGTGCGGTGGTGCTGGCGCAGACGTACGAAAGTCTGATCACAATGGCGGTCCGGCTGGGGCTGTCGCTCTTGCTCGTCGCGATTTTCCATGGCATCACGGTGACCGGCATCGCGCTCATGGTGATCGGATTCGTCGGCGCCCTGCTGCTCGGTATCGGGCTTGGGCTGCTGCTGACACCGTTTATGCTGCTGTTCGCCGATTTGCACAACACCGTCAAGCTGATCCTGAGCTACGGCATGTTTCTGACGCCTGCCGTGTATATCCCGAAGGAGCCGGGATTATTCACAACAGTCGTGAACGGCAATCCGATCGCGCCGCTGATGCAGGTGGTGCGCGATGGCGCGGCAAGCGGTGTATTGAACGTGCCGCTCGCACTCGGCGTATCTCTCGTGGCAGCCCTGGTACTGATCGTTGTCGGCATGGCCTTGTTGCGTCTTGCGGCACCCATTGTCATCGAGCGCATGTTGCTGGGAGGAAGGTGAAATGGCAGGCAAGGACTTGTGCGTTGAGGTCAGCGGAGTCTCGAAAAAATTTGCACGCTCCCTCAAGCGTTCGTTCGTGTATGGCGCGCGCGACATCGCCCGCGCAGCAGTCGGGCGCAGCCCAGGGATGGACCTGCGGGAGAGCGAGTTCTGGGCGGTATGCGATGTCTCGTTCGCGCTGGAGCGCGGCAAGGCCATCGGCATCGTTGGGCTCAATGGCAGTGGCAAGACAACCTTGTTGCGCATGGTGGCTGGTATTCTCAAGCCTACCTCGGGCACGGTTCGCATCAATGGCGTGATCGCGCCGATGCTGGCATTGGGTGCCGGCTTCAAGCCGGTGCTGTCGGGACGCGAGAATATTTTCCTGAACATGTCGTTGCTTGGCGTGCCGCAACGCGAGATTGCACAGCGATTCGATGAAGTTGTCGATTTCGCGGAACTGTGGGATGCCATTGATGCGCCAATCGGCACGTACAGCTCCGGCATGCTTTCGCGCCTGGGTTTTGCGTGCGCCGTGCATACGAACCCGTCGATCCTGATCGTTGATGAGGTGCTGTCGGTGGGCGACACCAAGTTCCGCATGAAATGCCGCAATCATCTGAACACGCTGCGCCGCAACGGCACTTCGATGTTGCTGGTATCTCACAGCGCAGTGTTGGTGGAAACGCTGTCCGACGAATGCATCTACATGAAGAAGGGGCAGGTGACAGCCAGCGGCACGCCGTCGGAAGTGCTCAAGATCTACGATGCCGACAGTATCCAGGCCGCAACGGCGGACAACGAGCGTCGCATTGCAGCGGCCGCGACCAGTGACTTCTCGGAGTGTGGTTTGCGCGGCGTGGAGTTTGGCCCGCGCGACCAGCCGGACCTTGGTTTCTGGTTGGCCGGCAAGCCGGGCGAACTCCTGGTCCGGTTCTACGCGCCGGTAATGATGGATGAGTTGAGTATCAACCTCATGATCTTCGATCTGACCCATCAGCCGGGCGAAACGGTGCAGTTCATGTCGTCGAGCAAGGATATCGGTTGGCTGCGCGCAGAGGCGGGCATGCAGGAAGTCCGTCTCAATTTCGATGCCGTCGGCCTGCGCCCCGGTACCTACCGCATCAAGCTAAGTCTTTCCCAAGGGGAGATGCATGACCTGATCGACGGACTCGACAATATCAAGCTCGTGGTGCGCGACGCGGGCCTCGGGGCGAACTGCCTGTACTACCAGCCACGCAGCTGGGATACCGGTACGGCTACCATTTCACGGCCGGCCGAAGAGTTCGACCAGGTGGATCTGCAGGACGAGAGCTTCTGAATATGACTTTGGATACTTCACGCATTTCGGTTCTGACGCCGTACCTGATTCCTGAGTCATTGCGTGGGCGCAAGGTCGTCAATCTTGGTGACGGGTTCATCTTGCGTGCGATCGAGCGACGTATCGGAGAGGTCGTTGCCAGTCGGTGCTTTACGCCGCGTATCGCCCCGGACGCTGCCGCGGAACGCGTGATTCGCGGTAGCGCGCTCGTCATCCTTGGGGGTGCCAACCAGCTCAATGACAAGTACACGATCTGGCCGAGGCTGACGGCGGATCAGATACGTGAACGGCGCTACCGGTTTGTGCCGTTCGGCATCGGTATTCATGGCGAGCCTGGCTATACGGACGGCCTGTCGCAGGCTACGCGCGATGTGCTGACCGCCGTGCATGAACAAATTGCGTATTCGTCGTGGCGCTGCCCGCGAACGGTGGACTTCCTCAAGGCACAAATGCCGGAGCTGGCGAGCAAGCTTCTTATGACGGGCTGCCCGGTAATTTACGACAGTCCGCTGCTGGACTCCTCGCGGTTCACGCATGACGAGCGAGCGGTCGCCGTGACCGTCACTGAGCGCGGTGATTTCTGGGATCGTGAATCCGCAACGATCGATTTCGTGGCCCGGCGTTTCCCGCGCGCGCGACGCTTCATGGTCCTGCATCAGAACTATTCGCCACCGGGGCCGCTGGAACATTGGCGTCACCGACTTACACCCTATCGATCTGTACAGAACCAGTATGAGCGCCTGCGCTGGTATGCCGCGAAGCGCGGGTTTACCGTGATTACGCCACGGACAGCTGACGATTGCCTGCATTTCTATCGCAACGTCGATGTGCATGTGGGCAGCCGGTTGCACGCGCATCTGCATTTTCTGAGTCAAAACAAGCGCACGTTCCTTGTGGGCGTAGACGAGCGTGCTACAGGCATGGCCGAACATTTCGGATTTCCGCTGTGTGATCCAGCGCGCTTTGATGCACATATGGATTTTGATTTCGAGATCGTGCGCGCGCGTGCGATCGATACTTTTGCCACGATGCAGCAGTTCGTGAGTGCCCTGACATGCTAAAGACTTTGATTGAAAAGCTGGTTTCCGGGCGCAAGGCGCCTGTCAAGGTGGAACCGGTGCCGACGATGGAAGACGCGACGCGCAGGATTGCGGCGATCCGGGGCGACAGCTTGTCCTATTGTGGCAAGCCCAAGCTCGAGAATATTGCGGAAGCGATCCTGACGCTGCGCCAGGAGGGTACCGACGGCGACTATCTCGAAGCCGGCGTGGCGCTGGGTGGGTCAGCCATCCTGATTGGCCATCTGAAGCCGCAGGCCGCCACGCTGTCGTTGCATGACGTATTTGCCATGATTCCGCCGCCCGGCGAGAAGGACGGGGAGGACGCTCACAAGCGCTATGGCGAGATCAAGTCGGGCTCCTCGGCGGGCCTCGGCGGCAACACCTACTACGGATACGTTGAAGGGCTGCAAGCCGTTGTCGAACAGAACCTGGTCAAGGCTGGCCTCGACCTGGAGCGGGATCACATCGCTTGCGTACCGGGTCTGTTTGAGGACGCCCTGCATCCGGCGAAGCCGCTTGCTTTCGCACATATCGACTGCGACTGGTTTGATTCTGTTCAAGTCTGTATCGAACGGATCGTGCCGCAACTGGTGCCGGGTGGCATCATGATCTTTGACGACTACTCGTCGTATTCGGGCTGTCGCCGTGCAGTGGACGCATGGCTGGACGCCGACCCTCGTTTCGAAAAGTTGTTCCACCGCCGATCGCTAGCCGTGCGCCTGCGTAAGGCCGGTTGAACCTGACCCCGTAGAGCGACCATGACGAGCACCCCAGTTCGAGTCTTTGCAGCCTCCACCCCGGCCGAATGGCTGCCCGCGCGGCTGCTTGAGTTCTCGATCCGCGAGACCACTTCGCAGCCGGTGGAGTTCGCGCAGTTGCACACGTTCGAGCGACCGATCCCAATGCCGGCTGCTTTGCAGAACCGGCCGCGCACGCCGTTCTCGTTCCAGCGGTTCCTGATTCCGGAACTCTGCGGCTTGCGGGGGCAGGCGATCTACATGGATGCGGACATGCAGGTGTTCCGCGACATCGCCGGGTTGTGGTATACGCCAATGGAAGGTTGCGACCTGCAGACCGTGCAGGCCGCAGGCGATGGCCGGCGCGGCCAGTTCAGTGTCATGCTGCTCGACTGCGAGCGTCTGGCATGGAGCATCGACAAGATCGTCGCGCAACTCGATGGCGGTGCGCTGACCTATGAGACGCTGATGTACGAGATGCGGGTGGCTTCGAAGATCGGGCACGGCATTGCGCCGCATTGGAACTCCCTGGAGCGCTTCGAGCCCGGCCTCACGTCGCTGCTGCACTACACTGACATGAATATGCAGCCGTGGATCTCGCCGGACAATCCGCTTGAATCGCTGTGGATCGATGGTCTGCGCCGTGCGCTAACGGCGGGCTTCATCAGCGATGCCGAACTGCAACGCGAGATCGATACCCGGCACGTGCGTCCGTCGCTGCGGGCGCGGCTGCAGGACGACCAACTTACTCGCTCAGCCGCCCGTCAGATCGACGCAACCTTCGTGGCGCCGTACCGGAGCCTGAAGTCAGGGCGTGCCCGGCCGTGGAACTCGGTTCGATCGATGGCGGGCGCCGCGTTGCGCAAGCTGCGTCGCATGAGCCAGAACGGGTGGCGGGCCTGAGCATGGCAGTGGTCGACGTTATCGTCGTCACATGGAACGCGTCCGGTCTGATCGACGGCGTGCTGGATGCGCTCGACCGTCAAACGTTCGTGCCGCGTCAGGTGCTGGTCGTGGATAACGGCAGCGCCGATGCCGCGGCATTGCGCGTGATCGTCGCGCGACACCCGCGTTGCCGTCTACTGGCACTGGCCGGCAACACGGGCTTTGCCGCCGCCAACAACACCGGCATTGCGCAATGCGCGGGCGCCGATTTCGTCGCGCTGCTGAACCCCGATGCCTTTCCGGAACCGGGCTGGCTCGAAGCATTGCTGCGCGCCGCCCATGCCTATCCGGACTGCGGCAGCTTTGCCAGCCGTATGCTCGACTATCACGATGACCGCAGGCTCGACGGCACCGGTGACATGCTGACGCTGTCAGGCAAGCCCTGGCGTCGTGGCTGTGGCAAGGCGGCATTCGGCCAGTTCACGCAGCCGGAACAGGTGTTTGCCGCCTGTGCGGCGGCAGCGCTCTACGTCAAGGCCGATCTCGACGCATGCGGCGGATTCGACGAGAGCTTCTTCTGCTATGTGGAAGACGTCGACCTGGGTTTCCGCCTGCAGTTGGCCGGCCGTCCGTGCCGCTATGTGCCCGATGCGGTGGTGCGGCATATGGGCTCGGCACTGACCGGGCGGCGCAGCGATTTCTCCGTCTACTACGGACAGCGGAATCTGGTGCTGAACTACGTGAAGAATATGCCGCTGGCGCTGCTGGTGGCGTTGTTGCCCGTCCATCTCATCATGAATCTGGCCTATCTGATCGGTGGTACGTTGCTCGGCCGGGGTGCGGTGATGTGGCGTGCCAAGCGAGACGCGGCACAGATGTTGCCGCAGGCGTTGCGCGCGCGGCGCCGTATCCAGGCGGGCCGGCGTGTTTCCTCGATCGAGATCTGGCGAATGCTGACGCTATGGGCGCGCTGAACCGAAGCACCGCTCCGCTCACCGTATCGGTGGTCAGTCACGGGCAAGCTGCCGTGGTCACGCCGCTGTTGCTGGAGCTCGATGCGCTGGCGCGCGAGTTCGACTTCGAGTTGATCCTGACGGAAAACCTCCCCGACGCCGCATTGCCGCTGCCACACCTGTCGAACCTGCGCATGCGCGTGTTGCACAGCCCGGTGCCGCAGGGTTTTGGAGAGAACCACAATCGTGCCTTCCGCGAGGCGGACTGCCGCTACTTCTGCGTGCTGAATCCCGACGCGCGCCTCGACGGCAATCCGTTCTCGACGCTGATCGACGCGTTGCCGGAAGGGCAGGGCGTCGCGGGCCCCCGTGTGCAGGGTGCGGATGGTGGTGTGGAAGACAGCGCGCGACATGTGCCAACGCTGGCCGCGCTGGCTGGTCGGTATCTGGGCCGCCGTTTTGAAGCCGACTACGATCCGGCGGTGGCGCGTCAGTCCGTCGATTGGGTGGCGGGAATGTGTATGATGTTCGACGCTGCCACTTTTGCCCGGCTTGGCGGATTTGACGAACGCTTTCACTTGTACTGCGAGGATGTCGATATCTGCCTGCGGGCGCACCTCGCAGGCGCCGCGGTGCTGTGGGTGCAGGATGCCAGGATCGGGCATGCAGCACAGCGTGACAGTCGAAAGCGTCTGAAGTACCTGATGTGGCACGTTGGCAGCATGCTGCGGCTCATCAGTTCGGATGCGTACAGAAGATTTAAAAGAAGACGCGTTCAGTCCTCATAATTCCTATTTGCGACCATGTACAGTTTCTTCTGGGTCCCGCTGTTCACGCTGATGGTAAGTGCGATAGCGGTGCTGATGTTGCGCCCCCTTGCCATGCGCGGTGGCTTGCTGGACCGCCCCGGCGGCCGCAAGCGCCATGACGGCGAAGTGCCTCTGGTGGGCGGCATTGCCGTGTGGATTGCCGTGATGGTTGGCACGTTGCTTTTCATGCGCCAGCAGGGCTACTACGTGGCTCTGCTCGGCGGCATCACCGTGCTGGCCATTACGGGCGTGATCGACGACCTGCGCGGCCTGTCACCGGTCACGAAGCTCGGCCTGCAGTTGTTCGCAGCCATCCTCATGACGTCATGGGGAGGCGTCTATCTGTGGTCGCTGGGCGACATCTTCGGCCGGCGGCCGGTGGACCTGGAAAACTGGGGCATTCCACTGACGCTGTTCGCGGCGGTGGCCGTGATCAACGCGGTGAACATGAGTGACGGCCTCGATGGCCTGGCTGGCGGCCTTGCGCTTATCATGTTCGGCTGGTTTGCGTATATTTCTGGCGAAATTGGCAATCTGGCGGCCCAGCGCGTCTGTGTGATCTTCTGCGGCGCGCTGCTGGGCTTCCTGGTTTTCAACATGCCAAATCCACTACGGGGCGGCAAGCGCGTGTTTCTGGGCGATGCCGGGAGTCTGATGCTTGGCTTCGCGATCGTATGGTTCACCGTGGAGCTGTCGCAGGCCCCATACAACGGTGGCCGCAAGGCACCGCCGGTGGTCATGCTGTGGGTAGCTGGCTTCCTGCTGATCGACCTGCTGGCAGTGGTCTTGCGCCGCGCCATCAAGGGACGGAATCCGCTGTCGGCCGACCGCACCCATCTGCATCACATTCTGCAGCGTCTTGACGTGCCGCGCCAAGCCATCGTGTGGGTCATCCTGGGCAGCAACCTGTTCCTGGGTTTTGCGGGCGTGCTGGGCTGGCAGAAGGGCGTTTCGGAACAGCTGCTGTTCCTGGGTTTCGTGCTGGTAGCGGCGCTCCACCTGCTGGTGATGCACAATGCCTGGCGGCTGATCCGTTTCGGGCGACGCACCATCACGCGTCGCCGCAATCCATAAATTTATTGAAGCCGGGGCCGTTACTCAATTGTGGCGTGAGAAGCGCCGGCAAGTTTCAAGTTTTTCGGGAATGACCATGCAACACCTGGACATCGCGCGCGACGCACTTCGCGCCCAGTCAGAAGCCGTGGCCCTGCTGGCCGACCGTATCGGTCAGGAATTCGAGCAGGCCGTGGACATGATCCTCAAGTGCACTGGACGTGTCGTGATCTGCGGCATGGGCAAGTCGGGGCTGATCGCCAAGAAGCTGGCAGCCACGTTTGCCTCCACCGGCACCCCGAGCTTCTTCCTGCATCCGGGCGAAGCGTTCCATGGCGACCTGGGTATGCTCAAGCCAGTGGACATGGTCATCCTGATCTCTTATAGCGGTGAGACCGAGGAGGTGGTGAAGCTGTTGCCAAGCCTGAAGGACTTTGGCAATCCCATCATCGCCATGTGCGGCGGCGGACAGTCGACCATGGCCAAGGCGGCCGACGTGTGGCTCGATGTCTCGGTGCCACGCGAAGTGTGTCCGAACAACCTGGCCCCGACGACGTCGACGCTGGCTACCATGGCCATGGGCGACGCACTGGCCGTGGCGCTGATCAAGGCGCGCGACTTCAAGCCACTGGATTTTGCGCGCTTCCATCCGGGCGGTAGCCTGGGCCGCAAGCTGCTGACGCGCGTGCGCGACGTGATGCGCAGCGAACTGCCGGTGGTGTCGCCCGAGGCATCGTTCCACGATTGCCTGTTCGCCATGACCAAGGGACGCGCTGGCGTAGCCGTGGTGATGGAGGCCGACCAACTGCTGGGCATCGTCACCGATGGCGACCTGCGGCGCGCGCTGATGAACGCCACCGACATGCAGGCGCTATCCGTGCGCACGATCATGACCGCGCATCCGCTGACGATCGATGCCGATGCGCAACTGGCTGCCGCGGACGTGTTCATGCGCGAGAAGAAGGTCCGCATCCTGATCGTGACCGAAGGCACCGGGAAGAAGGTGTGCGGTCTGCTGGAAATCTTTGACTGAGCGGCCACTGATGCGCGTTCGGAGCCACAAGACGGTCGCGTCGCCACGAGCGCGCGACTGCAATCCCCCGAAGGAGAAACCATGAATTCCATCGTCGCACGAATGCTTGACGGCAACGATCTGTTCTTTATCAGCGGCCCATGCGTTATCGAGTCGCGGGCTTTCGCGCTCGAGACCGCTGAAGCGCTGAAGCAGATCTTCGATGCGGCCGGCCTGCCGTTCGTTTACAAGTCGTCCTTCGACAAGGCAAATCGCAGTTCGGTGTCGAGTTTCCGTGGCGTGGGCATGGATGAAGGCCTGTCGATTCTCGCGGAAGTGCGCGATACGCTCGGCATCCCGGTGCTGACCGATGTGCACGAAAGTTGGCAGGCCAAGCCCGTGGCCGAGGTGGTCGATGTGCTACAGACTCCGGCTTTCCTTTGCCGCCAGACCGATTTCATCCGCGATGTCGCCCGGAGTGGAAAGCCGGTGAACATCAAGAAGGGCCAGTTCCTGGCACCTTGGGATATGAAGAACGTCATCGAGAAAGCCCGTGAATCGGCGCGCGAAGCCGGCTTGGCCGACGATGCCTTCTTCGTGTGCGAGCGCGGCACGTCATTTGGCTACGGCAACCTGGTGGTCGACATGCGTGGCCTGCAGGTCATGAAAGAAACCACCGGCTGCCGAGTGATCTTCGATGCCACCCACTCGGTGCAGTTGCCAGGCGCGCAGGGCACGTCGAGCGGCGGCCAGCGTGAATTCGTCCCTCATCTCGCACGGGCGGCGGTGGGTACCGGTTCTGTGTCGGGCATCTTCATGGAAACCCATCCGACCCCGGAAACGGCGCCATGTGACGGCCCGAACATGCTGCCGTTCGAGGCACTGCCCAAGCTGCTGGCGCAACTAAAGGCCATCCACGCGGTATCGACCGAGGCCTGAGGCCCCGATCGCCGCAACCGGCAAATCTTCGCCTCGGCGCGCTCAGCCCAGCAGGGGCTGCCAGCGCGCCAGCGTGACATCGAGCGCATATCCGCGCGCGGTCTCGCGGGCGCCGCCGGCAAGTCGGTCGGCCAGCGAGGTGTCCTCGATCAGGCGGCACAACGCGTCGGCCATCGCCGGGGCGTCTTCCGACGGAAAGGTCAGGGCATCCATATCGGGATGCAACAGCTCGCGCGGACCGGTTTCGCAGTATGTCGACGCCACCGGCAAGCCATATGACATGGCCTCGATCAGCACCAGCCCGAATCCCTCGTAGCGTGAGCTCAGGCAGAAAATGCCGGCATTGGCGTAGAGCGACTGCACATCGGTCTGCGCCTCGCGCAGCGTGACGGCATCTGCCATGTCCAACGCGTGCACACGCGATGCCAGTGCCGCGCGTTCCTCGCCACTGCCGGCAATCAAGAGGTGCCACTGCGGATGGCGCTGCTGCACCGTCGCCCATGCATCCAGCAATACGTCGAAGCCTTTGGCATGGGTCAGCCTGCCTACCGCCAGCACCGTGCGCTGGTGACGCGTTGCCGGCTGCGCCGGATACGGAAACGCCAGCGCATTTGGTATGACCACTACTCGGGCGCGCGGACGCGTGGCTTCGAGCCAACGCTGGCGGTCGCGCTCGGTCAGCACCACCACAGCGGCGTGCGTGCGCGCTGCAATCTGCCGCGCCACGCGCCGCAGCGGCCTGCCCAGATCCTCGTCGAAGTGGCAATGCTCCCAGGCGATGCGGCGCACGGGCAGGCCCAGGGTGGCCGGGAGTGTGAACCAAGCGAGCATCGTGTCTGCCTCGACCAAAGTGCCGATCCGATGCTGCTTGAAGTAGGCGCGAAGCGCGCGGACCGTCGACACGAATTCGCGCTTGAACGACGGGCGCGTGGCATGCAACGCATGGTGCCTGACGCCGGCATGCAGCGCGAAGCAGCTTTGCGGATCCCACAGGCTGATCACATGGATATCGTGCCCCTGTTCAGCCAGGCCATTGGCGATGACGGCGGTCATGCGCTCGGCGCCCGCGAACGCGTTGAGCGTACCGGTCAGGAAGCAGATGGCCTTTCGGTTGGTCATGTGACGGCTCTCTCGGCCCGGCCCGTGGGGTGCCGGCCGGCCAGATACCAGACGGTGGCACTGCACAGCAGGGCTGTCATGTTGGAGATTGCGTAGCCGGCCACGGCGCCCAGCATGCCGAAGCGCGGAATCAGGACGAGATCAGCGGCGACGGTGACCGCCAGCACTACGCCCCATTTGACGGCAAACCACGGCGGCCGACGCATGTGAGCCAGCAGCACGCTTAGCGCCATGTCGATGAAAAGCAGGCTCGTGGCGAAGGCGGTCAGTCGCAGCAGGTCGATGGTCGCGGCGAAGGCCCGGCCATAGAGCAGGTGCACGATCCAACTGGCGCTCAGCGCGAGCGCCGCGGCGCCGCAAAGGCCCAGCACGCCCATGCCGATGGCCAGGCGTGCCACGTTGCGCCGGGCATCGGCCAGCCGGGGCTTGCTGTAGACCATGGCCGGTGCGATGCCTGCCGCCATGACCGATGCCACCAGCGCGAAATTGTCGGCAATCTGCATGCAGGCGGCATAGGCCCCGAAGTCGGCGGTGGGCACCGCCGATTCGAGAATCAGTTGATCGAACCGGCGGATGATCATCATGAACGCAAAGCTGACCCATAGCAGCGCGCCCGAGGCAAACAGCTCGCGTAAGAGTGGCCATTCGATCTGCGGCCAAGGCAGGGGCATCCGCTTGCGGTAGTACCGCAGCAGCAGGGCGGCGGCTACGATGGCCTCCGCCGTGAACGCGGCGGCAAATGCCGGCACGATGGCGATGCTGGCCACGAACAGCGTCACCACAATGCCTAGGCGTAGCGAAAGCGCCGTCAGATTGATGATCGATGTTGGCCTGTTATGCGTGGCCGACTGCATCCACGCGGTGACGATGCCGGCCGGTTCGCGGCACAGGATAGGGATGCCGAGCAGTAACGCGGTGGTCCAGCTGTCCAGGTTGGGCTGCTTGATGAGTAGGAACACGCCGATCAGCAGATAGCCCGCCAGCGCGCCGGCCAGCCGCAGCAGGGCGGCATGGGTGATGAGCCGGTGCTGGTCCGCTGGCGACGGCATGGCCACCAGCCGTGGCACCACGATTTCCGCGCCACAGATCAGCGCGGCGCTCGATGCGATCAGCACGATGGCCTGCGCATACTGAAAGTGCGCAAATGCCTCGGGACCCAGCGCGCGCGCCAGCATGGCCACTACGCCGATGCCGACCAGAATGCCCAGGCCCCGCTCCGTCAGCGTCCACAACAGGTTGACCGCGATCCTGGCGCGCATCAGTGGGCCTTGCCCGTGGTGGAAAGCGGCGCAGGTCGGGCGCGCGCCAGTCGGGCATATATGCCGAGCCAGCGTTGGGCAACGGCCGCGAGGCTGAATTCACGCTCGATGCGCTGACGCCGGGCAATCGCCCCACCCGGTGGCACATGCAATGCCTGCCCGATGGCCTGGGCGAGGGCATCAGCGTTGCACACAGGGACGATGTGCGTGCGCGAGCCGAGCAATTCCTCCACGCCCGGCGCATCGGTGGCGACTACCGGCAGGCCGCAGGCCATGGCCTCGCCAATTACGAGCGGCATGCCCTCCACGCGGGACGACAGCACGAACAGATCGGCCGCGTTGAGCAGCGCCGGCACATCGCCACGGGCACCAAGCAGCGTGACGCGGCCCGCAAGTTCGGGGCGGCCGGCAACGCTGGATTCCAGCGCGCGCCGCTCCGGGCCCTCGCCGGCAATCAGCAGGCGAGCGCCGGTCTGGTCGACAATCTGCGCAAAGGCGTGCAGCAGCGTATCCTGGTCTTTCTCGGGAACGAGGCGGCCCACGTTCAGTATCACGGGCGTGTGGGCGTCGATGTCGAATGCTGCGCGGGTTTGCGCACGCAGTGCGGGATCCGGACGAAAGCGTTCGACGTCGATCCCGTTGGGCACCACTTCAAACCGCTGCGCGCGTACCGCGCCTCCGTCGATCATCGTCTGGCGCGCTACGGCGCTGACATGGGTGGTCAGGGCGTCCCAGCCGTCGGTTACGCGATAAGCGAGCATGCGGATCCTGCCACCTTCCTGTGCGCTGTGCGCGCTGCAGATGACGGGCGGGCATCCGCCTAGTCGGGCTAGCACCCGGGCAAACAGGTTGGCGTGCACCATGTGCGCGTGGATGATGTCGGGCTGCCATTGACGAACCAGACGGCGAACTGCCGCCAGGGCGGCCAGCATCGACCACGGCGTCTTGCGCATGTCTAGGGCGAGCACGCCGATGCGCGGGTCGAGCGTCACTTCCTGGCCAGCGGTGAGGCTGACGATCGACACGGCGTGCCCGCCACGCGCAAACGTGTTGGCCAGCGCCGCGACCTGTTGTTCGGCGCCGCCAAGCCTGAGCCCGGTAATCAGGAAAAGAATGCGCATCGGATGGTGGGAGGGCAGGTGCCGTCAGCGGGCACCGTAGCCGGTGACCAAGGTGCGCAGCGTCTTGACGGCGATCAGCAGGTCCAGTGCCAGCGAGCAATGCTTGACGTAGTAAAGGTCGTAGCTGAGCTTGGTGACCGTTTCCTCATGCGAGCCCACATAACCTTGGCGCACCTGCGCCCACCCCGAGAGCCCCGGTCGCACTAAATGGCGATATGGATAGTATGGAATCGACTCAGTAAAGCCTTCCACCATCGGTACCTGTTCCGGACGCGGCCCTATGAAGCTCATGTCGCCAACCAGCACGTTCCAGAGCTGCGGGATTTCATCGAGTCGGTACTTGCGGATGAAGCGGCCCACGCGGGTCACGCGCGGGTCCAAGTGCGCGGCGAATTGGGCTGGCGCGTGCTTGTCCACACCCATGCTGCGGAATTTCAACATCGTGAACGTCTTGCCGAACAGTCCCACGCGGCGCTGTCGGAACAGCGCGCCGCCCTGGGTCTCCATGCTCACGGCCAAAGCCACGACCAGACCGACCGGCACGGCGAGGGGCGCCAGTACGACGACGCCGACGATATCGATCAGCCGCTTCGCGTAGCCGTAGAGGTAGTGGTCGGCGTAGTCGTCGAAGAAGTTCTCGTCGATATGGTCCAGGCCAACCCGGCCGGTCAGCATTTCGCCGATCCGCTCCACCGAGTACATGCGCAGATGGCCCAACTTGTATTGTGTCAGCACGCGCGTGCGCGCCGGGTCGGCGGTCACGCCGCGTTCCACCATGATGCCGTCGCAGTGCATGGCGTCCTCGACCGAGCGGAGCTGCTGGAAGCGCGTCAGTCCGGGTGGGTTCGCGCCAGGCATCGAGATGATGCGGTCCAATTGCTGAAGGCTATCCTTATCTAGATAACCGAAGACCGGCACATAGTTCTGCACGAAGCGACGGTAGCCGAACCAGATCCAGGCCAGCGTGGTGAGATAGCCGATCAGCACGGCGCCGCGCGAGTATTCGATATGGAAACCAGCGTAGACGATCATCAGCAGCGCAAAGGGCAGAGTGGTGGCCAGGCCAACGATACTGCCCCCTTCCATGGGCGGCAGGTGCAGCGCGCGGTGCAGCATCACGAAGGCCGCGAGGTAGGGCACGGCGCACCAGATCAGCGTGCGCGGAAACACGTGCGTCACTAAGCCAGCCTGGTGGGCCACTTCGGACACCGCGGTATTGATGCCGAACAAAACCAGGCCGATCGCCGCCCAGCCAATCATGCGGCTGGCGCGCCGGATGGTCTCGGATCGCGCGGAGTAGCCTGTTCCTTGCCGTCGTAGCGGTTGTGTCTGGATGGAATTCATGATGCGGTGACTCGGTTATCGATGGTACGCCGATCGGCAAGGGCTTTCTGGTAGATCGCCCAGGTGGCGCGCACCATAGGATCCAGGCCGTATTGTGCTTCCCAGTGCGCCCGGGCGGCCTGGCCCTGCGCAATGCGTTGACGCGCGTCAGTCGCCAGGCGTTCGAGCGCGCTGGCGAATGCCTGCGGATCGTTCCCGTCCACCAGCGTCCCGCAACGCCCTCCGGCGAGTTGCTCCCAGATACCAGGCAGAGCGCTCGCAATGACCGGCAAACCCGCGCGCATGGCTTCTAGGACCGAGATGGGGAACCCTTCATGATCGGAAGCCAGCATGAACGCCTGCGCGCTGGCGAGGAGGGCCGGGATTTCACTGACGCTGCCAGCAAAACGCACACGCCCCGGCGCCAGTTGACCGGCCAGGTGTTCCAGGCTCTCGCGTCGCGGGCCGTCGCCGGCAATGACCAGCTCGCAGTCCGGCAACGATGCCATGGCAAACGCCCGTATCAGCACGTCGGGCCGCTTCGGTGGCGCCAGGCGCATGACGGTCACGATACGCCGCAACGCCGCGCCGGGGGCGGCGCGCCGCGGAACATCGGCAATGCCATTGCGGATTACGGTGACGCGGTCGGCGCGGACCGGCAGGCTGCGTGTCATGGTGCCTTCCGCCTCCGACACGCAGATGAACTGGCACGTGAACGGCGCTAGCACCCATTCCGTGATCCGCGCCACCGTGCGTTGTTTCCACGGGGCTGCCGGCTTGAACGCGAATCCATGGACCGTATAGACCACCGGTATGCGCAGCAGCCTGCCGGCGATACGGCCAAGTGCACTGGCTTTCGCGCTGTGCGTGTGAAGCAGGTCGGGGGCGGTGTCGCGCAGCGCGGCAATCAGTTCCCGCATTGCCGCAACGGCCTTGACTGGCGACAGGGCGTTGTCCATGGTCGCCAGCCGGATTGCCGGAATGCCCAGCTCATCGGCCAGGTCGAACAGCGGGCCGTCGCCGCCGGCCAGCAACGTCACGTCGGCCTGCCCGTGCAGCGCGCGCAGCAGGTCGGCAACGTGGGTCTGGGCGCCACCGATCGCGGAATTGGTGATGAGGCAGGCGATGCGTGGCCGTTCGGGCAACGAGGTCAGGGACAAGGGCGGAGGTCTCAGGCTGGGAGGCGCGCTGCGGATGCTGCGGAATCCCGTCAACCGCCTGCTGAAGGGCCCGGATGCCACGTCGATACGTACGCGAGCAAACCGAAGGCAACCCAAAAAGGTCGAAGAATTCCCTTGCAGCGGCGGCTGACCGCGATTATAGCGCCTGCGCCACGCGCATTCCGGCACAATACGGCTTGTTGGCGCCCCGCCCCGCGCCTCTCCTCAGGCGTTCCGCCTCAGGATGGAATCGCACGATGAACCTTGTCTCCAGGAAGCCACATGCAAATTGATCCTTCGATCTTCAAGGCCTACGATATTCGCGGCATTGTCGGCAAGACGCTGATGCCGGAGGTGGCCCGTTACATCGGCCTGTCCTTCGGATCGGTCGCCTCAGAACTCGGCGAGAAATCCATCGTGGTGGGCCGTGACGGTCGCCTGTCCGGCCCGGACCTGCTGGGCGGGCTGGTCGAAGGCCTGCGTGCCGCTGGCCTGGACGTGATCGACGTCGGCATGGTTGCCACGCCGATGGTCTATTTCGGTACCAACATCGAGCTGGCTGGCCGTCGCACCACCTCCGGCATCATGGTCACGGGCAGCCACAATCCGCCTGACTACAACGGTTTCAAGATGGTGCTGGGCGGCAAGGCCATTTATGGCGAGCAGATCCAGGCCCTGCGCCAGCGCATCGACGCGGGCAACTTCACGAAGGGCGGCGGCAGCTACGAACTCGTGGACGTTCGCCAGCAGTACCTTGACCGCATCATCGGCGACGTGAAGCTGGCGCGCCCGATGAAGATCGCGCTCGATGCTGGCAACGGCGTGGCGGGCGCGTTCGTGGGCGACCTGTTCCGCGGTCTGGGCTGCGAAGTGGTGGAGCTGTTCTGCGACGTGGACGGCCATTTCCCGAACCACCATCCGGACCCCGCCCACGTGGAGAACCTGCAGGATCTGATGAAGTGCCTGCGCGAGACCGACTGCGAGCTGGGCCTGGCCTTCGACGGCGACGGGGATCGCCTGGGCGTGGTGACGAAAGACGGCCAGGTCATCTTCCCGGACCGCCAGCTGATGCTGTTCGCCGAGGAAATCCTGTCGCGCAACCCGGGCCAGCAGGTCATCTACGACGTGAAATGCACGGGCAAGCTGGCGCCGTGGATCCGGCAGCATGGCGGCGAGCCGCTGATGTGGAAAACGGGCCATTCGCTGGTCAAGGCCAAGCTCAAGGAAACGGGCGCGCCGATCGCCGGCGAAATGAGCGGCCACGTGTTCTTCAAGGATCGCTGGTACGGCTTCGACGACGGTCTCTACACGGGCGCGCGCCTGCTGGAAATCCTGTCGCGCCATGCCGACCCGAGCGCCGTGCTCAACGCGCTGCCGAATTCGAACTGCACGCCCGAGCTGCAGTTGAAGGTGGCCGAGGGCGAGGCGTTCACGCTGCTCGACAAGATCCGAGCCAATGCCAAGTTCGAAGGGGCGCGTGAAGTGATCACGATCGATGGCGTGCGCGTGGAGTACCCCGATGGCTTCGGCCTGGCACGCCCGTCGAACACCACGCCCGTGGTGGTAATGCGTTTCGAGGCTGACAACGACGCCGCGCTGGCCCGTATCCAGGCCGAGTTCAAGCGTGTGATCCTGGCTGAGAAACCGGATGCAAAGCTCCCGTTCTGAAACCGCGCGGCGGTCGGCTGTGACAACCCCGGCGCCGCTGGCGACGGGGTTGCCGTTTGCTATGCCGGCGCGGCCACGCATCCTGATCGTCAAGGTGTCGTCGCTGGGCGACGTGGTGCACAATATGCCGCTGGTGCACGACCTGCGCGCGCGCTGGCCCGAAGCCGAGATCGACTGGGTGGTGGAGGAGGGCTACGTCGACCTGGTGAAGCTGCTACCCGAGGTGCGCCGTGTGATTCCGTTCGCGCTGCGGCGCTGGCGCAAGCGTTTCTGGCAAGGCGACACCTGGGCCGAGGTGGGCGCGCTGCGCGCCGCCGTCCGCGACCAGGCGTATGACGCCGTGCTCGAAACGCAGGGCCTGCTCAAGACCGCCATCGTCGCGCGTACCGCCGCCCGGACGGTCGGTGCGCCGGTGATCGGGCTGGGTAATGCCACGCAAGGCTCCGGCTACGAGCCGGCGGCGCGGCTGTTCTACACGGTGCCGGTCAAGGTACCGCACCAGACCCACTCGGTCCGGCGCTCGCGCCTGCTCGGCTCGGCGCTGACTGGCGTGACCCCGCCCGAGCCGCCGCGCTTCTTTGGCGCGCCGGCACACACGCTGCACGTGGACGATCCGCTCTGGGCAGGGCTGCCGGCCCGCTATGCGGTCTGCTTCCACGCCACGGCGGGTGCGAAAAAGCGCTGGCCCGTGTCGAACTGGCACGCCCTGGGCCAGAATCTGCATGCGGAAGGCCTGACCGTGCTGCTGCCCTGGGGCAACGAAGCCGAACGGCGTGATGCTGAGGCGCTGGCGACCGGCATGCCCGGCGCGCAGGTGTTGCCGCGCTTCTCGGTGATGCAGGGCTTCGGCCTGATCAACCGCGCGGAGGTGGTGATCGGCGTCGATACCGGGCTGGTGCACATCGCCGCGGCGCTGTGCCGGCCGACCGTCGAGATCTACACGGCCACGTGGCGCTGGAAGACCGAGGGCTACTGGTCTGACCGGATCGCCAACGTGGGCGACGACGGCATCGTGCCGTCCGTCGACGAGGTCTACGCCGCAGCGCGGCAAGTTCGCGGAGTTGCCGCTTGATGCTTCGTCTTGTCTATACCCTGCTGTGGCTGATGATCCTGCCACCGGCACTGTTGCGCTTGGTCTGGCGCTCGCGCAAGGAGCCGGGCTATGTTCAGCATATCGGCGAGCGTCTGGGCCGGTACGATGATCTGCCGGCCGCCGGGCCCTGGCTGTGGGTGCACGCGGTGTCCGTGGGCGAGACGCGCGCCGCGCAGCCGCTGATCGATGCCTTGCTGGCGGCCTATCCGCAACACCGGCTGCTGCTGACGCACATGACGCCCACGGGCCGCCAGACGGGCGCGCAGCTCTACGGCGACAATCCGCGCGTGCAACAGTGCTACCTGCCGTACGACATGCCGTGGCTGGTGCGCCGGTTCCTGTCGCACTTCCGGCCCGATGCCGGCCTGATCATGGAAACCGAGGTCTGGCCGAACCTGGTGCACGTGACGCGCCGCGTGGGCGTGCCGCTGTTCCTGGTCAACGCGCGCCTGTCGCCGCGGAGCTACCGCCGCACGGCACGTTTTGGCGCGGCGGCGGCATCGCTGTATAACGATTTCACGATGGTGCTGGCCCAGACTGCGGGCGATGCCGAGCGCTATCGCGCCCTGGGCGTCAAGTCCGTGCGGATCACCGGCAACCTGAAATTCGACATGCAGCCGTCCGAGGTGGGCATGGCGCGCGGGCAGCAACTGCGGTGTGCCTTCGGGGGGCGCCCGGTACTGGCGGCGGCCAGCACGCGCGAGGGTGAGGAGCCCCTGATCCTGGAAGCGTTCTCGCGCTGGCCCGGCAAGGTGCGCCCGCTGCTGCTGCTGGTGCCGCGTCATCCGCAGCGCTTCGACGAGGTAGCCGCCATGGCCGCGGGCGCCGGCTTCACGGTCCGGCGCCGCAGCGCACTCGACATCGAGCTGATCAACACGCCGATCACGGCCGATATCGTGCTCGGCGATTCGATGGGAGAGATGGCGATGTACTACGCCGCGTCGGACATGTCCTATATCGGCGGCAGCCTGATCCCGCTGGGCGGACAGAACCTGATCGAGGCCTGCGCGGTGGGCACGCCCGTGCTGATGGGCCTGCACACGTTCAACTTCGCGCAGGCCACCGAGGATGCCATCGCCGCCGGCGCGTGCATCCGGGTGGCCAATGCCGACGAACTGATGGCGGCGGCCGCGTCGGTGCTCGACGATCCGGCGCGGCTGGCCGACATGCGCGCGCACGCGCTCACGTTCGCGGGACTGCACCGCGGGGCGACGGCACGGACGCTCGGTGCCCTCGCGCCGGTGTTGCGCTGACATACAAGGCCGCGGTTTGCGACTAGACTTGGTACGATAGTGGCTCATTCGCCGCTTTGCCGCGTTTTTGCGGCGCATGAGGAGATCATCCATGCCAAATCGTCCATTTGCCCGCGCCGCCATTGCGACGGCCAGCCTGGCCGCCGCCTTCATCACCGCCTGCACCACTGGCGCGATGCCCGACAATTCGTCCGCCAGCCCGGCCCTGAGCGAGACCCGCTCTGGAGGCCCCAGCCGCTGGGAGCTGGTGCGCTGGCAGCGCGCCGAGGGCACGCTGCGCGACATTCCGCGCGGCGACAATGGCGAACCCATCGTCTTCAACTTCAGCGACGGCATCGACTCCCCGCAGGGCACGGTCAGCGGCACCGGCGGCTGCAATCGCTTCACCGGCGGGTACGGCAAGACCGACACCGGCATCCGCTTCGACCGCATGGCCGGCACGCGCATGGCCTGCCCGGGCATGCGGATGGAGGTGGAGCAGGCGCTGCTCAAGGCGATGACATCGCCGCTGACGACAGTGGGGACGCAACCGTCTTCCGGCAGCACCGGCCGCCAGATCATCTGGAAAACTGCCGCCGGCGACCTGCTCCAGTTCGTGGAGCGGGAGGGCGTGGGCCGGCGCGGCGACAAGGTCGATCCGGCTACCGGCAGCATCGGCGGCCGCGAAAGGATCCTCTACATTGATTCGCAACGAGTGGAATGCACAGGCGTTGGAAAGCTGCGTTGCTACCGCTGGCGCGAATCGGCCGATGCGCCGTGGCAGCTCTGGTACGGCCCGATCGAGGGGCTCGACTTCGAACCGGGCGTCACCTACAAGCTGCGGGTGAAGGAATACCAGGTGCCGAACCCGCCGGCCGATGCCCCGCCCATCCGCTGGCAGCTGCTTGAAGTGGTGGAGCGCCAGCGGGGGAAATGAAAGGGCGATCGATTAGAATGGCGGCTTGATCTGACACGCGCCACGAAGATCCGAGTGGCGTTCTGATTTCTCCGGTCCATGACATTTCGCACTTCCCGGCTGACTTCGATGGCCGATGCCCTCGTCTTTGCTTTTCCGATCCTGATTCTGTGCGTGCCGCGCGGGGCGGGGGTCTTCCTGGCGGGCGTTGGCATTTTGCTGCTCCTGGGATGGCGCGGGCTGGGGCGGGAATGGCGCCACCATGCGCGCGTGCTGGTGCCACTGACGCTCTCGGTGCTGGCATTCCTGGCGGTCTACGTGGCCTCGAAGTTCTATCATCACACCCCGTGGAATGTGATCGACAACCCCTTGCGCGCGCTGCTGGCCGTGCTCACGTGCTGGATGATCGTGCGTACCGCCGCGAACCCCGACCGGCTGTGGGATGGCATTACCGTCGGGCTGGTGGGTGCGTTGGGGATCGTGAGCTACCAGTTCCTCGTCCTGCACGACGGCCGCCCGGCGGCGTGGGTGCAGCCCATCGCATTCGCCAACATGGTGGCGGCGCTGGCATTGGTGGGCTTTGCCCGGCCCGGCGACGGCTTTCGCGCGCACGCACATGCGTGGCTCAACGTGCTTTGCGCCGCGCCAATCCTGATCATGAACGGTACGCGGGGCGGCATGATGGCCATGCTGCTGACGCTGTTCCCGCTACTGCTGGTTCGTTACAGCGGCTTCAGTCTGCGCATGTTCCTGGCGGCTGGCGCCGGCATCGTCGCGCTGGTGGTGGCCTTGTACGTGGTGCCGGGCAGCCCTGTGACCGAACGCGTGGACCAGGCGGTGCACGAGGTGCAGCAGTTCGAGCAGGGCGATGCGGAATCGTCGGTGGGCGCACGGCTGCAGATGTGGGAAATTGGCCTGCAATATTTTGCCAATCATCCGTGGATTGGTGTAGGCGTGGGCCAGTTTGCCCGGGTGCTGCAGGCCGCGCCGTACTGCGAGCAGCGCACGGAGTCGGTGGTGTGTGTATTGGAACATGCCCACAACGATATCGTCGAGGCAGCAGCTACGACGGGTCTGCCGGGTTTGCTGACGATGCTTGGATTGTTCCTGGTGCCCGCAGTGCTGTTCTGGCGAGCGTTGCGCACCTGCCACGCAATGGGCAATGCGCGCGGCGAAAGCCTGGGCGCCGCTGGCCTAGCCGTCGTGCTGGCATCGCTGCTGTCGGGGCTGACCCAGGTCACCCTGGCACACCAGGCCAATGTGGTGTTCTATGCGGGTGTGATCGGGCTGCTGCTGGGGCTGGCCACCCGTGAGGCAGCGCAGCGTTCGCACTCGCCGTCGCTGACAGCCGGCGCCGCCCTGCCTGCGCGCGTTTAGGCGGTGGCTGGCTTCGTCACAATGGCCATGTAGTTCACCGGGAACCCGCGGTCGGTGTAGCGCGCCTCGATATCGCTCTGTGATGCCAAGTGGACGACCTCCCATGCCACCGGCCTGAATTTCTCGAGTTCGTGCATCAGCGCGATGGCGTTTGGGGTGTTGCCAAGCTCCTCGGCAGTTTTCGGCAAGTACGCCAGCATGCGCCGCAATTGATGAGTCACGGTTGCCATGTAGCCGTCCATCCAGCGCAATTCCGTCATGTCGAAGCCATGCTTCGTAAAAAGGTGGCGTAGTCCATACTGCGTGTAGCGATAGTAGTCGTAAGGTACTTCGTGCTCCTCGTACCAGAGCGGACCACTGTAGAAGAGCCTGGCGCCTGGCTTCATCACGCGGAATAGTTCAGCAAGCACTTGCCCTGGTTCAGGCAGATGCTCCATCACCTGGCTGAACACTACTGCATCGAATCTCCCGTCCTCCACCGGGATGGCGGCAAGATCGCACGTATAGGTGCTATCGCCGTATATCTTGTCCACTTTCTCAAAGTCGGCCGACTCGTATAGGCAATGTGCAAAGTTCGACCGGTAGCGCTGGTCGCCCGAGCCGGCGTCCAGCACCCGCATGCCAGCGGGCAGCGATTGACCAAAGGCGGCCGTTTCACGATCGAGCCAGATCCGGCTCGGATTCTCGGGTTTGGGGCGGGACGTCTTCGTCATGGGATTTGATGCGGGACCTTGCTAATCGTTTGTTTGTCTTCGTGTGCTGCAAATCCGTCGGCTACCGTCTCAGGAGCGCGGTAGCACGACAGGCTGGACGCCCTGCTGGCGTGCGCGGCCGCTGGCCGGTTGACGCTGGGACGGAATCGCCCCCATTCGTGCCTTCTCCGGCAGCTTGTACATCGCCCCCGGCACCGACGTCAGCAGCGTATTGATCTGCACGACGTCTTCCTCGCTCAGCACCGCCGTCGACGCCTTCAGGCGCAGCCCGTTCATGATCGTGTCATAGCGGGCCTTGGCCAGGTCGCGGCGGGTCGAGAACAGCTGCGCCTCGGCATTCAGCACATCGATATTGATGCGCACACCCACCTCGTAGCCCAGCTGGTTCGATTCCACCGCACTTTGCGCCGAGCGTTCGGCGGCCTCGAGCGCCTTGACCTGCGCCAGCCCGTTGGACACCCCCGAGTACGTCTGCCGTGCGGTCTGCGCGGCCGTGCGGCGCGCAAATTCGAGGTCGCTGGCGGCCTTGTCGGCCAGCGCCATCGTCTCGCGCACGCGCGACTGGATCTGTCCGCCGGCGTAGATCGGAATGCTCAACTGCACGCCGACCACGCCCGAGTTGTAGCGGCTGCCGACATTGCTGAGCTGGGTGGCCGTGCCTTGCGCATTGGTATAGCCGTACGACGCGACGAGGTCGACGGACGGCAGGTGGCCGGCCCGGGCCTTGTTCGATTCCCGCTGTGCGGTCTCGAGGTTGTAGCCGGCCACGCCCACCTGGAGGTTGGTCTGCTCGGCCTGCGCGGCCCAGGCGTTCACGTCGGCGGGCATTGGGCCCGGAATGGCGGCCTCGGGGCGCAGCCCCATCAGTTCGTCAACCGGCTTGCCGGTGATCTGCTGCAATGACGCGCGCGCCACTTCGAGCGCGCTTCGAGCCGAAATCTCGGTGGCCGTGGCCAGGTCGTACCGGGCCTGGGCGTCGTTGGCATCGGTAATGGTGGCCGTGCCCACCTCGAAATTGCGCTTGGCCTGCTCGAGCTGCTCGCCGATGGCCTTCTTCTGGGCGCCGGCCAGGTACAGGTTGTCCTGCGCGGCCAGCACGTCGAAATAGGCCTGGGAGGCTCGCGTGATCAGGTCGAGCTGCGCCTGCTGAAACGTCACTTCGCCGGCCAGCGTGGCCAGTTCGCCCTGCTTGTACGTTTCCCAGCGATCCCAGCGGAATAGCGGCTGCGTCAGTTGCAGCGCCCACGTGTTGGCGTTGAAGTAGCGCGTGACATCGACGGGGGAGCTGTAGTCCGCCATGGTGCGCTGCACGCCCGCCGTGCCGAGCACCTGCGGGAGCAGGCCGGCGCGTGCCTGGGGCAGGCGCTCGCGCGTGGCCAGCAGTTGTGAGCGGGCGCTCGCGAACTGGGCGTCATTGGCTTGCGCATCGCGGTAGACCTGGAGCAGGTCCGCCCCTGCAGCGGCCGGAACATGGAGCAGGGCCAGCAGGGACACGGCGAGCGCCAGGGGTTTCCTGGCTGCACCGGGCACGGCGAGAAGCGCGAAACTCATGACATCTCCAGCTCGGCCAGCGCGCGCGCGGCCATCGTTCTTGTTGTACTTCGGGTGATATTGCGGAGGCGGGCGACTTCGGAGTGCGGCGTGATGGCGGGGCCCGGACATCGCCCGGGCCGCCTCCCTCAATACTGCGGAACGGACGGGTCCACCTGCGTGGACCACGCGTGGATGCCGCCGGTCAGGTTGTAGACGTTGGCGTAGCCCTGGCGCTCGAGGAAGCTGGCCACCTGCATGCTGCGTGCACCGTGGTGGCAGATGCAGACGATTTGCGCTTCGTCGTCGAGTTCGCCGAGGCGGGCCGGTATCTGGCCCATCGGGATGTGGGTGATGCCGGGCATCGCGGCGGTGCGGATCTCGAGATCCTCGCGCACATCGAGCAGCACCGGCTTGGCACGGCCGGCGTCAGCCAGCCATTGCGCGAGTTCGGGGGCGGTAATGACCTGCATGGCGGCTCCGGGCGGGTTCAGAACTGGAAGCGCGACGGCTGGGCGGCGCCTTGCAGCGGCGTGACCAGCGTCTCGAACAGGTTCACCGACTGGTAGCTGGCTTCAGAAGTGCGAGTGATGATGCGCGCTTCCATCACCGGCGCGGTGCCGACGATGACCGCGATGCGGCCGCCCACCTTGACCTGCGACAGCAGTGCCTGCGGAATCTCCGGCACCGAGCCCGACACGCAGATCACATCGTACGGTGCGGCGGCAGCCCAGCCTTCGGCGCCATTGCCTTCGGCCACTTCGGCGTTGCTTACGCCGGCGGCGGCCAGGTTCTGGCGGGCCAGTTCGGCCAGTTCGGGCACGATTTCCACGGTCAGTACATGGCGGGCGCGGTTGGCCAGCAGGGCAGCCATGTAGCCGGAGCCGGCGCCGATTTCCAGAACATTCTCATGCTTGCGCACGTTCAGGTCCTGTAGCAGGCGGGCTTCCACGCGCGGTGCCAGCATGTTCTGGCCGGACGGCAGTGGGATCTCCATGTCGACGAAAGCCAGCGCGGCGTATGCCCGCGGCACGAACTGCTCGCGCTTGACCACGGCCAGCAGGTCCAGGATTTCCTGGTCCAGCACGTCCCACGGACGAATTTGCTGTTCGATCATGTTGAAGCGGGCTTTTTCGAGATCCATCTTGCCTTTTCCTTCCAATTCCAGTGCTTGCGGAGAGCCCGCCATTTTACCCCTGCGGACTGCCGCAGGATGTTTACAGATTATTGGCAACGACTTGCACGGGGCCAGTTGTTGCGCGTTGGCACAGCGCCGGCGCTCAGCCGTCCTCGCCGCCGGCCGGCTCGGCCGCCTGGGCGGCCAGCATTTCGTCCCGGATCTGCTCCCAGACCCAGGGGCCGGACTTCGCCGGCAGCGGCGTGTCCCGGGCCGGGCCCGTGGTCAGGCCGAACAGCAGCATCTGGATCAACTGGTCCACGAACGCCACCGGATCGATCTCCTGCACCGCCACCTGGCTGAACGCGCGCTGCCACAGCATCAGGAAGACCAGCGGGGCGCAGATCAGCGTCGTAGTGGGGTTTGCCGGTGTCTCGCGGAACTCGCCGCGCGCCACGCCTCGGGCCAGCACGCGGGCGAACAGCTCGTCGCCGGGGCCCATCACCTCGTCCTGGTAGAACTGGGCGATGTCCGGAAAATTGCCCGATTCAGCCATGATCAGCTTGGTCAGCCCGGCGGCGCGCGTGGCGCCGATCAGGCCCCACCAGCCCAGCAGCAGTTCGCGCAGCAGTTCGGGCGTGGAACCCTCGTAGGTCTCGACCAGATCGATCCCCCGGGCCAGCGCCGGCACCATGTTCTCGCGCACGACGGTCTTGAACAGCTCTTCCTTGTTCGCGAAATACAGGTAGACAGTGCCTTTCGAGACACCTGCGGCGGCGGCAACGTCCTCGAGCCGGGTCGCAGCGTAGCCGCGCTCCACGAACAATTCCAGCGCGGCCGCCACCAGTTCCTGCGGGCGAGCGGCCTTGCGCCGGTGCCACCGGCGCGCGTCGGGATCTTTCTTGGGCGAGAGTTCGGTCACAGGGCAGGGAACGCGAGGCGGCCGGCGCGCGTCCGCGTGGCGCCGCATCGAAATTAAATAACTTGTGGGTCAGTAATGTAGAGGAGCGGTCTTGAGCGGTCAAGCCAGCGCCATTCCGCATTGTGACGCATCCGGCGCAGGTTGCGCTTTGTTGCAGGTTCGACGGGGCCTCTCAGGCAAAATGACGCCTTTCGCGTGCCTTTTCCGATGTCTTGCATGACGACATTTGCGCCTGAACCTTGAGCATGGCCTGCCAGTCTGACCTTTCCTGCCGCGATGGTTGCGGCGCCTGCTGCATCGCGCCGTCCATTACCTCGACTTTGCCGGGCATGCCGCACGGCAAGCCGGCGGGGCAGCCCTGCGCCCAGTTGCTACCCGACATGCGCTGCGCGGTGTTCGGCCAGCCCGAGCGGCCCGCGTTCTGCGGTGGGCTGCGTCCTTCGGCTGAGATGTGTGGCAATTCCCGCGAGGCGGCGCTGCACTGGCTGACCCGGCTCGAGGCGCTGACCGCGCCATCCACCGCTGCGGCCTGATTGGCATTAGGCCGCAGCCCGTCTTTTGGAGGTTCTACGATGATCGCGATGACACGCCGGCGCTGGCTGGCGGCCGCAGGCATCGCCACGGCAGCCGCCGCCACCGCATGGCTGGCGGCTTGCGGTGGGTTCATGAACGAATATACGTTCTCGCAAAGTCAGCTCCAGTCGGCGCTCGAACGCAAGTTCCCGTTCAACAAGCGCTATATGGAGTTGTTCGATATCCAGCTCGCCAACCCGCAGTTGGCGCTCGACCCTACGCGCAACCGCGTGACCGTGCAGTTCGACGCCACCATCGACAACCGGCTGTTCTTCCGCCAGCCGCTGACTGGCCGTTTCGCGCTGGACAGCGCGCTGCGCTACGACCCGCCCTCGCACTCGCTGGTGCTGCAAGACCCCGAGGTGCGCCAGTTCGACGTGCAGGGCATGCCGGCACAGTTCTCGCGTCAACTCAATGCGCTGGGCGGTATCCTGTCCGAGCAGTTGTTGCAGGGTTATCCGCTGTATACCTTCAAGCCGGAGCAGTTGCGGCTGGCTGGCGCGCCGGCGGAGCCCGGTACAATCACGGTCCTGCCGGACGGTATCAACGTCAAGATCAATCGTCCGTAAACACGGTTTTCCAATAATAATGCCGAGGGTTCGCGTATTACCGCGCGGACCGGACCGCGCCTGACCCTCTCCTGAATCCGCATGGATATCGCACTCGCCCTGAAAGCCGTGATCCTCGGCATCGTCGAAGGACTGACCGAGTTTCTGCCCATCTCCAGTACCGGCCACCTGATCCTTGCCGGCCAGTTACTCGATTTCAACGACGAGAAGGGCAAGATCTTCGAGATCGTGATTCAGTTCGGTGCGATTCTGGCGGTGTGCTGGGAGTTCCGGCGCAGGATTGGTGCGGTGGTCAGTGGTCTCGGGTCCGATCCGAAAGCCCAGCGGTTCGCCATTAATGTCATCGTGGCCAGCGTGCCGGCCATCGTGCTGGCGCTGATTTTCGGCAAGTGGATCAAGGCTCATCTGTTCAATCCAATGAGTGTGGCCATGGCGTTTATCGTCGGCGGCGTGGTGATTCTGCTGGCCGAATGGCGCGATGCGCGCCGGGGCACGGTTTCGCATCCGCAGGGCAATGCCTTGCTGGAGGCGGCCAAGGCCGGGGCGCCGCGCATCGAATCGGTGGATGACCTGAACTGGCGCGACGCGCTGAAGGTTGGCCTGGCGCAATGCTGCGCGCTGGTGCCCGGCACGTCCCGCTCCGGCGCCACGATTATCGGCGGCATGCTGTTTGGCCTGTCGCGCCAGGTGGCGACCGAATTCTCGTTCTTCCTGGCCATTCCGGTGATTTTCGGCGCGACCGTCTACGAACTGTACAAGGCACGCGCGCTGCTCTCCGCCGACGACCTGGGGATTTTCGGCATCGGTTTTGTCTTCGCGTTCCTGTCGGCGTTCCTGTGCGTGCGCTGGCTATTGCGCTTCGTCGCCACGCACGATTTCAAGCCGTTTGCGTGGTACCGGATTGCCTTCGGGATCATCGTGCTGGCCACGGCGTGGACCGGGTTGGTGTCCTGGCACGCTTAAGGGTAGCGCGCCGAGTGAGGCGATAAAAAAAAGGCGTGGCTGTTATCGGCCACGCCTTTTTTGTTTCTGCCGGTACCTCGGCGATCAACGCTTGCGGAACACTACGTCCCAGACGCCGTGGCCAAGCCGGACACCGCGTTTCTCGAATTTTGTCACGGGCCGGTAATCCGGCCGCTCGGCAAAACCGCCCTCCGCCTGCGAGGTATTTTCCAGCGCCGGTTCGCCCGACAGCACTTCGACCATCTGGTAAGCATATTCCTCCCAGTCCGTGGCGCAGTGGAGATAACCACCGGGCTTCAGGCGGCTGGTCAGCAGCTTGACCAGCGGCGGCTGCACCAGCCGGCGCTTGTTGTGCTTCTTCTTGTGCCAGGGGTCGGGGAAGAAGATATGCACGCCATCGAGACAATTCTCCGTCAGCATGTGCGCGATGACCTCGACCGCATCGTGCTGCATGATGCGAACATTCTCAATGCCACGCTCACCGGCCAGCTTCAGCAGGGCGCCAACGCCGGGCTCGTGCACCTCGCAGCCCAGGAAGTTGTCCTGCGGACGCAGTTGGGCGATATGTGCCGTGGTCTCCCCCATGCCAAAGCCGATCTCGAGGATGGCCGGGCCCGGGCGGCCGAAGGTGGCCGTCCAGTCGAGCGGGGTGGGCGCGTAGGGCACGATGAAGCGCGGGCCAAGGTCGTCGATGGCGCGCTGCTGCCCGCTGGAGGTGCGCCCGGCGCGCCGCACGAACGAGCGGATGCGGCGCGGATGCGCAACGTCTTCGCCGGGCTGGCGAGGGGCGTCTGACGCGGCCTCGGCGTCGTCTGCCGGCTTCGGTTCGGTACTGGCGTCTTGGGGGAGCATGGCAACAAAAAGCCGCCGGGCGGAGTGCCGATCGGGGGATCGACCGGTGCCAGAGGCGGCTTGTTCAATCAGAGGTGGAGCGGGCGATGGGAATCGAACCCACGTCTTTAGCTTGGGAAGCTAAGGTAATGGCCATTATACGACGCCCGCAAGAGGCGCGATTCTACGCGGGATTTCACAGCGGGCGCAAGCATGTGATGTGTGCGCTGTTGCGAAAGTGCATGCACTGCCGCTCCGATCGCTGCATTCGCTCGCCTTTTGCACAGGTATTGTTCCCGTCGGATGCCCGCATGACTATTTCGGCGGCTCGATGCAAGAGTCTCTCCGAGTGGCGATGTGGCCGTCGAGTGGCGATGTGGCCGTGCGAACCTTTGAAGGTTCTGCCGAACGTTACAAAACCGACGCAGGATACGAAAGTGCCGCACACGAGAACGGCATGTTCCCAATTGATAGGCGTCGAGAGGGAAAACGGGTGCAGCGACTTGACCGGCAGAACGAGCCAAAGAACCAGCACATACAAACTGATTATTTGGTTGACACCGGATACGGAAATAGACCAAGGCCCCGTAATCACATTCACTGCATGTTCTTTGAGTGAGCGCGCAGGACGCCGCCGAAGCACTGTCTTAAACAGTGGCCCAACGACATCATCTTCCAGCATGTCGACGTGATTTGCCACCCGTTGCTCACGATTTTCGCATCAAAGCCGATTAATATTGCGTTTGCAAAGAAAGGGGATGGTGGCATACCTTGCCGGACGCCTAGGCCATCCCGTATGCCGAGCCGCCGAATGCGCCTCTCGTTACCACGAGACGTAGGGCAATCTCGCAACCGATAATCTCTGTAAGTATCTGATGCAGCGACATTTCTTTGACGAGCGAGCGTATTGCATGTGTCAGGCGATCCCTGGGAATACGGTCAAAGAACGACGTGATGTCAGTTTTGAACGCCCACAGATATGTCGAGCGCAGAGAGATCGCAGCCTCAGCGGCCATTTTTACTGACCGATGCTGAATGAATCCGTAGCTAATCTTGTTGGCGATTATTTTCCCGTACTTTGTAGCGAGAAAACTTAGGAGAGCCCTTTGGACAAGGCGATCCCGAACCGTGGGAACACAAATCAGACGATCCTTGCCGTTCGGTTTCGGTATTAGGGAGGGGGAAAGTGGCGAGAGCTTGAAAAAACCTTGGCGGATCTCTTTGCTCAGCCGAGAAAGATTTGCCTTAGCATCTCGCTCGAAGTCGTTGATTGAGATGCCGTCCACCCCCGCAGTATTGCGTGAGCTGGGTTTCGTTCGTCTGTAGAGTCTCTGCCAAGTGTCATCGAGAGATTCCCTGGAGAGAACTTGATAGTAGGCGCTATTGGTCATTTCCAGGTTTCGCGCCGAGGTTGATTTCCCCGACTCGACGCGCATGAGAGCCCTGCCGGCGAACGCCTAGCACTGCGCCTCATGCGAGGCTTGGGTGCCGCTGATTCCGCCGGTGACGCGCCCGCGATCACTCGCGTTTGCGCCAGTTTGCCGCTTGGTCACGTGCAGCGCAACCCGCAGAGATGCCTGAAGGGCGCTACGTACACGATAGATAGTATCATGTGGCGAATACGGGCCCAGATTTAGTATTGTAAAGCTGATACAGCACAAACAAAAATAGTGTCGTATAAGGCATTTTGTGGGTTGGCAGAGGGGGCGATTCTGCTGCGGTTCGTCTTCATTGGCCGGGCTCGTCCATACATCCGGACTAAATTTTGCGGTGTTAACGTCGACATCTGGAGCAGTTGAGCTCCGGTGGGGGCTTCTCCCTAGATATCAAACGAATGACAGTCAGTAAGACTTGGGCGTATCTCCATGAATTCGGTCCAGAACGTACTACTGCCTGGGCGATACGTCAGGAGCGCGCAAAATATGGGGGCAAGCCGTTAGGCAAAACCTATTGGAGCAACCACAAGCCAGGGCAGAGGAAGCCTGTAAAGCAAGTTCAGACGGCGGAGGCGACGTTCTTCGCCTACATCAACGCCTCGGATGCAGAGGGCGGCGGCGGAGAGTCCCTTTCCCATCGGTTGTTGAAGGAGGCAATAGCTGGGTTATCAGGCACGAGACTCAAGTTGGGGTCTCATGGCGAACATGACATCACCATAACGCATGGCGAGACAGAAAAAGCCATCGCTACGGAAGATGCGACGTTTTACGCGGATGTGTTCTTGCAATTTACTTCGACGAGTTCGATAGGGCTTCGATGGTCGGGCGAAGTATTCATCGAGGTCAAGCACACGCACGCCGTGCCGGTGGACAAACAGAGGGCACTTCAGCGACTCCGCGTCCCAGTCGTTGAGGTGCCATTGCTGGCAACGTTCGAGTACCCGTACAACGACGAGGACACTTCCGATCCACGCGAACTTGCACATGTGGAGCGGATCCGGAACATGCTTCAAAAGGGGTTTCTTATGGGGCAGGTTATCAGCGACGCCCGCTCCGCCGAGTTCTTGGAGCAAGAGGTATCTCGTTTGCAGAAGGAACTGCAAGAGGCTCGCACGGGTTGGGATAGTGCCAAGCGTGCCGGCGCTGAATCGCAGAGTCG
The DNA here is from genome assembly GCF_052115685.1 of Cupriavidus sp. 2KB_3. Classification (NCBI taxonomy): domain Bacteria; kingdom Pseudomonadati; phylum Pseudomonadota; class Betaproteobacteria; order Burkholderiales; family Burkholderiaceae; genus Cupriavidus; species Cupriavidus sp. 2KB_3. Next base: position 70,208 of record NZ_JBFRHD010000001.1, read on the forward strand.
ATTGCAGGCCACCGTTGCCCGGGCTGTTGAGCTTGAGAGGCTGAACAGCGACTCGGCGCAGCGCATGGAAGTCATTGCCAGCAGTGCTGAGACGGGCCAACGAGATCTAGAAACTGAGAGGGCACGATCTCGTGCTTTGAAGGATGAACTGCTAAACGCGAAGGCTATTGTTGCTGCCCAGGAGAAGAAGATACACGGGCATTACTGGATTGTTGGCCTTGGGTTTTGCTGCCTTCTCGGCCTGGGTTCCGTTGTCGGTTACCGGTAGCTTGTCGCAGGACGGCCAACTGGTCAAACGATCCCTACAGAGTCGATCGAGGTCTCTCCGGCCCCGCAACCCCCCTCTATGGCTGCGAAGGGTGAGAAGCGAGACACTGCGCCGAATCAGCGGCGCAGGGCAAGGCAGGCTTCTGCGATGGACCGTACCGAAATGGACCATTTTCCCCGGTAGAAAATGATAATTGAGATGATCCGATCAGCCATGAGTACATCGATCGACGATATAACTCAGCAAAAAAGGCCGCACAACAAGCTGAGTACACCGCTTGGGAGGTTTATTGATGGTCTAACGTATAAGAAGATCGCGATATGTGTGATATTTTTTTTTTGTCACGTCCGCAGGCTATTTCTGGGTGGTCGCCGGTGACCAAATGGCCTTGATAAAAAGCGGGGGACAGTTTTCTTGAGTGCTTATATTTCAGCATCATCACATTTGCTACGGTAGGATATGGGGATTTCACACCAATCGGTTGAGGGCGATTGATTGCTGGAGTGGAGGTTATGGGAGGGCTTTGCTTGACTGCGCTCCTTATCGGGAAAATTGCTTCCGAGCGGCAAAGCGCTTTACTTTTGCTTATTTATACAGGTGATCAGCAGCGAAGAGTGTCCGGTTTCTCAAATGACTTGGGGCAACTCGCGGAGTCACTGAAGTCGGATAAAGCATCAAAGGAATCCGTCGAAAAATGCCTAACACTGACGGAGGGGCTCCAAGCCTATCTGATATTCCAGTCTCACCAAGGACGGCTAGCTGATTTTGGAAATGGGAGTGCGTTGAGGGAACTTTACAGGATGATGCATGCGTTTCTATCCTCTCTTTTAGACGTTCTTAATACATCAGTGCTCGATCCAAAATTGGAAGTTGGTCTTCTAAAATCTGCTCGTCGCATTGGGCGTCTTGCAAGCATTATGGAAAGCTTTCATATGAGCGATGGCAGCGCACGGGCGAGAAGGATTAGCTGCGCCGGTCTGAATTCGGCTCATATAAGTGTGCGCAAAGCCAACGTGGTCCGCAAATTCCTCTTGGGACAGGCCAGATGTGAGCCGAAGCTGTCGGATCCGTTGTCCGAACTTTAGGCGAAGGTGAGTACTCATTTGGCAACTGTGCAATTGTGATCGGTAACCCAACACACACTAATCGTGACATTGGAGCGCGTTTCGTATAGGCTGCGGCTTACGCTAGCGATATATCCGGCGTTTGCACATTTCTGGAGTATTGGCATGGGACTCGGTATTGCGGTGCTTCTAGTCGGCGTTCCCTTGTGCGCTTTCTTCGTGTGGGTTGCTGATAATGGTATTCGTGCTCAGCAGGCCGAGTGGCAGGCTCGCAGAGAGTTTGGGCTCTGCTACGAAGGCCGCTGCTGTCGATGCTGCTGTACTGAAGATGATCGTACTGAGAGTTCATTCGGGTGAAGTCAGTCTCCATTCTTCGATAGGCGTAGTGTATGAGGCAGGGCGGGCGGGCTCTTGCGAAGCTGTGGGCAGTGCGTTATGATTCTCCTCACACTCGCGTCAATGACGCATCGACTCGCGGCCAAGTGCCGCAAATGCGGCTAGCCCGCCTTAATATTGTGCCCTCCGCCGTGCCAGCAGCCCGCTCAGTTGCCGGGCTGTATGCGCAGTAGCGATAGGGCCTGTAATCGTGCCATCCATTAAGGATGGGGCGTCGGTTGTCATTTCCCTGTTTTCTCCCTTCGCAGAACGTATCCTTGCCCGCGGTGCTCAACGGTTGAGCACGCCGAGGTTCCGCGCCTTATGTAGGCGTCCGGGTCGGATCTGCTGACGGCACGCCTGCCAGTGCAATGCTGGCGATTCTCTTAGCTCGACTTCGAGCGCGGCGAGCGTTGCCTATTCTCCTTCCTCCCGCCCTTCCTTCCTTCCTTCCTTCCTTCTGTGCCGATCTGCCTTCGCTTCGATTTCTTGTCTATCGAATCGCTGTGCAGTTGCGTCATTACCTTGCCACTAGTTGTTCCCCAACGTCGTCAAACCGGCGTCCCATCCAAAGTTGCTCATAGCGGTTGATATGTACCTCGGATCCCCGAGCAGAGGCGGACACCTTGTCCCCAGAGCTACCTGCGCTCTTAACGAAGCAGGTCTCAGCGATATGTAGTTTGTCGCTGTTGCGGTCCGATGGGCCGAGAGGCGCGGCCTCGCGCACGATTATCGAGCAGTAGCGTCGGCCCGATGATGTTCCCCCGGGAGTTCACCGGTCGGCAAGCTGCTTAGCAGTTCCGCTTCACCCGTACCGATGTCTGAGGACTTCGGTGCTAGGACTGGTCGGGCCAGTCGCAGTAAACACTAACCGATACTGAAACTGAACACTGTGGGGAACTGATGAAGATTGATATCTATGTCGAGTTGATGCGAATAATCGATCTCAACCGAGAGGGCTCTTTTGCGACGCAAGCGGCGCGCAAAGATGTGTTGTCCCAGGTCGCGCACGATCTCAAGAACCTCGGATTTAGGACCCTTCCAGCTTCGGGACTAAAACCTAAGCATGTGGCAGCCCTAGTAACTCACTGGCAGGCGCAGGGTCTTGCTGTTGCCACGATGAAAAATCGAATGTCCTATATCAGATGGTGGGCTGGGAAAGTGGGTAAGCAGAATTGCGTCCCTAGAAGAAACGCGCAGTTGGGAATAGGGCGACGAAAATTCGTTACAAATATTTCAAAGGCGTTGGTCTTGCCTTTCGATGAAATTCAAAAAATTTCGGACGATCGCATTCGATGTTCTGTTTTACTGCAAAGGGAGTTCGGTCTTCGTCGAGAGGAGTGTCTCAAGTTCCAAGCAATTTTCGCTTTAAACGGTAAATCAGTTCACGAATCCACGGAAATTCGCTTAAAGGAGTCGTGGTGCAAGGGAGGTAGGGAAAGGTATGTGCCGATTTCATCCGATTACCAGCGCGAAGTTCTTGCTGAAGCTGTTGTTCTTTGCGGGCTTGGCTCAATGATTCCGCCGCAATTGACTTACGTAAAGCACTTAGGCCGATACATTCGGGAGACCCGAAAAGCTGGGATATGCAAATTGCACGGCTTGCGACACGAATACGCGCAGAAACGATATAGAACTCTTACCGGATGGCATGCCCCTGCCGCAGGAGGGCCGGTTGCCTCGCAGCTCACTCCGCAGCAGCGGTTAAGAGATAGGGAGGCGAGGCTCGCGATATCAGCTGAACTGGGCCACAATCGTGAGTCTATTACCGCAGTCTACCTGGGTAGATAATTTGATATTTGGATAGCGTTAATTATATATGAAGACGATAAACGAGCCGCAATTTATTTCTATGATGGCATGGGATGTGGTATTTCTAGTTGAGGTATATGCTGACGAAGATGGTTGGTATATAAAAATCAATGGTGCCTATTGGTTGGGTGGTACAAGAAACGTACCTGAAATATTTCCTAGTATTGAGCGGGCTGTATTGTATCTTCATGCGGTGGGGTGCGAGCATCTGGTGTTGCATTTGAATCGATGGCCAGAATTGCCGGAGCGGCGCCAAAATTGAATAGTGGATCGTGCAACCATTGTTGATTTTTGTGTGTCTTTGGTGATTAATTTTATTAATTATGAATTGTTTATGTAATATTTTTTTGGCGTTTTTAGTGGATATTAGGGTGGGGGCCTGGTTGGGGCTCCGGGTGATGGCCTCTTCAATCGTCCTACACTTGGCGCACAATGGTCGCCATCCCCCACACGAGACGCCCCGCCCGTGCATCCAGTTCCCGCCCAACGTTTCAATTCCGATCTGCTCCCGCGCATTGTCGAGCGTGTGCAGCACCTGTACCGAGGCACCTTGCATGCGGATATCGTGCCGGCGTCCGCGTCGGACCAGCCTGCTTGCCTGCGAGTGTGGGCCACCGACCGGGCTGGCAGTGGCCGGTATGCCCATCCGATCGACATCACGCTGTCATGGGACAGCTTCGAAGTGGATCGCCTGTTTGCCTCGGGCGGCGACGTGCGCTTCGACGCGTATCTCGATGCATTGCCGGCCAAGCTCGATGCCTGGCAGGAGCCCCGGCGGATCGACTTCAACTCGCGTACGCAGGCCGAGGCCACCGTGCTGATCGGCGGGCTCGATTTCGAGCATCTGCTGCGATAGCCGCGCGGCGGCTCAGATCACCAGCCGGCAGACCGCTGCTTCCGCCTTGCCCGGTGCCAGCCACCGCAGCCCTTCTCCATGTCCGATCGCATTGGGCAAGCCCAGCCACGGTTCCACGCAGTAAGAGTCAGAATCTTCGCGCTCGGACCAGGTCGTGATCGCGTGCCACGGCGCGCGCCCCGGGACATTGAGGACGAAGTCGATCTCGCGCGCCGGCATCTGCAGGCGTAGCGTGCCCGGCCCGCGCAGGACGTGGAAGGTGTCCTGCAGCCGGGCGTCATCCAGTCGATATGTGCGCTCGCCCGGTTCGCCGCCGGTCAGGCCGCCATCCGGGGTTTGTCGCACGCGGTCTGCTGGCGGCAGGGACAGGCGGGTTTCCGAGCGCTGCGCATGAGGTAGCGCGAAGTAGAAATGATGGCCGGCGTACCACGGCAGCGGCGCCGAGCCTGTGTTCCTGACCTCCAGTTCTGCCTCCAGCCCTTCGGGCACGAGCCGGTAGCTAACCGTGAAGACGAAGTCGAACGGATAGCCCACCCGTGTCGCATCGCACGAAGCCAGCGTCATGCTCACCGCAGACTCGGAGAAATCCGATACCGCGAACGCCATGTCGCGGGCAAAGCCGTGCTGGGGAAGCTCGCGTACCACGCCGTCGGCATCGCGCCATTTCCCCGGTTCGCCGTCGACGAAATGCCGGCCGATGAACGGGAACAGCAGCGGGTTGCCGCCGCGTACCTTGGCCACGCGCGACCAGTCGGCATCGTCCGGCCAGTAAAGGATGTCCTGGCCGCGATGAACCCATCGCACCAGCCGGCCGCCATGCGCCGGCGCCAGCAGCAGGTAGTTGTCGCCCGTGCCGATGCGCACCAGATCCTGCCCTTGAAAGCGTTCCATGCCGACCCGCGCCATGCGTATGTCCCCCGCAGAAATTCGGAAAACCACGAGGGTATCGCAACTTGCCGCTGGTACGCCTCGCCGGTACCCCTTTGGGGCGGGCCGCATCGTTTCGGCGCGCGCCGCCGATCAGCGCCGGTGCAGGCCACCGCCGAACCCGCGCGCGAGGATCCCTGCCCGCCACATTCGCCCCATTCTCGCCCGGCGCGAATGTTGCAGCGCAAGACGGGCCTTGCCGCCATGCTTCGCTGATCAGGAGGTCACCATGTCACATCTCCCCCCGAGCCAGACGACCGCACTGCTGTCGCCGGCCCAATCCCCCACAGACTTTTCTCATGTACGCCCGCGCGACACGGCTTTTGTCGACCAGGGTTTGAGAGATTTCTTCCTCTACCGCGATCTCGGCATTGCCGATGCCACGCACGGCAAGGTGCTCGTGCAACTGGTGAAGGCCAACCTGCCGCCGGAGCAGGGCACCGGCTGGCACCGGCACGTGGCGGATTTCCACATCGTGCTCATGCTCAAGGGCTGGGCGCGCTTCATGTACGAGGACAAGGAGACGCTGGTCGCCGCCGGCGACTGCGTGCACCAGCGGCCCGGCATCACGCACTACCTGTTCGACTATTCGCCGGACATGGAATACCTGGAGATCGTCGGCCCCGCCGATTTCAAGACCATTGATGCGCCCGCGCCGTGCCCCGTGCCCGCTGTCACACCTTGGGCGTCGTCCGGTACCGAATCCTGGCGCGACGTGCCGGTCTGAGCGGCGCGCGACCGGCCATCCGCAATTCTCGCTATTCGGCCGTGTAGATCGTTTCGCGCACCAGCGGATATACCTGCGCCTCCCAGTGCCTGCCGTTGAACACGCCATAGTGCCCCACGCCGGTCTGGATGTGATGCATGCGCATGTAGGGGCGCACGTTCGTACACAGGTCCTGCGCCGCCATGGTCTGGCCGATGGCGCAGATGTCGTCGCGCTCGCCCTCCACGGTGAGCAGCGCCGTGCGGCGGATGGCCTGCGTGGCCACGCGGCGGCCGGCTACGTCGAGCAGGCCCTGCGCGAGCAGAAATCGCTGGAACACGAGGCTCACGGTCTCAAGGTAGAACTCGGCCGTGAGGTCCATGGTGGCGAAGTACTCGGCGTAGAAGGTTTGGATGGCATCGGCCTTGTCGTGCTCGCCGCGTGCGCGCAGGTCGTAGAGGTCGCGCAGGGCTTGCTCGTGGCGCTCCCGGTTCATGCTCATGAACGCGATCAACTGCACGAAGCCCGGATACACGCGACGCGTGGCGCCCGGAAAGCGCCACGGCACGTAGCCGATCAGTGTCGATTCGAACCACTCGATGGGCCGGCTCATGGCCAGCTCGTTGACCTTGGTCGGATTCACGCGCGCGTCGATCGGGCCAGCCATCAGCGTCAGGCTCGGCGGCTGCGCCGGGTCGCCGTCCTCGGCCATCAGCGCCACCGCCGCCAGCGCCGCCACGGTGGGCTGGCACACCGCCATCAGGTGGGTGTGGCCGCCCAGCGCGCGTAGGAAGGTGATCAGGTGCTGCACGTATTCGTCGAAGCCAAACCGTCCGTACAGCACCGGGACGTCGCGCGGGTTGTGCCAGTCCGTAATGTAGACGTCATGGTCGCGGAGCATGGTTTCCACCGTGCCGCGCAGCAGCGTGGCGAAGTGGCCGGACATCGGCGCCACCAGCAGCACGCGCGGCTGCACCGGTGCGCCTTCGCGGCGGAAGCGCAGCAGGGTGCAGAACGGCGTGCGTGTGACGATTTCCTCGACGACCGGTACCTCGTCGCCATTCACGCGCACGCTATGAATGGCGAACGGCGGGCGGTAATGGGTCAGGCGGGCCAGCGCCAGCACCTCGCAGGCGGCGCGGACGGATCTCAATGGTTCGCATTCGTCGGCGCCCGGATAGCCGGCGATCAGCGTGGCAGCGATATCGGCCAGGGAGCAGGCCGGCTGCATCATGTCCGCGTAGGTCTGGTAGGCCTGATAGAGCATTGCTCGATTTCCTCCGCGGCATGGCGCCTCGCCTGATGTAATCGTAGTGCGCCGCAATATATATGCCACCGATAATTGAACTTGGCACGCCGCTTGCGCGTGGCGAGTGGCATGACAAGCAGGGCGGAGGGAGTGCGGCAAGGGACGCTTCCACAGGCCATGCGCCACTTCCAGTGGCGTGATGTGGCCTCGGACTGGTGCCGCGCCGCGCACCGCACGGGTGCTTGGCGATGCGGCATCCGCCACCGATACTGCAAACGATGCATCGCGCACTGGCCCGGGGGGCCGAGGAGGCATGATGGCGAAGACCACGCTGACCATCAGCAGCAAGACCTATTCGTCCTGGTCGCTGCGCGGCTGGTTGCTGGCCCGGTTCGCGGGCCTGGAGTTCGAGGAAGTGCTGGTGTCGCCCGAAGATCCGGCGGCGCGTGCCGAAATCCTGCTGCTGTCGCCGTCGATCCTCGTGCCCTGCCTGCGCCATCAGGGCGTGACGGTGTGGGACACACTGGCGATCGCCGAATACCTCAATGAGATTCGTCCCAAGGCGGGACTGCTGCCCGACGACCTGGTCGCGCGCGCCCACTGCCGGGCTATCTGCGGCGAGATGCATTCCGGCTTCGCGGCGATGCGCGCCGCCTTGCCGATGAATCTCAAGGGACATTTCCCCGGGCTCAAGGTCTGGTCGCGCGCCCAGGCCGACATCGACCGCATCGTCACGATCTGGACCGAGTGCCTGACCCGCTACGGTGGTCCGTACCTGTTCGGCGAGCGCCGCACCATGGCGGACGCGATGTACGCGCCCGTGGTCACGCGCTTCGTCACCTATGGCGTGATGCTCGACCCGGAGCCGGTGGCCTACTGCAAGGCCATCCTTGCCATGCCCGAGATGCAGGAGTGGATCAGCGCCGCGCGCGAGGAGCCCGACGAGATCAGCGAACTCGACGTCGAGTTCTGAGCCCCGCTGACCCTTCCGCTCAGACCTGGGCGGCCGCCGTCCTCGCCAGATAGGTGGCCGCGTAGGCAAAGTACCAGTCCAGGCAGTCCGGATTGGCCATCGCGTCGCGGTTGGCGATCTGCTCCGGCGGATGGCCGAGCAGCAGCTTCTTGATCGGCACCTCCATCTTCTTGCCGGACAGCGTGCGCGGCACGCCGGGCACCTGCAGGATGTCATTCGGCACATGGCGCGATGACAGCCCGGCGCGAATCCGCGCGCGCAGGGTGTCGCGCAGCGCCTCATCCAGCACATGACCTTCGCGCAGCACCACGAAGAGCGGCATGTAGGACTCGCGGCCCAGGTATTCGAGGTCGACCACCATGCTGTCGAGCACCTCGGGGAGTTCTTCCACCACCCGATACAGCTCGCTGGTGCCCATGCGGATGCCATGCCGGTTGATCGTGGCGTCCGAGCGCCCGTAGATGATGGCGCCGCCGCGCGGCGTGATGCGAATCCAGTCGCCGTGGCGCCAGGCGTTCGGATAGGTGTCGAAGTAGCTGTCGCGGTAGCACTTGCCGTCGGCGTCGCCCCAGAGGTAGAGCGGCATCGACGGCATCGGCTCCGTGCAGACCAGCTCGCCCACCGCGTCGATCATCGCCTGGCCCTGTTCGTCGAAGGCTTCCACCTTGGCGCCCAGGCAGCGGCACTGCATCTCGCCCGCGTACACCGGCAGCAGCGGACAGCCCGCCACGAACGAGCCGGCGAAGTCGGTGCCGCCGGACATCGGCGCGAGCCAGATGTCGCTGCGTACGTGGCGATAGATCCACGCGTACGCTTCTTCAGGCAGGGGCGATCCGGTGGAGCCGAGCCCGCGCAGCCGGGACACGTCGGCAAAGGTAGCGGGCTCCAGCCCGGCCTTCATGCAATTGGTGAAGAACGCGGCGCCGGCGCCGAACATCGTCACGCGCGCTGCATCGACAAAGCGCCATAGCACGCCGGCGTCAGGCCAGGCGGGATTGCCATCGTAGAGCGCCACCGTGGTGCCGAGCAGCAGGCCGGCTACCTGCGCGTTCCACATGATCCAGCCGCTGCTGCTGTACCAGTGGAAGACGTCGTCCGGGCCGAGGTTGTTGTGGAACGCCAGCAGTTTGAGTTGCTCGATGACGATGCCGCCGTGGCCATGGACGATTGGCTTGGGCATGCCAGTGGTGCCGGACGAATAGACGATCCAGAGCGGATGGTCGAACGGTACCGGCTCGATCCGCAGCGGCACGTCATGCGCCAGCACCTCCGCCCAGTCGTGGCGGCGGACCGGGCCGGCGACGTCGACCTCGCTGCCGATGGCCGGAATCAGCACGAGGTCGGTCAGCGAGGGCAGGGCGGCGACGAGATCGGCGATCACTGGCGCGCGGTTGTAGGTCTTGCCGCCGTAGCGGTAGCCGTCGACGGCAATCAGCACCTTGGGCGCAATCTGCCGGAAGCGGTCGATCACGGCCACCTGGCCCATGTCCGGCGCGCAGCCGGACCAGACGGCGCCCACGCTGGCCGTGGCCAGGAAGGCGACGATCGTGGCCGGCACGTTGGGCAGGTAGCCGGCCACGCGGTCGCCCGGCGTCACGCCCATCGCACGCAGGGCATGGGCGAGGGAGGCGACCTGGGCTTCCAGGGCATCCCAGCTCACATCTGCCAGCGGCTGGACCTCGCCGGCGTGGCGGATGGCCGGGCGCTGACGTGCCTCCCCGGTGCCGGCGTGGCGGAAGACCTGCTGGACGTAATTGAGCGTGGCGCCTTCGAACCAGCGCGCACCGGGCATGGTACGGCGGTCCAGCACGCGCCGGGCGGGGGTGTCGAAGTGGAGGTCGAAGTAGACGCGGATGGCGTCCCAGAACGCCTCGATGTCGGTGACCGACCAGCGCCAGAGGCTGTCGTAGTCATCGAAGGCGAGGCCGCGCTCGCGGCGCAGCCATGTGATGAAAGCGGCCAGCTGGCTGCTCTCGGCAAAGTTGGCGGACGGCGTCCACATCAGCTTTCCGGATGCCACGGTCATGCCTGTCTCCTCCTCTTCCCGTCTGCGCGGGGGTTTGGGGTGCGCCGCTGGTTTGTCGCGGGTCCGTCGAGGGTTCATCGACGGAAGCCGGCGCGGCGCGATGCGTGGTCACATGATAACCGTCTCCGGCGTCACCTGGCGGCGCCCCCCGATTCGAACAGCGTGCCCCACATGGCGTCCACCCGTGCCTTGACGGCCGGGTCCATCGAGATCGTCCGGCCCCATTCGCGGGTGGTCTCGCCGGGCCACTTGTCGGTGGCGTCGATGCCCATCTTCGAGCCCAGGCCGGAGACCGGCGAGGCGAAGTCGAGATAGTCGATCGGTGTGTTGTCGACCATCACCGTGTCGCGGCTCGGGTCCACCCGGGTGGTGATCGCCCAGATGACCTCCTTCCAGTCGCGCACGTCCACGTCGTCATCCACCACGACGATGAACTTCGTATACATGAACTGGCGCAGGAAGCTCCAGACGCCGAACATCACCCGTTTGGCGTGACCGGCGTACTGCTTTTTCATCCGCACCAGCGCCATGCGGTAGCTGCACCCCTCGGGCGGCAGGTAGAAATCGGTGATTTCCGGGAACTGCTTCTGGAGCAGCGGCACGAAGACCTCGTTCAGCGCCACGCCCAGCACGGCGGGCTCGTCGGGCGGCTTGCCGGTGTAGGTGGAGTGGTAGATCGGGTCGCGCCGCATGGTGATGCGGTCGATCGTGAAGACCGGGAACCAGTCCTGCTCGTTGTAATAGCCGGTGTGGTCGCCGTAGGGGCCCTCCAGTGCATGCTGGTAGCCGGACGGATGGGCCGGGTCGGGCTGGATGTGGCCTTCGAGGATGATCTCGGCCGAGGCCGGCACGGACAATTCGGACAAGGTCGGCGTCAGGCAGCCGGCCAGCGCGGTGCGGCTGCCGCGCAGCAGGCCGGCGAACTGGTATTCGGAGAGCGTATCGGGCACCGGCGTCACGGCGCCGAGGATGGTGGCCGGGTCCGCGCCCAGCGCCACGGCAATCGGGAAGGGCTTGCCGGGGTTGGCGAGCGCGTGCTCGCGGAAATCCAGCGCGCCGCCGCGATGCGCCAGCCAGCGCATGATCACCTGGTTGCGGCTGATGACCTGCTGGCGGTAGATGCCCAGGTTCTGGCGCTTCTTGTGTGGGCCCTTGGTGACTACCAGGCCCCAGGTGATCAGCGGGGCGGCGTCGCCGGGCCAGCAGGTCTGGATCGGCAGGCGGCCCAGGTCCACGTCGTTGCCTTCCCAGACGATCTCCTGGCAGGCCGGGCTGCTCACGCGCTTGGGCGCCATGTCCCACACGGACTTGGCCAGCGTGAATAGCTTGCCGGCCTCGCGCAGGCCGCGCGGCGGCTCGGGTTCCTTGAGCGCGGAGAGTACCCGGCCGATGTCGCGCAGGTCTTCGAGCGAGTTGGCGCCCATGCCCATCGCCACCCTGCGTGTCGTGCCGAACAGATTGGCGAGCACCGGCACCTTATAGATAGCGTCATGGCCCGCGCCGGCATCGTTCCGAGATTGCACGCTCGGCTTCTCGAAGAGCACGGCGGGACCTTCCGCGCGCAGCAGGCGGTCGCAGATCTCCGTCATTTCGAGGTTGGGCGAGACCGGCGTGGCGATCCGTTTCAGCTCGCCAAGCTGTTCCAGTTGGCCGATGAAATCGCGCAAGTCTTTGTATTGCATAGTGAAATCTGTGAGGGTTGCCGCGCTGCGCCAATCCATGGCGTGCCCTGGCGAGGTGTGTGACGATACACATCAGCGTTCGGCGGTGCAAAAAAATCGTGTCGGAAGCGTACGAGAAATGTAAATTTTTTGCGGGTCGGGTTGGTCCTCAAAGGAAGGGTAACCCTAGGCCAGTCCTACGATTCCGAGCGTATGGGTGATGTAGTCGCCGCTTAAATAACGCCGTTACATATTTCCAAAAGTAGTGACATGTTAATTCGTTATGCTTGACGGGTTATAAAAGGGTTCCTACAATCCGGTCTGCTCTGTGGGGTGTTGCGCCGCAACATGGCTTTGAGGCTTCTGTCAAGAGGCACTCTTTAAAAAAGCCAGCGTGACCACACCTCCCTTGATCTTGTTCGCGGCACGTGTAGCAAGCGTGCGTGGTGGGGTCCTCCGGCGGGATGCCGGGGCGTAAAGAGTCTTTAGTGGCAGGGTGCGTTTCCCCAAGAGCGTACCCTGTTTCTCGTTGGGCGCATGGGGAGCGCCCGCCAACAGGTGCTGGACACCCCTGCTAGGTGGCGCAGCATCCTTACTTGAGTACGTTGAGATCGGGCACGCGTGGCAATTGGCACGCGCGCAGCGGACAGCGGATGGAGGTAAGTATGAGCGGTTGGAAAACCCTTCATCTTCCCGGTGTCGGGCGGGCGTTGCAGGTCCGCTTCAGACAACCGGTTCCCGGTGTGAGCCGCGCACTGCAAGTGCGTCTGGCCCACCCGGTGGCGGGTCGCGCCTTGCTGCGCGGCAGCCGGACAACCTTGAAGTACACCCTGAACAGCCTGGGCGTGCTTTCCGTGGCCGCAGCGGTCACCCTGACCGTCAGCCAGCAATGGCGGACGTCGCTCGCCGGCGCGCTGGCGGGCAAGGAAGCGCCCTCGGTGCTGCTCGGCGCGGCCCTGCCGGCCACGATGGCCCATGCCAGCAGTGGCGTGCCGCCGGTCTCGGCCGACGTGGCCGCCGCGCGCCTGGCGCATGCCACCAACGGCCTGCCGACGGTGTCCGGTGTGGATGAGTGGAGCGTGTCGGCCGCGGGCAAGGTCCCGTCGGTGGCGCACCTGGCCGCGCAGATCCCGGTGCAGCGCGTGGCGCTGGACGCCCGCAATACAACGGCGCTCGGTTCCGCACGTGAGCAGGCCGCCGTGGCGGACTACATCGCCCGCAAGTACCGCGTGGCGGCGCAGGCCACCGGTCAACTGGTGAAGGCCGCGTACATGACCGGCCGCGAGGTTGGCATCGACCCGCTGCTGATCCTCGGCGTGATCGCCATCGAGTCCAGCTTCAACCCGTACGCCGAAAGCGGTGTGGGCGCGCAGGGCCTGATGCAGGTCATGACCAAGGTCCACCAGGACAAGTACGAAGCCGTGGGCGGCGTGTCCGCCGCACTGAACCCGTACGCCAACATCAAGATTGGCGCGCTGGTACTGAAGGATTGCATCGCCCGTGCCGGTTCGCTGGAAGGCGGCCTGAAGTACTACGTGGGTGCAGCCACGACCAACACCGATGGTGGCTACGGCGCCAAGGTGCTGGCCGAGCGCGCCCGCCTGCGTCAGTTGCTGGGCCTGCCCGCCAACGACGCGAAGCCGGTCGACGCCAAGCCGACGACGGCCGAGAAGCTGGAAGCGGCCACGGCCACGGCCCAGGCGGCCTGATCGCCGCCCAGCTGGGCACGGCATGAAAAGAGCACCCCTCGGGGTGCTCTTTTCATTTGCGCTGCTATCTATATAGATAGCGGTGCCGGCCCGCCCCTTAGCGCATCACCGCAGGAAATGGTGGAGCCGCTGCATCGCTTCCTCGATGTTCTCCATGGCGGTTGCGTACGAGATGCGGATGTAGTCGCGCGCGGTGTGCGGGCCGAAGTCCGTGCCAGGCACCATTACCACGCCGGCGTCATGCAGGATGGCCTGCGTCAGCTTGTCGGCATCGCCCGCATGGGGGTGGTTCACGTGGCGGCAGTCGGCATAGACATAGAAGGCGCCGTCCGGCTTTACCGGCACGCGCAGCCCCAGCGCCTCCAGCGCCGGCACGATGGCGTCACGGCGGCGGCGGAATTCGGCTTTGCGCTCGTCGTAGATGGCCAGCGCCTCGGGCGTGAAGCAGGCCAGCGCCGCGTGCTGCGAGATCGCCGACGCGCAGATGAACAGGTTCTGCGCCACTTTCTCGAAGGCCGGCACCAGTGCGTCCGGCACCACCAGCCAGCCCAGGCGCCATCCCGTCATATTGAAATACTTCGAGAAGCTGTTCACGGTGATCACATTGTCGTCCAGCGACAGCGCGGACACCGGCGGCGCGTCGTACGACAGGCCCTGGTAGATCTCGTCGAGGATGGCGAAGCCGTTGCGGCGGCGGACTTCGGCGAGGATGCCGCACAACTCGTCCGGCAGGATCGACGTGCCGGTGGGATTGCTCGGCGACGCCAGCAGCACCCCGCGCGTGTCCGGCCCCCAGTTGGCGGCCACCTGGGCGGCGGTGAGCTGGAAGCGCTCGGCCGGCCCGCTCGGCACCATGCGCGCCCGGCCGTCGAAGGCGGCCACGAAATGGCGGTTGCAGGGGTAGCTCGGATCGGGCATCAGCACTTCGGCGCCAATCTCTACCAGTACCGCGCAGGCCAGCAGCAGCGCGCCGGAAGCGCCGGCGGTCACGATCACGCGGCGCTCGGGAATATCGATCCCATAGGCGGTCTTGTAGTAGCCAGCGATGGCCTCGCGCAGCGCGTGGATGCCCAGCGCCCCGGTGTACTGCGTCACGCCCCGGCGCATGGCCGCCTCCGCGGCATGCACGACCGGCGCGGCGGCGGTGAAGTCCGGCTCGCCAATCCCCATGTGGATGATGTGGCGCCCGGCCCGTTCGAGTTCGGCGGCCTGCTTGGCCAGTTCCATGACGTGGAAGGCGTCGATATTCGCGAGGCGGGAGGCAGTGGCAAGGCGCTGGAGGTCCATGGCGGTCAGGATGGGCAGAGGGCTGGGGTGGCTTGAGGGTAAGGGTAGGCAGCGCGGCGCGGATCCCAAAGGATCACGCGATGCGCGGAAATATCGCGCCGAAACAAAAACACCCGCCGGGGCGGGTGCTCTGGGCTAGTGTCAACCAGCAGTGACGGCAGGCTTAGCGGCGCGCAGCGACTTCCGGCGCGCGAACCTGGGCGGCGAGCTTGTCCAGCACGCCATTGACGTACTTGTAGCCTTCCACGCCGCCGAAGGTCTTGGTCAGTTCCACGGCCTCGTTGATGACGACCTTGTAGGGAATGTCCAGACAATGCACGAGCTCGAAGCTGCCAACCAGCAGCGCGGCACGCTCCACGGGCGACAGTTCGGCCACGGGGCGGTCCAGGAACGGCTCGAACGCGGCGGTCAGGCGCGCTTCCTCGCGCACGGCGCCGTTGAGCAGGGCGTCGAAGTGCTCGCTGTCGGCCTTGTTGAAGCCTTGTGCGTCATGCAGGTGGGCCTGAATCGCACCAATATCATTACGATTCAGCAGCCATTGGTAGAGGCCCTGCAGCGCCAGCTCGCGCGACCGGCGGCGCGCGCTCTTCGGCGGGGCCTTGGGCTCGGTGCGGGCCGGCTTGGCGCCGCCCGGCTTGCCGGCGTCGCCGGTGTCGGTGGCGTCACTCATCATGCTTCCTCGTCTTCATCTTCGTCGTTCTGGCCGCTGCGCAGGGAGTCCAGCGCGACCACCAGGTTGGCCATTTCCACGGCGGCGCGGGCGCAGTCGCGGCCCTTCTCGCGCGTGCGGGCATGCGCCTGCGCGTCGGTATCCACGGTCAGGATGCCGTTGGCGATGGGCACGTTGAAGTCCAGGCCCACGCGTGTGATGCCGGCGCCGGACTCGTTCGAGACCAGCTCGAAGTGGTAGGTCTCGCCGCGCACCACGGCGCCGAGCGCGATCAGCGCGTCGAACTGGCCGCTTTCGGCCATCTTCTGCAGCGCCAGCGGAATTTCCAGCGCGCCGGGCACCGTCACGACCAGCGTGTCTTCGCCTTCCACGCCGAGTTTTTCGAGTTCGGCCACGCAGGCCTCGCGCAGCTCGTCGCAGACGGGCTCGTTGAAGCGACCCTGCACGATGCCGATGCGCAGGCCTTCACCTTCGAGGTTGCTGGGGTAGAAGCCGTGATCCATTGTCAGTTCTCCAATTGTTCGGGGAAGGGTGGCTGGCCGCGCCGCACGGGCGCTGGCTGCCATCGATGTTCGTGAATGTTCGTTGGTTTTAGTCGCAGCTGGCTTCGCCGTGCATCGGCTGGCAGCCGGTCACTTCGAGGTCGTAGCCGGTCATGCTCGGCATTTTCTGGGGCGAACCCAGCACGCGCATCTTGCCCACGCCGAGGTCGCGCAGGATCTGGGCGCCCATGCCGTAGGTGCGCAGGTCCGGCTTGCGGCGCGGACGGTCTTGCGGGGCGTCCAGCGCGGCGAACTGCGAAAACAGCTGCTCGGGCGAATCGCCCACGTTCAGCAGCACCATCACGCCTTGCTCGGCGCCGTGCAGCACTTCCAGCGCCGCCGGCAGGCTCCACGAGTGCGTGGTGCGGGCCGATTCCAGCAGGTCGAGCACCGACAGCGGCTCGTGCACGCGCACCAGCGTTTCCGTATCCGGGCGCGGCTGGCCCTTGACCAGCGCCAGGTGGGCGCGGCCCGTGGGCTTGTCACGGTAGATCACGCCCTGGAAGCCGCCCCACGGCGTATGCATGGTGCGCTCGCCCACGCGCTCGATGATGCTTTCGGTGCGGCTGCGGTAGTGGATCAGGTCGGCGATGGTGCCGATCTTGAGGTCGTGCTCGCGCGCGAACTCCACCAGATCCGGCAGGCGCGCCATGGTGCCGTCGTCCTTCATGATCTCGCAGATCACGGCCGCCGGCGTCAGGCCGGCTAGGGCGCCGAGGTCGCAGCCGGCCTCGGTATGGCCGGCGCGGATCAGCACGCCGCCAGGCTGGGCCGTCAGCGGGAAGATGTGGCCGGGCTGCACCAGATCGCTCGCCTTGGCGTCTTTTGCCACGGCAGCCTGCACGGTGCGCGAGCGGTCGGCGGCGGAGATACCGGTGGTCACGCCCTCGGCGGCCTCGATCGACACCGTGAAGTTCGTGCCGTGGACCGTGCCGTTGCGCGACACCATCGGGTACAGCTCAAGCTGGCGGCAGCGTTCGGCGGTCAGCGTCAGGCAGATCAGGCCGCGCCCGTACTTGGCCATGAAGTTGATGGCCTCCGGCGTGACGAAGTCGGCCGCCAGGACCAGGTCGCCTTCATTTTCGCGGTCTTCCTCGTCAACGAGGATGACCATGCGGCCGGCGCGAATGTCGGCAATGATGTCTTCGGTGCGGGCGATAGTCATGGCTGGGGCAACGTCAGGGAATACGGCGGGTGGCAGAGTAGGCGGGCAGGGCCGGAGGCAGATGCAACAAAGCCGGCGAAATCAAGCCCGCTATTGTACGCCAAGCGGCGGGGTTCGGGCCTGCCCCGGGCTGACTCAAATATGGTGCATCAGGCACTTACGCGTCATGGTGTGACGGACGACAGGTACGGGTGCGGCTGACCGCTTACCATGTCACCCACTGCATACGAATCAGGAGCCTGCCGCATGACCTTGCCGCTGAACGGAATTCGCGTCGTCGAGTTCGAAGGAATTGGCCCCGGCCCGCTGGCGGGCCGGATGCTGGCCGACATGGGGGCGGAGGTCGTCGTCATTGCGCGCAGGCAGAAGGTGGCCGTGGCGGCGCAGCTTGGCGGCGACAAGGACAGTCCGCTGCGGCGCGGCAAGACCATCGTGCCGCTCGACCTGAAGGACCCGGCGGGGCTGGCGGAAGCGCTGACGCTGGTGGCTGGCGCTGATGCATTGATCGAGGGCAACCGGCCCGGGGTGATGGAGCGGCTGGGACTCGGCCCCGCCGACTGCGCGGCGCGCAACCCGCGCCTGGTCTATAGCCGCATGACTGGTTGGGGGCAGGCCGGACCGCTGGCCCAGTCGGCCGGTCATGATCTCAACTACGTGGCGCTCACCGGCATGCTGTCACTGTCCGCGCGGCCCGGCGAGACGCCGGCCATCCCTCCAACCGTGCTGGGCGACGCCGGCGGGGCGCTGGGCCTCGCCTTCGGCATCGCCTGCGCGCTGGTCGATGCGCGTGCCAGCGGCCGGGGACGCGTGGTGGACGGCGCCATCGTCGACATGGTGGCCATGCTCGGCGGTATTGCGCTCTGGGTGCGTAACAACGGGCAGATCGACGGCCCTACGCCGAGCCCCTTCCATCAGTCGCCGTTTTACGATGTTTACGCCTGTGCGGACGGTGGGCATATCACTATCGGCGCGCTGGAACCGCAGTTCTACGCGCTGCTGCTCGACAAACTCGGCATGACCGATGTGGACCCCGCCACGCAGTACGACCACGCGACATGGCCGGCGTTGAAATCGCGATTCGCTGATTTGTTCCGCAGCCAGCCGCGTGCCCACTGGGACGCGCTGCTCGGTGGCACCGATGTCTGCTACGCGCCCGTGCTGAGCGTGGCGGAGGCCGCCCGGCATCCGCACAACGTGGCGCGCGGCATTTTCATCGAGCGACCGGACGGCACGCTCGACGTGGCCGGCGCGCCGCGGTTCTCCGACCCGTCGCCGTCAGAGCAGTGAGACGGATTCGCCCTGCGAGGCCGACAGCATCCGTTCCACGTACCGCGCGATCAGGTCGATCTCTAGGTTGACGCGCGCGCCGGCCTTGAGTTCGTTCAGCGTGGTCACTTCCACGGTGTGCGGGATCAGGTTGATCGAGAACTCGCAGCCTTCGGTCACGTCGCTGACGCTGTTCACGGTTAGCGAGACGCCGTTGACCACGACCGACCCCTTGTAGGCCAGATAGCGGCCCAGCTCGCGCGGGGCGCGGATGCGCAGCTCGTGCGATTCGCCCACCGGGGCAAAGCGCACCACGTCGCCGAGCCCATCGACGTGACCGGACACGAGATGGCCGCCCAGCCGGTCGGCCAGCCGCAGCGCCTTCTCGAGATTGACGCGGCCCGGCTTGTCCAGGCCAACGGTCTTGTCGAGCGATTCTCGGGAAACGTCTACGTCGAACTGGCCGTCCTGCAGGGCTACGACGGTCATGCAGGCGCCCTGGATGGCGATGCTGTCGCCGATGATTACATCAGTCAGGTCCAGCTCGCCGGCGGCGATGCGCAGGCGCACGCCGGCGTCGGCGTTGCCCAGCGGGGAGACGGTGTCGATGCGGCCAACGGCCGCCACAATGCCAGTAAACATGCTTGCCTCGGAATACGTAGGGTCTGTCTGTTCAGTGTGATTTCAGTGCTTGCTGTCGCCACGGCGGGCAATCAGCCGGAGGTCGTCGCCGATCTGGCGCACCTCGTGCCAATGGAAGGCGGCGGCGTCTTCGAGCCTGGCCAGCGGCGGCAGATTGAACATGCCCTGCGCGTCGCCCAGCAGCCGGGGCGCAAGGTAGATCAGCAGCTCGTCGGCGCAGCCCTCGCGGATCAGGGATCCGTTGAGCTTGAAGCCGGCTTCCACATGCAATTCATTGATGCCGCGCTTGCCCAGTTCCTGCAACATTCGGCGAAGTTCGACCTTGCCGTGCGGATTGGGCAGCACCACCACCTCGGCGCCGCGCGCCTCCAATGCACGCTGCCGCGCGGCGTCTTCCACGGCGCAGAAGACCAGCACGGGCTTGGCGAAATCCCCGGAGTCGCGGTTCAGGATCTGCGCGTCGAGCGATACCTCGAGGCGGGAGTCCACCAGCACGCGCTGCGGCTGGCGCGGCGTGGGAATCGCCCGCACGGTCAGCGCGGGGTTGTCGTCCCGCACGGTGCCGATGCCGGTCAGGATGGCGCAGGCCCGGGCGCGCCAGGCATGACCATCGTCGCGCGCGGGTTTGCCGGTGATCCACTGGCTGGTGCCGTCATGCAGCGCCGTGCCGCCATCGAGGGAAGCGGCCACTTTCACGCGCACCCACGGCAGGCCGCGCGTCATGCGCGAGACGAAGCCGATGTTGAGGTCGCGCGCTTCCTTTTCCAGCAGGCCGCAGCGTACGTCGATGCCGGCATCGCGCAGCCGTTGCAGGCCGCGCCCGGATACCGCCGGGTTGGGGTCTTCCATGGCGGCCACCACGCGGGCGATGCCCGCGCGCACCAGCGCCTCCGCGCACGGCGGCGTGCGGCCGAAGTGGCTGCACGGCTCCAGCGTGACGTAGGCGGTGGAGCCGGCGGGATCGTGACCGCGCGAGAGGGCATCCTTCATCGCCTGGATCTCCGCGTGGTCCTGACCGGCCGGCTGGGTATAGCCCTGCCCGATGATCTCGCCATGCTTCATCAGCACGCAGCCAACGCGCGGGTTGGGCGTGGTGGTGAACATGCCGCGCGCGGCGAGCGCGAGGGCCAGTTCCATGGCGGTATGGTCGGAGTCGGAAAACATGGCGGGGCAGGCTGTGCCGTTAGGTGAGAAAGCAGGGCGATCAGTCGCAGTCGGCATCGGGGCCGGCGCCGCAGATCCGGATGCGCCCCTGGGCGCCGAGCCTGACCTGCCGCTGCGCACCGCGGCATCGCACATGGAACGTGGCCGCGTAGAAACCGCCGCGTTCCGATCGAGAGTATCCCACAGGTGTCAAGCGGAGCGCAGGCGGCCCCTTGGCGCCATCGGTGCCGCGCAGGGTCACGCGCAGGCAGGCGGCGTCCAGCGCGGTGACGGCGATGGGCGGCCCGGGGGGCGTCAGGGGCACCACCGGCGCGAGCTGCCATCCGCCATCCAGCGTGGCGCCGCCCGGCAAGGGCCCGAGCCGGATTTCGACGCGCCGGTTGGCGGCCGTGGTCCGTGCCATGGCCAGCGAGGCCGCCAGCCGGTCTGCGGCGTAGGTCACCGTGTGCTCGGCCAGCATGTGGCGTAGGGCGGGCAGGGCGATGGCCGTAAGGATGGCGGCCACGGCCAACGAGACGAGGAGTTCGGTCAGCGTCATGCCACTGCGCTGACGGACGTGTGCGATGGCGGTCTGTTGCATTTCAGCATCCTTCGAGTGGGCGAGTGGGCGGACTTTCCGTGGTGAGCAGGGAAAGCCACTCGCCGGTGCTCCGCAGCACGAGGGTGCCGCAGCGCGTATCGGCAAAGGTCGGCGCGGCGCGGACTTCGACGCAGCGGGACAGGTCGAGTCCGGCGCAACTGGTGGCCGTCAGCCAGTGCCGGACCGGGGCGGGGGGCGCGGGCACGGGGCGGGGCCAATGGCCGGCCGGCACGGTTGCGTCGCGGGCGCTCGCAAAGGTCGATGCGTTGAGGGCGTGCCGCTCAAGCGCCAGCATCGCGGTGACCGCTTCGGCACGTGCCTGCATGCGCCACGCCCGGTGGAAATGCTGCTGCCATGCCGGTAGCGCCATGGCGGCGAGGATCGTGACGATCATCAGGGTGACCATCAGCTCGACGAGGCTGAAGCCGCTTGGGGTGCGCGGCGGGGAGGATCGGAGCGTCATGGCGGTGGTCATAGCGGCGTCCGGATCAGTTCGCGCCAGCCGAGCCGGCCGCGCCGGCGTGTCACGTAGGCGTGCTGTTGCAGGTAGGCGCCGTCGCCATCGATCTGCCACAGGGCGAGGGAATGGACATCGCGTCGGCTGGTGCCGGGAGCGACGGCGGCGGCTTCGATGACTGGCGAGAGGCCGACGATCGGACCGCCGAAGGCCGGATCGAACGGCAATCCTGTGATGGCCGCGCCCGGCTTGCCATCGGCCAGCAGAACGGTGACGGACTCCCCGGTGGCGGCGTCGATCAAGTAGCTCCGCGCGCGGCCATCTGGCGCCAGCGTGGTGAAGGCGAGATGGGCAGGGCTGGCGGCATGCAGTGTCTCGATCTGTTCGCCCGGATGGGGAAGCGCAAGCGTCCATCCTGTCGTGCCGGGCGGGTCTGACGAGGGCGCGGCACGCAGCACCACGCCATTGCCGCTTGCGATGGCGTGGATCGGGCGGGGATTGGCGGGTTTGCCGGTGCGGTCCGGGATGGCGGAAATCGCGTCGCCAGTGCCGTAGACGATCAGCGGGGCGGCGCCCGTGTACGTGATCAGCGGTGGTTCGACGCTGCCACGCGTGCTGGCGGACTGGCGATGCAGGCACGTTGCCGTCTGGGGTGGCGTATTGGAACCCAGGGCGTCGAAAGGGAACCGCCAGAGACGGCCCACATCGTCGATGGCGTACGCGGCGCGGGCGGCGCCACTGGCGTCGCTCCGCACTGTAACGGCGAGCAGTTGCGTGGTGGCCGTCTTGCTGTCGCAGCCTTGCTCCGGCAACGGCAGTCGCGGAACACGGCCGGTGGTCGCCCACGCGCCTGCAGGCCGGTCCAGTGGAAGCAGCGCCAGGCCTGCTCGTGCGCCTGGCGGCGTGCCCGGCGCGAGGATGCCGACCGCGAACCAGCGGCGTTCGTTATCGACTGTGTACATGGCGGTGCGTAGTGGGCCGCTGCCGGTCAGCGGCAGGGCATCGTTTGCCGTCACTTCCCAGATCAGCTGAATGGGCGTGTCGGCGCCCGGCTTGGAGACGTCGAGAGCAAATACGGAGCCGGGCGTACGCGCCGTGGCGGGGGTGGCGCACAGCAGAAGGGTGCGCCACCGGCCGTTGGGATCTGCATCCACGCTATGGGGCCGAGGGCAAGGCGGGGCCGACACCCGCGTGCCCACGGCAGTCAGGGCGGCGGCTTCGCCCAATGCGGCGCGCGGCAGGTAGCCGGTGAGTTCCTGTCCCGTGATCGCGTGGAAGCCGTGCAGGATGCCATCGCGCGTGCCCAGCCAGACGGTGGTTGGCCGTAGCGCGTGTGCATTGCGGAAGGCAGTGTGGCCCGGCTGCATAGGCTGCCACGCTGGCTGCGACACCACGTGCACGCGCGCGCCAGTGGCGCTGGCAAGCCGGGTGTCGCGTGGGCGCAGCAGGGCGGGTTGATTTCCGCGAAGCCAGGAGAGCCGTTCCGCGCCATGGGTATCGGGTTGGCTGGTGGCGGGATCGATATTGAGGCGGTGCTTGGCCTCGGCATCGATGGCGGGCCACCGCAAAGGTGTCAGTCGTGATCCGCCCAGATAGAGGCGGCGCGTGTCCGTGGCGCGTTGGTCGAGTAAATCGCCCGCTTCCCAGAGGTGCAGTACCCCACGCCGGTTGACATCGGCGGTGGTGCGGAATCCGATGGCATGGAGGCGGCCTGTCCAAGGGGAGGCGGCAGGCGCCACACGGTAGCCCATCGGCAGATGGCCCACCTCATTGGCAACGGCGCTGGCGCTGCCGCTGGCGCACAGCCCTGACACCATCGCCATGCACCCGATGACTAAGCGGATCATGGCTGGAACTCCGTCTGGAGCAGCACGCGCACGGACGGATCGCGGCCAAGGCCGAGCGCGGTAATGCGGAAGCGCGGCCACTGCGCGGTGCCGACCGGTGTGTGGAGAGGGTGGTCGAGGACTTCGATGAGGTAGCGCGGCGGATGCGTCGCCCCGGCAACGCCTTCGGGCAGAGCGGGGAGGCGCGCCCCGGTGAGCGCGCCAATCGACAGGGCCGGAACGCGCTCGGGCGGGCTGCCTTCGATCCATGGCCACCAGGCCGGCTGGCCGGTTCCCGGTCGACAGATGCCGCGCTGGGCCTCGACGCCACAATGGCCCGCACCCGGCCACGACGTCAGCCGAGCATGCGGCGACGCGGCGGCCGCGAGCAGATCCGCCTCCGCATCGAGCAAGGCCGTCTCTGCCGCGCGGAACGCGATTTCGCGGTCCAGTTGCAACCCTGCCAGTTGACGGCCGGCGTGGAGGAAGTGCATCGCGGCGGCGCAAACGCTGGCCGTGAGCACCAGCATCGTCGTGACGAAGGCGAGGACGGCAATACCTTCTTGCGTGTGGCGGCTCAACATAGGGCCTCCAGGCAGGGCGAAGGGTTGCGCAGGCGGAAGGTGGCGGTGAAGGCGCGCCGCCGGACCGCATGCCGGGTGGCAGGGGGGAACGACAAGTCCTCGTCGGCGTCGCCATGGGTCAGCGCAGGCAGCAGGGTCAGCGGCTCCGGTCGCATCGTCTGCCCGGTGGCGCGGTCGCCCCGGATCACCAGCGCGATCTGCACCGTACGCACGCGATGCCAGCCGGCATCGCCCTGCGCGCGGATGTCGCGGGCGCGCAGGTAAGTATCCGCCTCACCGTCGCCGTCCTGATCGACGCCATAGCGTAGCTGCATGGCCTCCACGCCACGGACGAGCGTGCCCGAGGTGTAGGTGATGGCTTGCATCTGGCGCCCCTGCCGGCGCGGATAGCGGCATAGCAACTGCGGCACGCCATCACTGCCGAGGCCGATGTAGAGCAGGTTCATCGCGGCGTGATGCGAAGCGGGCACGCCATCAACCGGTTGGGCCGTTGCCGCCAGCGCATGCCCGCCACAGTCGGTCATGGTGCCGTCCGGCCGCGTGGTCGTCTCGCCGCTGCTGCTGCCGGAGAAGCGCAGGCGCAGCGCGTCGCTGTGATGCCGGCCCCGGGCCCCGCACGGGGCCGAAAGATCGATGGCGGGCTGGCCGCAGTCGTCGTGACCCTCGAGCGGCGCGGTGGGCGCAGGATGCCCGGGCGCGAGGGAGGCCTGGCCGGTAATCCAGCCCGCCTGACGCACCAGTTGGGCGACGATGCCCAGCGCCCGATGGCCGCGCTCCGCCATCATCACGCTGTCCGCGACGTTGGCGTACGCCTGCCGGACCACCTGGAACGTGGTGATGGCCAGCACGGAAGCCAGTAGCCCGAGCACCATGCCCACCATCATCCCGGTGAGCGTGAACCCACGCTGGCGAGGGCGGCGCGTCATGGCGCCACCCACAGCGCCACGTGGGCGGGAGGCACCGCCATGCCGGGCGAGGTGTCAGGCGCGGTGCGGACCGGCCCCGCCAGTACGAGGCGCACGCCGGGCGCGCAGAGCGGCTGAGGGCCTGACGCGGCACTGAGCTTGCCACACAGTTGCGCATGGTGCGCGCCGGGCGGAACCGTCGATGCGGCACCGGCCGTCTCGGCGAATTCCGACGCCCACAGCGTGGTCTGCGCCAGACTCTCCTGTTCACCCGCCAGCCGGAGCCACAAGGGGCCGAGCACGGCCAGCGGCATGGCGCCAATGCCGATGACGGCAAGGCAGATCAGTGATTCGAGGAGGATGTAGCCGCGAGAGCGTTGCCGAGGGCGGCTGGGAGTGGAGGGCGGAGCAAGGGACATGGCGCATCGGTTCGAAGAGAACAGATGGCCACGATAGCCTCGGGCGAGGCCCTAAAACGTGTCCGGATGTGGAGGTTTTGTGGAAGTTTGTGTCCGAGGTCGGCTCGGAACACACCCAGGTCAGGAGTAGCCGGCTCGGCCCGCGCACAGGTCATGCGCGGGCCATGCAAGCTGCTACCAGCAATCCGCCTGGCTTCCGGTGCCCGTCTCGGTTTTGTTATTGAGATTGTCGATGCCGAGGTTTCCGCACAGCGCGTCGGCCAGCTTGGGCGT
Source organism: Cupriavidus sp. 2KB_3 (assembly GCF_052115685.1). NCBI lineage: Bacteria > Pseudomonadati > Pseudomonadota > Betaproteobacteria > Burkholderiales > Burkholderiaceae > Cupriavidus > Cupriavidus sp. 2KB_3. Next base: position 95,614 of record NZ_JBFRHD010000001.1, read on the forward strand.
GGCGGTGAGGGTGTAGCCGGTGGCGTCGGCGCCGCCGGTCACGGCGATGGTGATCACATGGCTGCCTTGATCGCAGGTATCCCCGGACCCCGTGGTCTGGGCGGCGCATGCCAGCACCTTGAGATCGGCAGGGTTCAACGAATACTTGTTGTTCACCGTGAAATACCTCTCTTGGGCGCCCTGCACGCGCGCCAGGGCGGCCTTGGCTTCGGTGCGGCGCGCCTTGGTCACGTACTGCCCGTACTGCGGGTAGGCGATGGCGGCCAGGATGCCGAGCACCATGACCGTGATCATCAGTTCGATCAGCGTGAAGCCTTGCGCGTGCTGACGCAGTCCTGTCCGGGTCATTGCCGTCCTCCGTCTTGTTTCATGTTGCGCCACCATCAGTGCAGGATCTCGCGCCACGACAGACGGCCGCTCGGCTTGTCCGCGCTTTCCGTGATGGTCTGCGTGCCACCGCTCGAACCGGACATCAGCTTGCACTCCTTGCCCGGGCCGCAGTCGATGATAGGCGGCTTCGGCGTGATACCCACCGTCGAGCCGATGCCGCTTACTACCACGCCATTGACCGTATCGTTCGCGTCGATCTTGCCGTCGCCGTTGAGGTCCACCGGCGATTCATCCAGGCGCGCGCCGCTGAACGTGCCGACTTCATAGACGAAGCTCGAGCCGCCGCTGTCGCAGACCTCGGTGGACGGCGTCATGGTGATCAACACGACGCGTTTGCCACGGATCAGGGCGTCCGTGACCATGCGCTCGCCGAGTTGAGCGTAGGTCGGGCCGATCAGCAGGTCCATGTACCAGCCCTGGATGCCACCGGCGGTCAACTGCACCTTCGTGTCGGTCGTGATCCGGTAGGGCTTGCCGTAGGCGACTCCAGCCGACAGCGTCTTCTGTTCCTGCAGCATGCTGCGCGTGATCGTGCCCTGCGCGGTGATGTTCTGGTCCCAGATACCGTACAGCGTTTGGGTCGAGAAGTTCGAGGGGTCGCTATTGTCGACGTACCGGCCCGTGCCGAACACCACCATGTAGCCGCCGGTGGGGTTGCGCGCCACGTCCGGCTGGCCGGTGATCGGCTGCCGGTTGCCCGCGCTGTCCTTGGCCGTGAACATCAGCTTGCGCGTGGACTGCCACTTCGAATCGGTCTTGTCTGTGACATCGAACTTCCAGAGGTTGCCGAGCAGGTCGCCGGCGTAGAGGAAGTCCACGGTACCGTCGCCGTTGACGTCGGCCGGGAGCACCGAGGCAATCCCGTTGGATGCCGTTGCAGTGGCGTCGTCGAGCGTCAGCTTGAGGTAGTCCGTGCCGAGTGTCCAGCGCTTGGAGCCCCGCACGCGGTCCAGGTAGACGATGAAGATGGAGCCATGGCCCGCCGTGCTGTTGAAGCCGTTACCGAAGATCGCCACCCACTTGCCGTTCGACATCTTGACGATTTTCGGCTGGCCCACGACGTGGCCGAGATCGGCGTCGGCCGAGCTTGGGAACTCCCACAGCACGGTGCTGGCGGCGGTGCTCTCGCTGACGGATTCCGGATCGGTGACGTCGAGCGCGAACACGCCACGGCCGCCCAGGCCGAGGCCGCTGACCAGCACGGTGCGCCAGGCGCTGTTGATCTTCGCATCCTTGACGGCAGGTGTGCCGTCGACCGTGTAGGTGTGGACGTAGTCGAGGTTCGTCAGGGTGGGCAGTTTGCTGTACACCAGCGACGGCACGTAGGCGAACAGTTCCTTGCCGCCGTCTTCATCTTTGGCGGAGAACGCGTGCATCATGCCGTCGTTCGCGCCCACGTAGAGCACCGGCTTGCGGGATCGCTTGCTCAGCACGAACTCGGCGTAGTCGTTACCGGCGTAGCCGGCGTTGGGCGGGCCCACGTACTGCGGGCTGGAGTTGACGATGTCGCCCAGGATGGTGGTGGGGCGGGCGCGGAACTTGCCGGAGGCGTCGCCCTCGTTGCTCTGGTCCCCGCGCAGCCAGTTGACGCGCTTCGTGCCGTCCGCGCCGCCCGTCGTCATGATGGTCTGGAAGTCGGTGGGCAGGCTGGTGTAGCGGAACGGAATGCCCCTGCCATCGGCATCCACGCTGTTGTACGTGAGGATCGCGCGGTTGGTGGGGGCGATGCTGCGGAGCGTCTGGCCGGCGTCCCAGATGGCCGGGAGGACGGTCTCGCCCTTGGTATCCAATGCAAAGTTGAACAGCTGGCCTGACCAGTCGGAGCCGTTGAAGCGCGCCTGATAGGACCGTGTGTTGATGTCCAGCCGCGACGAGCTTGCCGCGACCGAGGAGGACGACGAGGTGGCCAGGATCGAGATAAAGGCGCGCTCCAGCGCCGCGCTCAGCGCGCCCGGGTTGGTGGCGTAGAAGTAGTTGTCGGGCAGGCCGTCGGAGCCGCCGTCGCCATTGGATAGGCGGACGTCCCATTCAGCCTGCTTGTTCGGGGTCTTGTCGCCGTCGCCGTCCTTGAAGCCGCCCCACTTGGCGGCGTACTGAAGCGGGTCGAGGAACTGCGAGCCCGAGTTGCCGGTTACGCTGTAGGTGACGCTCGTTTCTGCATCGCCCAGATTGCAGTTGCTGCAGCCCTTCACGCCGGTCGGGTCGGTGTAGTTAAAACCGTAGATGCCGGAGTGGAAGTGCGGGCCGTCCTTGTCGGTGCCGGATACCACGTAGCCAAAACCCTGGCCGTTGCTGGAGGAGCCGGACACCACCTTCGTCGACACCGTGATGTTACCGCCGGTAACGGAGTAGCTCAGGATGCCCCAGACGTCCTGGTCGTAGTCGCCGCCGGCCACCGAATCTTCCCAACTGACGTAGAAGCGGCCGCTGCTGGCGTCCTGTGAGATCACTTTGAAGTCGACCAGGGTGCCGGTGCTCGGATCGACGTTAGTCGGGTGCAACTGGTAGGACGGCATGATCGTCACGGTCTTGCCACCGACATTCACGTTGATCTTAGGCGTGTTGGTCGCCAGCTGCACGGCGTAGGTGGAGACCTTCAGCGCGGCGTTGCGGGTGGTTTCATCGGCGGAGGTGACGTCGATGTCCGTCCGGATGCGGTTCATGTGCGCGAACAGCGCCGCGCCCGCGATCTGGAACGTGCCCTTCTGAGACGGTCCTTCCGGGCAGATCCCGAGCACGTTGCTGAGCGAGCCGACCTTCTTGGCCGAGCAGACATTGTCGATGATGCCACCGCTGATCCCGCCCGCGAACCAGTTGCCGTTGTCGATGCCTTCCCCGGCGCCAACCTTGTTGGTCCAGTCGCTGATTGCCGGCGAGCCGGCCAGATCGCTCAGGCCGCCCAATTGGTCGTTGTCGTAGGAGGAAACACTCGAGTTGAACACTAGCGCATTGAGCGGCGAGCAGTAGGGCGCCCGCTTGGGGTTCGACGCGGGCAGGTTCATCGGGTTGGCCCACGTCGCAGTCGTCAGGCCGAGGGCAACATCCTTGCCATTGGTCTTGGGTGCGAAGTCGGCGTTCGCCGTCTTGCCGGCGAAGTAGCGCAGCGTCTCGACATAAATTTCCGAGATCGGATTGCCCCACGTGGAGCAATTTCCCTCGTTGGCCGGCTTGTTCTGGGCGTTCTGGCCGCCGCTCGGTTGAATGGCGGTTTGCTGATAATTGCAGCTGTCTGCACTGGTGTAGCCCCCATCGCTATAGCTGTAGCCGTATGGGCGCAGCTTGTCGATGTTCCAGACAATGCCTTTCACGGGCGTGGTAGCGCGATAGGTAAAGACGCCAGAATCGGGGTTGATTTCGGTGGAGAAGTTCGTCACATTCTGCCGAAGCACACCACCTGAGATGTTCTTGTCGTAGGTGCCGGTCATCAGCCCGAACAGCATCTGGCCGGTCTCGCCGTACTTCTGCAGCAACCCGTACGGCTTGTAGGCATTGCCGTACTGTTTGCACGATTCACCGCCGATCAGGCCCGTTACGCAGGCCTGCACACGCGCGTTAAACGTGCCCTTCGCCTGCCCCGTGCCGGTGCCCCGCACCGACTGCGATGGGTTTTCTGCCGACGCGTTGATGCCCGATGTTGCGGCGCGGTTGCCGTTCGAGGAACCCGAGACAGTCTTGCCGTTGGTCTGCGGCAGAAAACTGCTTTGGGTGTTGCTGGCCTCGCTGTACCAGTTGCACTGCCATTTCTCGCTGGCGCCCCAGGTGGCATAGTTGCCTTTGACTACGCGCAATTGCGGGGCCTGCGTGTTGGCCTGGGAGTTGAGATTGCTGCTGTCTTTCGGGGTGACGTTGCAGATGGTCAGCCCGCCGCGCGTGAGGTTGGTCACGGTCCACGACGAATAGCTGTTGCTTGCGCTGGCCGGCTTGGAGACGCTGTCCGCGTAGATCGCCATCGTGATGGCGTTGCTGTTGCCAATACTGCTGATCCAGCCGGTCAGCGATGTGCCGGCCGGAGCGCTGCCGCGCGGAACCAGCCGAATCTGGTCGCCGATCTGCATCTTGGAGTTGTCGCTCACCGTCAGCGTTACCACGTCAGCGCGCAGTGTGATCTGGGTGGACGACGTCTGGGTCTCCACCTCGGAAGGCAGCTCCAGGTCTACAGGCACCAGTTTGCGCAGGTCGGCGCCACCGTAGTACTTGGCCCAGGCGTGGGCGTCCATCGGCAGGAACGCGCGTTCCAGCACGGTGGTCGTAGCCGTGTCTACGGCGCGTGTGCCGCCGTAGAGGATCTTGCGTACTTCGTCGATGCGGCTCATCGACACCCAGTTCAGGAAGTTGCCGCTCCACTTGGTGCCGTCGCAGTACTTTGCGCTGTCAGCCATCGCGGCAGGCACGAAGCCCTGGATGCTGCTGCTGTCATAGCTGTAGCATTTGGCCGAATCGAAATAGCCCGCGTAGCTGATGGTCGAACTGTAGGTCGAATCCAGAATGCCGTCGCCGTCCAGGTCGGAGTAGTCGTTGTACGCCTTCTGGTGGAGCGAATGATCCTTGGAGAGATCGATCATCACCATCGGCGAAACGCCGCCGCCTGCATAGAGGGGCTTGGTGGACAGGTTGAGCTGCGCCGCCGAGGCGGAGGCTACGGCGAGCAGGAACGATGCCGCAAGCAGTACGGCTTGCAGGCGGCTCGCGGGTCGATGCGGGAGGAACGGTTTCATGGTGCGCCCAGCGGTTGGAGGGTTGCGCGACACGGTTCGGGAAGAATCACAAACGCACGACTTCCTGGATCATCACCTTCGTGCTCGGGTTGGCCCCGTAGCCGATGGCGCTGACGCGGAAGACGTACTTGATGTTGCCGGCCTCGAGGCTGCCTTCGTTGATGTCCGGGATCGATTCGATCAGGTAGCGCGGCTGCTTGGAGACGCCGTTGGCGCCCCCTGTCGGCATCTTCTGGTCCGCGGTCAGCAGCGTTATTTCGCCAAGTTCCACGGACCGGGCAGGATCTTCGAGGTACAGGTCCCACGCCGGCTTGCCCGTCACGGCGGGCAGGCAAAAGCCCTTGAAGCCGGCGACGTCGCAGGTCAGCGCGGCGCCGGTGACACCGGAGATGAAGCGGATGTTGCGGATGTCGTTGCGGGCATCTCGCAGCGCTGCCTCGGCGGCCTGGAGCGCGATGTTCTGGTCGCGCGTGTTGCGGGCCATGCGCTCGGACGACAGGCTGGACATGCTCGCGGCCAGCCCGACCAGCGTCAGGATGATCAGGAACAGCAGCACCAGCACCAGCGAGATGCCGCGCTGCCCCTGGCGTCGATGCAGGCGGGCGCGCGGACGGGGAGGGATTCGCATCATGTCGTGTCAGTTCAGGCGGTTGCGGAGGGCGATGAAGAACGTGGCGTGCTTGCGCAGGCGGCCGTCGTTGGCCATGTTCATGACGCTGCCGGCATCACCGGCCGGGGCGACGTCGTTCTGCGCATACACCTTGCCGAAGTGGTTCATGACCAGCGAGGTCGGCGCGGCGTTCGTGGTGCTCTTGCCGCGCAGCACCAGCGAGACGCGCAGGGCGCGCACGTTGGCCATGTTTGCCGCGCCGGGCGGGACGAAGCGGTTGACGGTCTGGTCGCCGTCGGTATCCTCGCCCAGCAGGATCTGGAAGGCCTCGACATTGGGGAATAGCGGCGTGGCGGCCCCGTTGACCGTGCACTGGAGCCAGGGCACGCCGGCCGCGTCGTTGACGATCGAGAACACCTCGGTCACCAGGATGTTGCCGTTCACATCGTTGCCGGCGCAGTCGACCATGGTGCCGTCCGGCGTCGGGGCCGTGGGCGTGCCCGGTACCGCTGCGGGGTCTGCCCCCGGCGGCGACGAGCCGAAATAGCGCACGGTCAGCGTGTCGCTGGTATTGACACCGGTATCGTTGGTGGCTTCGAGCGTCTCGCTGACACCGAAGCTGTTGTCCAGGAAGGTGAAGTCGGAGTATCCGGCCTGGCGGCCCTGCCGTTGCAGCAACTGCGCAATGGCGCGCGAGTTTTCCTGCACTTCGGCGAGATCGCCCTGGGTGTTGTACGAGCGCTGCTGCGCCAGGTAGAGCGAGATCACCACGATGACCAGCAGCATGCTGATCACCATGCCGACCATGAGTTCGACCAGGGTGAAACCCTGCGCGCGGCGCCTCGGTTTGCGGATGGACGTAGTCATGGCACGAAGGCGGTCACGAATCGTTGAGGGGTGTCCTGGCCGTCTTCGCGCCACCAGATCTTGATGACGTAGGGTGCGCCGTTGACGTTCTGGCACTGCGGGTCCGCGGCGTCGCCGTCATTGGGGGACGCATCGATGCAGACCATGCCGCTGGCGGCGGGCAGCGCTTCCTTCAAATCGTCCAGCCAGGCCGCGAAGCTGGCCCCGGCCATGGCGGCCGGCGTGCAGCCTTTGGCCGCATAGCAATCGGCATTGGGCACGCTATTCGGCTTGTCGAACGCGCCAGCCGTCAGCGCGACCTCGTTGCTGCGCATCTGGTCTGCCAGGTTGTAGGCCATGGTGGTGGCCACGTTGCGCATGGACGCCGTGCGGGTATCGACCAGCGTGCGGAGCTGCAGCATGGCCAGCGCCAGGACGCCGATGGCGAGCACGACAATCGTGATCAGTGACTCAATCAGCGTGAACCCGTCATGGCGCGCGCGCGCGGGCGTGCGCAGTCGAACCGGGCGGGCACGTCTCGGTAGGCCGTTCTGTTGGGAGGGCGACATGGCGTCAGATGCAGGGCGTCTGCTGCTGGGTTTGGGGGCGGCCGCTGCCGGTCATGCTGACGGTCTGGCCGGGCAGTTCGGAATTGCGTTCGCAGAACTTCCAGGTGGCCGTGGGGGAGGTGGAGGCGCCCGAGGACCGGAATCGCACCAGGTCGGGCGTGGCGCCCAGGTTGCTGGCTTCCAGGGTCAGGGTCGGGGTCGGGTCGTCGCTGTAACGCAGCACGTCGTCTGTGGGATCGACCACGCCGTCGGCGTTGAGATCGGCGAAGATCACGCGCCGCTGGTTCCAGTCGGCGGAGCAGGCGCTGCCGGTGCCCACGGGGCAGATCGTGACGGTGCCGTTGCGCCGTGCTGCCTCGCTGCGGGCCGCTTCGATTTCGGTGAAGAACTTCGACGATTCCGTCGCGATGCGGCTGTTATGCAGGAAGGAGCGGAAGTTGGGGATGGCCGCTGCCGCGAGGATGCCGAGGATCGTCACGGCAGTCAGCAGCTCGATCAGCGTGAACCCGCCGATGATGCGCGTCTGAGAGCGGTGGAGACGCCCGATGCGGGCGCGGCTGTGCGGCTGGCTGGCATGCCGCGGCGACCCCATGCCAGCGAGCATGGACGCAGGCCGAGCAGGCGTCAGCAAGCCCACTGCCCAAAGGCAGAAAGACTGACCCATTTGTGACTCCCGTCCAAAAAATCGAACTGTTCTTTTGCTTTTCTATGGGCGGCGCGTTGGAGTTTTGCTGCGCTGGAGCCTCTGTTGGGCCCCGTTTACGCCGTGCACGCGCTCGCCATCCGGCCCCCTTACCCGAAGGAGGTCAGTGCAGATTAGACAGCTTTTTTTACGAAGTAGCTACCCCTTTCGTGGGGTAGGCGGGGAAAATTCGTCGAGTACGTCGCGGAATTCCGACACATCTTCAAAACTGCGATAAACGGAAGCAAAGCGAATATAGGCAATTTTGTCGAGTTTGCGCAATTCGCGCATGACTAGCTCGCCTACCTGGCTGCTGGCGATCTCTTTCTCTCCCAGCGCCAGCAGTTTTTCCTCGATCCGGGTGATGGCCTGGTCGATGGCCTCGGCGGACACCGGCCGCTTGCGCAGGGCCAGCCGCATCGAGTCCTTGAGCTTGCCGCGCGTGTAGTCCACGCGGGAGCCGTTTTTCTTGACGATGGCGGGGAAGAAGAGCTCGATGCGCTCGTAGGTGGTGAAGCGGCGGTCGCAGGCTTCGCAACGCCGGCGGCGGCGCACCGTGTCGCCGTCTTCGGAGACGCGACTGTCAAGCACCTGGGTGTTGGAATGACCGCAGAAGGGGCATTTCATGCCGGACCACCTGAAGATATATGCCGGGCCGCATTATCGCTCGCGGTGTGCAAAAGGTAAAACGGCGCTGCCGGGGCAGCGCCGTTGGTCACACGCACTATATATAGGCGCGGTGCCGGTTACGGCCGGAAATCAGCCGTAGACCGGGAAGCGGCGGGTCAGGGCGGACACCTGCTCGCGCACCTTGGCGATATTGGCTTCGTCGTGCGGGTTGTCCAGCACGTCGGCGATCAGGTTGGCCACCTGGCGCGCCTCGTCTTCCTTGAAGCCGCGCGTGGTCATGGCCGGCGAGCCCAGGCGCACGCCCGAGGTCACGAACGGCTTTTCCGGATCGTTCGGGATGGCGTTCTTGTTCACCGTGATATGGGCGTCGCCGAGGATCTTCTCGGCTTCCTTGCCGGTGATCTGCTTGGCGCGCAGGTCCACCAGCATCACGTGGCTCTCGGTCTTGCCGGACACGATGCGCAGGCCGCGCGCGATCAGCGTCTCGGCCATCGCGGCGGCGTTCTTCACCACCTGTTGCTGGTAGGACTTGAACTCCGGCGTCAGCGCTTCCTTGAAGGCGACGGCCTTGCCGGCGATCACGTGCATCAGCGGGCCGCCCTGGATACCCGGGAAGATGGCCGAGTTGATGGCCTTCTCGTGCTCGGCCTTCATCAGGATCACGCCACCACGCGGGCCGCGCAGGCTCTTGTGGGTGGTCGTGGTCACGAAGTCGGCGTGCGGCACCGGGTTCGGGTACACGCCGGCGGCGATCAGGCCGGCGTAGTGGGCCATGTCCACCATGAAGTAGGCGCCAACATCCTTGGCCACCTTGGCGATCCGTTCGAAGTCGATGCGCAGCGCGAAGGCTGAAGCGCCAGCGATGATCATCTTCGGCTTCTTCTCGTGGGCCAGCTTCTCCAGCGCGTCGTAGTCGATGTCTTCCTGGGCGTTCAGGCCGTAGCTGATGACGTTGAACCACTTGCCGCTCATGTTCAGGGCCATGCCGTGGGTCAGGTGACCGCCTTCGGCCAGGCTCATGCCCATGATGGTGTCGCCCGGCTTGAGCATGGCGAAGAACACACCCTGGTTGGCCTGCGAGCCCGAGTTAGGCTGCACGTTGGCGGCTTCGGCGCCGAAGAGCTGCTTCACGCGGTCGATGGCCAGCTGCTCCACCACGTCCACGTACTCGCAGCCACCGTAGTAGCGCTTGCCGGGATAGCCTTCGGCGTACTTGTTGGTCAGCTGCGAGCCCTGGGCGGCCATCACGGCCGGCGAGGTGTAGTTTTCAGACGCGATCAGCTCGATATGGTCTTCCTGGCGCTGGTTTTCCTTCTGGATCGCGGCAAAGACTTCGGGGTCGATCTGCTCGATGGTGAAACGGCTGCGTTCAAACATGGCGTGACTCGTCGGTAAAAAAGGGATGCCGATGCACTTTTCGGATAGCGAACAGGCAATCGGAATACATCTCGGGGGTTTCGCGGAACTTCGCGATTAGGGCGCGCGGGGAAGGCATCGGCGTCCGGCACCAGTGACCCCTATATATATAGATGTCATCCGGTGCAGGGCGCACCCTGCTTCCCATTCGCTGCCCAGGCGAGCGGCAGGCGTTTGTGATTCACGCCAGTGAACTTGCGCTTCCTCGTGGTAGTACCCACTGACTTCGCCAGTCGCGCAAGATGGAATGGTTGCCGCAGAGTTTACGCGAGGCCGCGCCGCGCCGCAAGGCGGTGCCCACGGGGTAGTTCGGGGGCAGGGCGGGGCGGAGTGTGGCGGGCGTGCATCGGGCCAGCTTCCCGCCAAGCCGCGCGGCGCCTGGCTCGCAACTTGCTGTTGCATTTCTCCTGCGGGTTTACCTGTGGCGGGCCGTTGCGGTCCGTTACAATGCCGGCCATGCCGAACTTTGTCTGGCCGCTGCGCGTGTACTGGGAAGACACGGATGCCGGCGGCGTGGTGTTCTACGCCAACTACCTGAAATTCTTTGAACGGGCTCGGACCGAATGGCTGCGCTCGCTCGGGATTGGTCAGCAGGACCTTGCCGATACGTCGAATGTGGTCTTCGTGGTACGCAGTACTGCTGTGGAATACAATGCGCCCGCCCGGCTGGACGACCAGCTGGAGATCCGCACCGTGATTGAACGGGTGGGGCCTGCCTCGGTCCAATTCGCCCAAGAAGCGTGGCGCGACGACCTCCAGCTGGCCAGCGGCAAGATCCGGGTGGGATGTGTCGATAAAAGCACATTTCGTCCGGCCCCGATTCCTGCTCCTGTTCTCGCAACTATAAGAAACGCTCGATGAATCCGGTGACCGTCACGCAAGACCTGTCGATTATCTCGCTGGTGCTGCGCGCCAGCCTGCTGGCACAGGCCGTCATGGCGCTGCTGCTGGTGATGTCCCTCTTCTCGTGGACCTATATTTTCCGCAAGCACCTGGCGCTGCGCGCCGCGCGCAGCCAGACGGAAATCTTCGAGCGCGACTTCTGGGCCGGCGGCGATCTCCAGGCGCTCTATAACAGCGCCGTCAACAATCGCCACAACACCGGCGCACTCGAGCGCATCTTCGAGTCCGGCATGGGCGAATTCCTGAAAGCCCGCGAGCGCAGCAGCGACGCCGGCGCGCTGCTCGATGCCGCCCGCCGCGCCATGCGTGCCGCCTACCAGCGCGAGATGGATGTACTGGAGTCGCACCTGCCATTCCTGGCATCGGTGGGCTCGGTCAGCCCGTATATCGGCCTGTTCGGCACGGTGTGGGGGATCATGAACGCGTTCCGCGGTCTGTCGAATGTGCAGCAAGCGACGCTTGCATCGGTTGCGCCCGGTATCGCCGAAGCCCTCGTGGCCACGGCCATCGGCCTGTTTGCAGCGATTCCGGCCGTGATCGCCTACAACCGATATGCAACGGAGATCGATCGTCTGGCCATCCGTTTCGAGAGTTTCATGGAAGAGTTCCTGAACATTCTCCAGCGCCAGACCCGCTAACCCACCTCATCCATCGCATTCGGAGCACTAGCCATGGCAGCCATTCAGCGCCGCGGCGGCTCGCGCCGCCGGGCCAGCGCCGACATCAACGTCGTGCCGTACATCGACGTGATGCTTGTGCTGCTCGTCATCTTCATGGTGGCGGCCCCCATCGTGAACCCGGCCGTGGTCGACCTGCCTTCCGTGGCTCAGGCCACGCCGCAGCAGAAGGCGCCGCCCATCGTCGTGTCCGTGCATGAGGACGGCACGCTGACCGCGAGCGGCAAGGACAATGCCGGCAACGCCTTCGAGCGCAAGCTCGACAAGCGCGGCCTGCTGGATTTCGTCCACCAGCGCCAGAATGAGAACCCGGACCAGCCCGTGGTGATCGCCGCCGACCGTGCCGTGAAGTACGAGGCGGTGCTCGACGTGATGTCCATACTGAAGGCCGACGGCGTGAAGCGCGTGGGCCTGATGGTCAAGTCCAAGTAAGCACCGCGACATCCAGTGGCCAGTCTCTCGTCACGCCATCCGCAAGCCCGGCCGCAGCGCCGGGCACAGGCGGCCGCCTACCCCTACCAGCCGGTGAAGGAGCGCGGCACCACGCGCTCGTTCCTGATGGCCCTGTTCATGCACGTGCTGCTCGGGTTGGTGCTCTACTACGGCGTGCGCTGGCAGAGCAGCACGCCGGTGGGCGCCGAAGCCGAACTATGGGACGAGATTCCCGACTCCACGCCGGCCCCGCCGCCGCGCCCGGTGGAGCAGCCGCGCCCGACGCCGCAGCCCGAGCCAGCCGTGCGCAGCAAGGCCGAGGAAGACGCGGACATCGCCCTGGAACGCCAGAAGCGCAAGCAGGCCGAGGAGGCCGCCCGCAAGGAACAGGAAAAGCGCGACGCCCAGCGCAAGGAAGACCAGCGCAAGGAAGAGCAGCGTAAGGAAGACCAGCGCCAGCAACAGCAGCGCGAAGAGGCGCAGCGCAAGGAAGACGCCAGGAAGAAGGCCGAGCAGGATCGCAAGGAGCAGGCCGAGCGCGACCGCAAGGAAGCGGCCGACGCGAAGGCGAAGGCTGACGCCAAGGCCCGCGCTGACGCGGAGCAGAAGGCGAAGGCCGCCGATGCCGAGCAGAAGGCCAAGGCGAAGGCGGACGCCGATGCGAAGGCCAAGCGCGAAGCCGCTGCCAACGCCCAGCGCAAGAGCGAGCTGGCGCGCCTGCAGGCCATGGCCGGCGGAAGCGCCACCTCCAGCGGCGGCGGCGTGGGCAATGCGGCCGGCTCCGGGGCGGGTTCGGGTGGCAAGGCGTCGCCGGGCTACGCCGACCGCGTGCGCCGCAAGGTGAAGCCGAACATCAATTTCGGTGGCGATGTGGACGGAAATCCGGCCGCCGTGGTGTCGGTCTCGCTGGCGCCGGATGGCTCGCTGCTGTCCGCCCGCCTGAGCAAGTCCAGCGGCAATGCGGACTGGGACAACGCCGTGCTGCGTGCGGTGCAGCGCTCCGATCCGTTGCCGGTTGACGAGAACGGCAAGGCGCCTTCGAGCTTCACGATCACGTTCAAGCCCAAGGACTAGGCGCCTCATCTGCCATGTTTTGCAACATAATGCAACCTTCATCGATGGCGCTGGGTCGCATTGCTACCATGAACGGTTGCCTGACGCGGCCGGCAGCGTGCAATTGCACGCAGAACGGGCCATGCGCCAAGCGGCGCGTTGCCCGATCTGCTGTAGTTGCTGTGCCCGCCGTACCGATGAATCCTGATATCGACTGAGGAGCAGCATGCGAAAGCTTTGGGCCCCCAACTGGCTGTCCGCAAGGCGGCACAACGCTCAATCCACATCGTCGCCCGCCACCCAGCCCACGCGCGAGCAAAGCCGCTACGCGCTGATGGCATGGCTGGCGGCTGCGCTGATGTCTGCCGGCGTGGCACACGCGCAACTGAATGTGGAAATCACCGGGGTGGGTTCGAACCAGTTCCCGGTGGCCACCGCCAACTTCCAGGGCGAGGCGCAGGCCCCGCAGAACCTGACCGCCATCATCCGCAGCGACCTGGTCAACAGCGGCCGCTTCCGCAACGTGGATCCGGGTGGCGCTACCGTGGCCGAATCGGCCCAGGTGGACCTGGGCAGCTGGAAGTCGCGCGGTGCCGATGCCTTCGTGGCTGGCAGCGTCACCCCCGCCGGCAACGGCCAGTACGAGGTGCGTTTCCGCCTGTACGACACAGTCAAGGGCCAGAGCCTGGGCGGCCTGGCCTTCACGGTCGGCCAGAACCAGCTGCGCGTGACCGCGCACAAGATCGCCGACTATATCTACGAGAAGCTGCTCGGCGAGCGCGGCGTGTTTGCCACGCGCCTGTCGTACGTGTCGAAGGTGGGCAACCGCTACCAGCTGCTGATCTCCGATTCGGACGGCCAGAACGCGCAGATCGCGCTGACCAGCACCGAGCCGATCATCTCGCCGTCGTGGTCGCCTGATGGCCGCCGCGTGGCCTACGTCTCGTTCGAGGCGCGCAAGCCGGTGGTTTATGTGCACGACCTGGCCACGGGCAAGCGCACGCTGGTGTCGAACCAGAAGGGCAACAACAGCGCGCCGTCGTGGTCGCCGGACGGCCAGCGCCTGGCGCTGGCGCTCTCGCGTGACGGCAATACGCAGGTGTACCTGGTCAACGCCGATGGTTCGGGCCTGCGCCGCATCTCGCGCAGCAGCGCCATCGACACCGAGCCGCAGTTCTCGCCGGACGGCCGGAGCATCTACTTCACGAGCGATCGCGGCGGTGCGCCGCAGATCTACCGCATGCCAGCTTCGGGCGAAGAGGGCGGCGCGGCGCAACGCGTGACGTTCAAGGGCAACTACAACGTCAGTCCGCGCCTCTCGCCAGACGGCAAGTACCTGGCCTTCATCTCGCGTTCGGGCGGCTTCAAGCTACAGCTGCAGGACCTCTCCAACGGTGACGTGACGTCCCTCACCGATACGTCCAATGACGAAGCCCCGAGCTTCGCTGCGAACGGCAAGTACATTCTCTACGCCACCCGCGTGGGCGGCCGCTCGGTGCTGGCGGCGGTGTCCACGGATGGCCGTACGAAGCAGGTGCTGTCTCTCCAGTCCGGCGAAGTTCGCGAGCCGTCCTGGGGTCCTTTCATGCAATAGTGCATTAGTGCAATAGAAAAAAGAGGAGTTATTGCCATGTCCCAAATGATGACCAAGTCGCTCGCCCTCGCCGCCCTGCTCGCACTGGGCGCCTGCAGCTCCGGCGTGAAGCTGGATGACACCGCCAAGTCGGGTGCCGGCGCTACGCCGACCACCGACCCGCGCGCCGTGGCGCCGGTGGACGTCTCGCGTGACCCGCTGAACGATCCGAACAGCCCGCTGGCCAAGCGCAGCGTGTACTTCGACTTCGACAGCTACAGCGTGAAGTCCGACTACCAGAGCATGCTGCAGGCCCACTCGCAGTACCTGGGCGCCAACAAGGGTCGCAAGATCCTGATCCAAGGCAACACCGACGAACGCGGCACCAGCGAGTACAACCTCGCCCTGGGCCAGAAGCGTGCCGAGGCCGTGCGCCGTTCGCTGTCGTCGCTCGGCGTGCCCGAGTCGCAGATGGAAGCCGTGAGCCTGGGCAAGGAAAAGCCGAAGGCCACCGGTCACGACGAAGCGTCGTGGGCCGAGAACCGTCGCGCCGACATCGCCTACTGATCTACGGATAAGCCTTCATGAATGCTCGCGCATCCACCCTGTTGTGGCTGGCGGCCGTCTCAGGCGGCTTGCTGGCAGCCACGTCCGCGCACGCCGGCGTCTTCGACGACGACGAAGCACGCCGCGCCGTGATCACCTTGCGGGACCAGTTCAACGGTTTCCAGGCAACCGCGTCGCAGCGTATCGACCAGGGCAGCAAGGCCCAGCTCGAGATGCAGAACCAGCTGGAAGGTCTGCGGCAAGAGGTGGCCCGCCTGCGCGGTCAGAACGAGGTGCTCCAGAACGCGGTGGATACGCTGCAGAAGCAGCAGAAGGACTACTACGCTGACCTGGACGCGCGGCTCAAGAAGTTCGAGCCGCAACAGGTGACCGTGGACGGCCGCGAGGGCCTGGCCCAACCGACCGAGAAGCCCGAGTACGACGCGGCGCTGAAGCAGTTCCAGTCGGGCGATTTCAAGGGTGCGGGCAATGCGTTCTCGGCGTTTGCCAAGAAGTATCCGCAAAGCCCCTACCTGCCGCTGGCGCAGTTCTGGCTCGGCAATTCGCTCTACGCGCAGCGTGACTACAAGGGCTCGACGACGGTCCTGCAGAGCATGGTGTCGGCCAACCCGACGCATCCGAAGGTGCCGGACGCCATGATCGCCATCGCCAACAACCAGCTTGAGTCCGGCCAGAAGGCCGCGGCAAAGAAGACGCTGGAGACGGTGGTGGCCAAGTATCCGGGCACGGAAGGGGCCCAGGCCGCGAGCAACCGGCTCAAGACCCTGAAGTAACCGGCCTGCCTGGCAGTACCGTTGCAGGAGGAAGCCCGCTGGAGAGTCTGGCGGGCTTTTTCTTTTGGGGCGTGGCAGCCATGGAAGGAAGCCCGGCGATGGGCGCCATCAGCCCGGCCTGATTGGGAGCGGCCCGCCGGCGCGCTAAAATACGCGCTTTCGCAGTCAGCGACCCCCGTTCCGCGCCGCCCGCGCCCCCGATCATGACCAAACGCGCCATCGTCCTGCTTTCCGGCGGACTCGACTCCGCCACCGTCCTCGCCATGGCCAACGCCGCCGGGTTTGAAACCTACGCGCTGTCCATGCGCTACGGCCAGCGTCATTCGTCCGAGCTGGAGGCCGCGAAGCTGGTGGCGGCCGCGCTGGGCGCGAAGCGCCACGAGATCATCGACCTCGACCTGCGCCGCTTCGGCGGCTCCGCGCTGACCGACGACACCCTCGACGTGCCGACCGACGGCGCCACGGGCGGCATTCCGATTACCTACGTGCCGGCCCGCAACACGATCATGCTGTCGCTGGCCCTGGGCTGGGCCGAGGCGATCGGCGGCCGCGACCTGTTCTTCGGCGCCAACGCCGTGGACTACTCCGGCTATCCTGACTGCCGCCCCGAGTACGTGTCCGCCTACGAGGCGCTCGCCAACCTGGCCACCAAGGCCGGCGTGGAGGGCGACCGCTTCCGCGTGCACGCACCCATCATCGACATGACCAAGGCCGAGATCATCCGCGCGGGCGTGAAGCTGGGCGTGGACTACGGCCTGACGGTCTCCTGCTACAAGGCCGACGACGCAGGCCGCGCCTGTGGCGTCTGCGACTCCTGCCGCATCCGCCGCGCCGGCTTCGAGACGGCGGGCGTGCCCGATCCCACGCGCTACCAGGCCGCTGCCTGATTGATCCCCGCGCCAGCACATCATAAAAATACGAGTCACCCCCGGTCCACCATGCCTGACATCGACATCCCCGCGCTCACCCACACCGTGCTGTGGAGTACGTTTGCCCTGACCTTCCTGTTCGGCGCCATTCTCCAGCGCACGCATTTCTGCACGATGGGCGCCATCTCGGACATCGTGAATATCGGCGACTGGAGCCGCATGCGCATGTGGATCATGGCCATCGGCGTGGCGATGATCGGCACCGGCGCGCTGGCCTGGGCCGGCCTGATCGACCCGACCAAGACCATCTACACCTCGGCGAAGCTGGCCTGGCTGTCGGCGGCGGTGGGCGGGCTGATGTTCGGCTTTGGCATGGTGCTGGCCTCCGGCTGCGGCAGCAAGACGCTGGTGCGCATCGGCGCGGGCAATCTGAAGTCGGTGGTGGTGTTCGTGTTCCTGGGGCTCTCCGCCTATATGACGCTGCGCGGCCTGTTTGGCGTGGTGCGCGTGAACACGGTCGATGCGGTGTCCGTGGCGCTGCCGGCCACGCAGGACCTGCCGTCGCTGGTGGCGCAGGGCAGTGGCATGGCGCGCGGCACGCTGCAACTGGCGCTGGGCGGCGCGATCGGTGCGGCGCTGGTGCTGTGGGCGCTGGCGGGACGCGGATTCCGGACCTTCGACAACGTGCTCGGGGGCCTCGGCGTGGGGCTGATTATCGTCGGCATGTGGTACGTGTCCGGCCATCTCGGCTATGTGTCGGAAGACCCGAACACGCTCGAGGAACTGTTCGTCGGCACGAACAGCGGCCGCATGGAAAGCCTGAGCTTCGTGGCGCCGTACGCCTACACGCTGGACTGGCTGATGATGTTCAGCGACAGGAGCAAGGTGCTGACCATCGGCATCGTCAGCGTGATCGGCGTGATTGCCGGCGCGGCGGTGTACGCGCTGGCCACGCGCTCGTTCCGCTGGGAAGGCTTCGGCAATGCCGAGGATGTGGCCAACCACATGGTGGGCGGCATGCTGATGGGCGCGGGCGGCGTGACGGCACTGGGCTGCACCATCGGGCAGGGGCTCTCGGGCGTCTCGACGCTGGCCGTGGGCTCCTTCATCGCGCTCGCGGGCATAGTGATCGGCGCGTGGCGGGCCTTCAAGTACCAGATATGGCGACTGGAGCGCATGGCCTGAGGGTTGACGCCTGACAGGTACCTCTCTATAATCGCGGATTCGATTTTTGCGGGTCGTTAGCTCAGTCGGTAGAGCAGCGGACTTTTAATCCGTTGGTCGCGTGTTCGAGTCACGCACGACCCACCAGCATTGCAGAAGGGCCTGTGGCGCATGTCACAGGCCCTTTTTGTTTGGCCTTTCCGCCCCCGGCGTGTGCCGCCGCACAGAACTCCTGCGCCGTGCGTCCAAAATCCATGGTTCATCCCGTGCGCCTCTGCCAGCGCGCGAACCCCTCATTTCGGATGCGATGAGACGACACGATGAACAGCCTTCTGGCTCGCCTGGCCGCGCTGCTGGCGTGGGGGCTGGTCGCTGTAGGCGCCGCGCAGGCGTCTGACATCGCCTGCCAGCCAGCGCCGCAGTCCGCCACGGCGCGCTGTGACGATCCGGTGTCGCCCGGCCAGCGCTGCGGCAGCCCGCCGGACCGCCGCCCCGTGGCCCAGCGCATGATCTGCGAATACGCGATGCTCCACATGGGCTACCTGCGTATCGACGACGACCAGCGCCGCCAACTGCGCGCCGGCACGCTGCGCATGGGCGACTTGCAGGCGTGGCGCCGCAAGCGCGATGCCTGTACCTCCGTGCCGTGCCTCGACGCCGTGTTCGCCGAATGGTGGCGTCATCGTGGCGACCGGCTGACCGCCGCCAAGCCGCACGCGCCGCCGCCGGCCAGGCCGGTGCAGGTGCGCCCGGCGCAGGAGTTCGCCGTGGCGGCTCGCCCGGAGGTGCCGCCCGCTCCCCTCGAACCCGCCTCGCCGCCCACCGCCGAATCGACGCCTGCATTGCCCGACGCGGCCCCCGTGCTGGCGCTGACGCTGGCGGCGCCTGACGCCGTCCCGCAGTCGTCGCTGCTCTCCTCGGTGCACGATACCCGGCCGCCACTGCCCAAGGAGGAGATCGGCGCCACCTTCGCGAACTTCTCCACCCGGCATGCGATGGCCTGGGCCTGGCTGCTGTGGCTCGGGCTGCTGCTGGTGGCGAGCGTCGGGCTGGACTGGGTGCTGAAGCGCCGCGAACGGCCATCCCAGGCCGGGGGTCAGCCGGAAGCTGCCGGCGCCGCCGGCGTGGCCCGCCATCGTCCTGCCATCTCCCGCGTGGCCATCGTGCTCGGCACGCTGCTGGCGCTGAACGCGATCCTGCTGCTGGCGGTGTTCGTCAGCCGCTAGGGTTCAATTAACCAGTCTGAGTTAGAGACAGCGCCGTTCCCGGTCATCGAAAATGCATTTGGCGCGCTGCACCCCGGCGTGGCCATCGCTTCATTCGTCCACTGGGTCAGCGCCGCACGCCGGCGCGGGAAGTCTCTATGCAGCAAGGCGGTACCGCCCTCCCGGCCAATGAGCATGTTCTGCGCATCATCTGGCCGTTCCTGCCCGTGGTGCTGGCGCTCGCATTGTTCTGTCTGGCCAGCGTCGACATGTTGTCCGCCGCGCGCGGCTTCGTGGCTGGCGAGAGCCTGTGGTCGAAGGGGCAGAAGGACGCGGTGATGCATCTGCTGCGCTATGCGGATACGCGCGACCCTGCCGACTTCGACGCCTACCGGGCCGCCGTCGCCGTGCCGCTCGGGGACAGGCAGGCCCGTCTCGAACTCGAAAAACGTCCCGATTTCAATCGCCAGGTGGCCGTGGAAGGGCTGCTCATCGGCGGCAATCACCACGACGACATCCCCGGGATGATCCGGCTGTACCGCTATTTCCGGAATGCGGCCGAAATCGACCGGGCGATTGCCGTCTGGGCCGCCGCCGACGTGGACATCGCCCGGCTGACGGTGGTGGCGGACAACTTGCGCGAATGTGTCGGCACGCCTGCGGAGCCGGCCTGTCTGCCCCCGCTTCAACGCGAGATTGCCGAGCTCGACGCGCGGCTCGGGCCGATGGAGATTGCGTTCTCGGCCACGCTCGGCCAGGCATCGCGGCGCGTGCGGGGTGTGCTGCTGTCCGGCACCGTGCTGCTGACGATTCTGCTGCTGGGCTGTGCCTCGTGGCTGTCGATGCGCACCCAGCGCAAGGAGCGCCAGCTGCGCGCCGCGTTGGCCAAGAGCGAGCAGCGGCTGCAACTGGCTGTGGCGGGCAGCAACGATGGCCTCTGGGACTGGCATCCCCACCATGGCGAACTCTATTTCTCGCCGCGCTGTGCCGAGATGCTCGGCTTTGGCGCCGACGAGCTGCCGCACGCACGCGAAACCCTGTTGGCGCTGATGCATCCGGCCGATGTGGCCGAGTTCGACCGCCAACTGGCCCGCCACGTGCGCGAGGGCACGCCCTACGATGTGGAGATCCGCCTGCGCCGCAAGCCGGGCGGCTACCTGTGGGTCCGCGCGCGCGGCCGCATGGTGCGCAGCCCGGTGGGCAAGGCGGTGCGAATGGCGGGCTCCCTGAGCGACATTTCCGACCGCAAGCGCTTCGAGGCGCAGTTGTTCGCCGAGAAGGAGCGTGCCCAGGTCACGCTGCGCGCCATCGGCGAGGCGGTGGTGACGACCGATGTCTGGGGGCGCATCGATTCGATGAACCCGGCTGCCGAGCGCCTGACCGGCTGGTTCGAGGCCGAGGCAGCCGGCTGCTTCCTGGCCCAGGTTTGCCCGCTGCTCGATGAATCGACCAGCACGCCGGTGACCGACCTGGTGCCGCGCGCGCTGGAAGACCGCTGGCCGAGCCAATCGGTGATGCTGCTGGCGGGCCGCGCCGAAGAAGGGGCGGTGGTGGTCAAGCCTTCGGTGGCGCTGATGCGCGACAAGGGCGGGCACGCCATTGGCGTGGTGCTGGTGCTGCACGACGTGAGCATGGAGCGCGCCCACGCCGCCCAGCTGGCGCACGAGGCCAGCCACGATGCGCTGACCGGGCTGGTCAACCGCGTCGAATTCGAACGTCGCGTGGCGGCCGCCATCGCCCGCGTGCGGCAGGAGGGCGCCGCGCACACGTTGATGTACCTCGATCTGGACCAGTTCAAGGTGGTCAATGACACCTGCGGCCATGCCGCCGGCGACGAGCTGATCCGCCAGATGGCCGCCGTCATGCGCCAGCAGCTGCGCAAGGGCGATACGCTGGCGCGGCTTGGCGGCGATGAATTCGGCGTGCTGCTGGAACACTGCGAGGCGGGCGATGGCGAACGCGTGGCCGAGGCCCTGCGGCGTGCCATTGCCACCTTCCGCTACGCGCATCGGCAGAGAGTCTTCTCATTGGGGGTCAGCATCGGACTGGTCCGTATCGATGCCGGTACCGGTAAGGTCGAGGAGGCGCTGAGCGCCGCCGATGCGGCCTGCTACATGGCGAAGGAGGGCGGCCGCAACCGCGTGCAGGTGTATCTGCCGAACGACAGCGTGGTACGCGCCCGGCACGGCGAGATGGAGTGGGTCAGCCGGGTGCACGCGGCGCTGAGCGCGGGGCGCTTCTGCCTCTACGCGCAGGACATCGTGCCGCTGCAGCCGTCACAACTGGGCACGGCGCGTTCGGCTGGCGGGGCAGGCCGCCATATCGAGCTGCTGCTGCGCCTGGTGGACGAGCAGGGTCAACTGGTGCCGCCAATGGCCTTCGTGCCGGCGTGCGAGCGCTACAACCTGATGCCGATGATCGACCGATGGGTCGTGGAAACTGCGTTCGCGGCGCTGGCGCGGATGCATGCCGAGCAGCCCGGCGAGATCGGCATGTGCTCGATCAACATGTCCGGGGCTTCGCTGGCCGACGCACACTTCCCCGGCTTCGTGCGGCAGCAGGCTGTCCGCCATGACATCGCTTTGTCCGGCATCTGTTTCGAAATCACGGAAACGGCGGCGATCAACAACCTGGCGCAGGCGGCGGCCTTCATCGAGCAACTGCAGGGCATGGGCTGCGTCTTCGCGCTCGACGACTTCGGCGCAGGCATGTCGTCATTCGCCTATTTGAAACATCTGCCGGCGGCTTACCTGAAGATCGACGGCAGCTTCGTGCGCGAGATGCTCGATGACCCGGTCAACGCGGTGATGGTGGAAGTGATCCAGCGGATCGGGCACGCGATGGGCAAGAAGACCATCGCCGAGTTCGTCGAATCGGAGGCGATGCGGGAGCGGCTGCGGGCGTTGGGCGTGGACTACGCCCAGGGCCAGTTGATCGGCGCGCCGGCGCCCTTCGCGCGCGGCAACGCCGTGGTGGTGGACGGCGCCGAGCGGTTCGCCGTCACCCTCTGAGCTAGCTTCAGGGTAGCTTCAGGACAGGTTCAGGGCTGGGCCGGCGGGGGCGGCGCGTTCGGCGTGGGGGAGGGCACCAGCGGGTCCCGGAAGCCCGTATCGAACGCCTTGGCGGCCACGACCTCGGCCGCGCTGGCCGGGGTCCTTGTATCCTGCCAGGTCTTGTAGGCCCAGTACCCGGCGCCGGCGACCATGCCGTATTTCGACAGCTTCCAGGCCACGCGGCCAATGGCGGTCCGGCGCAGCAGGGGCAATGCCAGGGTGATGGCGGTGCTCAGCATCGGGTAATCGCGCGTCACGCCCAGCATCTTGAGCCAGCCCGAGGGCCGCGTCAGCCGGGGCAGCCAGGCGCCCACGTTGGTCATGCGGCGCGCGCCCCCGCGCACCTGGCGCAGCGCCTGTACGGCGTCGTAGCGTTCCAGCGCCGCGCGGGTGATCAGCAGTTCCTTGCGCACGGCCAGCGGCAGTTGCACCTCGCGCGAGAATCGCACCGGGCGCGGATGGTCGGCGCGGCGTTCGTCCATGGAGTCGTCGTCGGGCGTGGTCATCGGCGCAGCATCTCCCGGTCCTTGTCGAGTTCGGCGAGCGTGTCCGCGAACAGCGGCGGGGCGTTGCGCACCATGCGGCGCGCGGTAAGCAGGCAGGCGGCCATGCAGACGAGATAGATCACGACGATCGCGCCGATGGCCTGCCAGCGGTAGGTTTCCCAGAACAGGATGGCGACGAGGATCGTGAACGTCATCAGCGCCATGCCGAAAAATACCAGCCCGAAGCAGGCCAGCAGGGCCACTTTCATCAGCCGGGTGCGTTCCTCGGCCAGCTCCACGCTGGCAAGCTCCAGGCGCGTCTGGACCATCGACACCATCGAACTGGTCAGGTTTCGGAGGGATTCCAGGAACTTGGGGGATGGGGATTCGCTCATGCGGCTCCGGCGAAGAATCGATGCGCCGGCATTGGCGGCATCCTCGATGAGCGGACCGGGCGGCGGCATGGCGCCGCGCCTCCCGGGCCTTCGGCGCGGGCCGGCGCGGGCGCTGAGCCCGTATGCCGGCCGGCTTGCGCCTGTCTTACTTGCGGTTCAGCAGCAGGCCGATGAGCAGGCCCACGCCGGCCGCCACACCCACGGCCTTCCACGGGTGGTCATGCACGTAGTCATCGGTGGCGCGCGCAGCGGCCTTGCTCTTGGTGACCACGGCGTCCTGCAGATCCTGGGCTTTTTCCTTGGCCTGCTTCAGCAGGCCCATGCCGCGCTCGCGCAACTCGGCAGCCTTCTCGCCGGTGGTCGAGGCCGCTTGCTTAAGCAGTTCTTCGGCATCGGACAGAACGGTCTTCACATCGCTCATCAGTTTCTCCTGTTTGCGGGCGGTTGGTTCGAATGGTGACATTTTGCCTTGCTCGCTCTCGCTTGTGGCGCTTTCTGTCTTCCACTTAGGATATGTGGCGGTTGCCCATCGTTTCAAGGCAAGCCGCTCACCCGAGCGTCTTTATGACTTCGAGTGATTTTATAGTGACTTTATATTCGTTTCGGTTGGATCGCAATCCAACTAAGCTGGTTCCTTCAACCTTCCCCCTGGAGATTTTCACAATGGCACTGCGTCTTGGCGATATCGCACCGGACTTCGAGCAAGAATCGAGCGAGGGCCGCATCCGCTTCCACGATTGGCTGGGCGACGGCTGGGGCGTGCTGTTCTCCCACCCGGCGGACTACACCCCGGTCTGCACCACCGAACTGGGCCTGACGGCCAAGCTGAAGGGCGAGTTCGAGCGCCGCAATGTCAAGGCTATCGCCCTGTCCGTGGACAGCGTGGAGTCCCATAAAGGCTGGATTGGCGATATCAACGACACCCAGTCGACCTCGGTGAATTTCCCGATTCTGGCCGATGCAGACCGCAAAGTGTCTGAGCTTTACGACATGATTCACCCGAACGCCAACGAGACCCTGACCGTGCGTTCGCTGTTCGTGATCGATCCGAAGAAGAAGGTAAGACTGATCATTACCTACCCGGCGAGTACCGGTAGAAATTTCAACGAAATCCTGCGTGTCATCGATTCCCTGCAGTTGACCGACCATCACAGCGTGGCCACGCCGGGCAACTGGCAGGATGGTGACGACGTGGTGATCGTGCCGTCGCTGAAGGACGAGGAAGTCATCCGCCAGAAATTCCCGAAGGGCTACAAGGCGGTTCGCCCCTACCTGCGCCTGACGCCGCAGCCGAACAAGTAAGCCGGCCGGCAGGCAGGCAGACGCAAAAAAGCCCGGCTCGGCCGGGCTTTTTTACATCGTCGTTCGCTGAAAAACCGCGATCAGAAGAACGCCTGCAGGCCGGTCTGGGCGCGGCCCAGGATCAGCGCGTGGATGTCGTGGGTGCCTTCGTAGGTGTTGACGACTTCGAGGTT
This sequence comes from Cupriavidus sp. 2KB_3, assembly GCF_052115685.1. Taxonomy (NCBI): domain Bacteria; kingdom Pseudomonadati; phylum Pseudomonadota; class Betaproteobacteria; order Burkholderiales; family Burkholderiaceae; genus Cupriavidus; species Cupriavidus sp. 2KB_3. Next base: position 120,096 of record NZ_JBFRHD010000001.1, read on the forward strand.
GACCACATGGCGGATCACGCCGAATTCGTCCGAGATGCCGTTGCCGCCGAGCATGTCGCGGGCCACGCGGGCGATATCGAGCGACTTGCCGCACGAATTCCGCTTCATGATCGACGTGATTTCCACGGCGGCCGTGCCTTCGTCCTTCATGCGGCCCAGGCGCAGGCAGCCTTGCAGGCCCAGCGTGATCTCGGTCTGCATGTCGGCCAGCTTCTTCTGCACCAGCTGCGTGGCGGCCAGCGGGCGGCCGAACTGCTTGCGGTCCAGCGTGTACTGGCGGGCGGTATGCCAGCAGAACTCGGCGGCGCCGAGCGCGCCCCAGGCAATGCCGTAGCGGGCCGAATTCAGGCAGGTGAACGGGCCCTTGAGGCCGCTCACGCCCGGCATCAGGTTCTCTTCCGGCACGAAGACCTGGTCGAGCACGATCTCGCCCGTGATCGACGTGCGCAGGCCCACCTTGCCGTGGATGGCCGGCGCGGACAGGCCCTTCCAGCCTTTTTCGAGGATAAAGCCGCGGATGGCTTCCTTGCCGTCGTCGCCCACCAGCTTGGCCCAGACCACGAAGACATCGGCGATCGGCGAGTTGGTGATCCACATCTTGGCGCCGGACAGCTCGTAGCCGCCGTCCACCTTCTTGGCGCGGGTGACCATCGAGCCTGGGTCGGAGCCGTGGTTCGGCTCGGTCAGGCCGAAGCAGCCGATCCATTCGCCGGTGGCCAGCTTGGGCAGGTACTTCTGCTTCTGCGCTTCCGTGCCGAATTCATAGATCGGCACCATCACCAGCGACGACTGCACGCTCATCATCGAGCGGTAGCCGGAATCCACACGCTCCACTTCCCGGGCGATCAGGCCGTAGCTGACGTAGTTCAGGCCCGGGCCGCCGTACTGCTCGGGAATGGTCGGCCCCAGCAGGCCCAGCTCGCCCATCTCGCGGAAGATCTCGATGTCGGTCTTCTCGTTGCGGAAGGACTGGAGCACGCGCGGCATCAGCTTGTCCTGCGAGTACGCGGCGGCGGCGTCGCGCACCATGCGTTCTTCGTCGGTCAGTTGCTGATCCAGCAGCAGGGGGTCGATCCAGTTGAATTCGGCATTGGCAGCCATGGAGGTCTCCTTCTTTGGTGGTGCGCCGAGGGGTGGTGGCACCCTCGAACAGATGGTGTGAAGTTCCGCATTGCGGAACCTTGTTCCGATGAGCTAGTATAGCCGAACCGATCCGCAGTGCAACAGGGGGTGGACCCGATCCCGCCCTGCCGCACGCCAGGTGGATCATCCTTCTCATGGAGCCACGCCTTGGCCACTTCCTCATTGCCCGCCCCGACGGCCACCGCCGATACCGAGCGTCCCGCGCGGGAGAGCGATCCGAACTTCGTGACGGCGCTGGCGCGCGGCCTGGAATTGCTGCGCTGTTTCCGCACCGGCGAAGCAATGCTCGGCAATCAGGATTTCGTGCGCCGCACGGGTTTTCCGAAGGCCACGGTGAGCCGGCTGGCTGGCACGCTGGTACAGCTTGGCTACCTGCGCTATGACGACAGCCTGGGCAAGTACGCGCTCGATGCGGGTGTGCTCGCGCTCGGTTTCTCGTATTTATCCGCCTCGGACGTGGTGGCGCTGGCGCGTCCGCACATGCTGGCGTTCGCGCAGGCGTATGGCGTGTCGGTGTCGCTCGGCAAGCGCGAGCGGATGGAGGTGATTTATCTCGAATCGATACGAAACGATGCCGGCGTGATGCTCGGCCTCGGCGTGGGGTCGCGGCTGTCGCTGATGTCGAGTTCGATGGGGCGCGCCTATCTGGCCGCGCTGCCGGCCGCGCGACGCGAGCGCGTGCTGGCTGAATTCGCGCTCGCCTACCCCGAGCAGTGGAAGCAGCAGGAGGCGCCGATGCGCGCCGCACTGGCCGAGGCCGAGCGCCTGGGCTACTCGGCCTCGTTCCGGGACTGGCATCCTGCCATCCACGCCTGCGCCGTGGCATTCCGGCCGGTGGGGGAGAAGGACCTGCACATGATCAGCTGCAGCGCGTCGTACGGCACGGTGGCGGAGCAGGTATTCCACGAGACCCTGGCCCCGGCGCTGCAGGCGCTGGCCCTGCGGCTGTCCGACCCCGGCGCGCGCTGAGCGACCCGCCGGTCTCCGCCATCAAAGGTCCGTGCGCAGCTTCCACAGTTCCGGGAACAGCACCACGTCGAGCATCTTGCGCAGGTAGCCGACGCCCTCGGTGCCGCCCGTGCCGCGCTTGAAGCCGATCACGCGTTCCACCGTGGTCACATGGCGGAAACGCCATTGTCGGAACGCATCCTCCAGGTCGACGAACTTCTCGCCCAGCTCGTAAAGCTCCCAGTATTTGGACGGATTGCGATACACCTCGAGCCAGGCCGTCTCCACCGACGCGTTGTAGCTCGTCGGCTGGGTCCAGTCGCGGTCCACCACCTCGGCGTCGATCTGGAACCCGCGCCGCGCCATCAGGCGGATCGCCTCGTCGTACATCGACGGCGTGTGCAGCGCGGCCTCCACCAGCGCCAGATGCTCGGGCCGGTGCGCGTGCGGGCGCAGCAGCGCCGCATTCTTGTTGCCGAGGATGAACTCGATCTCGCGATATTGGTACGACTGGAACCCCGACGACGCGCCCAGGTAGGGCCGCATCGCCGAATACTCGGGCGGCGTCATCGTCGCCAGCACGTTCCACGCCTGCACCAGCTGGTCCATGATGCGCGACACGCGCGCCAGCATCTTGAAGGCCGGGCGCAGTTCGTCGTTGCGCACGCCGTCGCGTGCGGCGCGCAGCTCGTGCAGCATCAGCTTCATCCACAGTTCCGTGGTCTGGTGCTGGACGATGAACAGCATTTCGTTATGGTCCGGCGAGCGCGGATGCTGGGCGTTCAGGATCTGGTCCAGACCCAGGTAGTCGCCGTAGCTCATGTCCTGCGCGAAGTCCATCTGCGCGCCGTGCCACTTGTCGCTATCCGCATCGCCGGCGTTGGCCGATGCGCCGTGTCCCATCGGACATCCCTTGAATTCGCTCATGGTCCGCTCCGCTCAGGTCACTGCCGTCCGCACGGCAAAGCGCGCATCGCGATAGGCGCCGCTGTCGAGTACGTCTCGCAGAATCTCCACGGCGTCCCACACTTCGGTGAAGCTCGTGTAGAGCGGCGTGAAGCCGAAACGGGCGATGCCGGGCTCGCGATAGTCGCCAATCACGCCACGTTCGATCAGCGCCGCAACCAGCGCGTAGCCGTCCGGATGGGCAAAGCTGACCTGGCTGCCGCGCCGGGCGTGCTCGCGCGGTGTGACCAGCGTCAGCGGATGCTGGGCGCAGCGTGCCTCCACCAGTGCGATAAAGGCATCGGTCAGCTTCAGGGACTTCGCGCGCAGCGCGGTCATGCTGGTCTGGGCGAAGATGTCCAGCCCGCATTCGACCATCGCCAGCGAGGTCACCGGCTGCGTCCCGCACAGAAAGCGCCCGATGCCCTCGGTGGGGCGGTACTGGGGCGACATGGCGAACGGCGCCTGATGGCCCCACCAGCCGGACAGCGGCTGCCAGAACGCGTCGCGCAGCGCGGGCGCCACCCAGACGAAGGCCGGCGAGCCGGGGCCGCCGTTCAGGTACTTGTAGGTGCAGCCGATGGCGTAGTCGGCGCCGGCTGCGGTCAGGTTCACGGGCACCGCGCCGGCCGAGTGGGCGAGGTCCCACACCGTCAGCGCGCCGCGCGCATGGGCCAGCTCGGTCAGGCCGGCCATGTCGAGCATCTCGCCGGTCTTGTAGCTGACGTGCGTCAGCATCAGCACGGCGGTATCGGCGCCTACGGCGGCCTCGATCTCTTCCGGGCTGTCCACCAGGCGCACCGAATAGCCTTGCTGGAGCAGGTCGGCCAGGCCCTGGGCGATATAGAGGTCGGTCGGGAAATTGCTGGCCTCGGAGACGATCACGCGGCGCGCCGGGTCGCGCTGCTGCTGCACGCGCAGCGCGGCGGCGAGCACCTTGAACAGGTTGATCGAGGTCGTGTCGGTGACCACCACTTCGTCGTGGCCGGCGCCGATCAGCGGGGCCAGCCGGTTGCCCAGCCGGCGCGGCAGGTCGAACCAGCCCGCCGAATTCCAGCTGCGGATCAGGCCCTCGCCCCATTCGGCGTATACCACTTCGGCGGCGCGCGCGGCGGCGGCACGCGGGCGGGCGCCGAGCGAATTGCCATCGAGATAGATCACGCCGGCAGGCAGCGCAAACTGCTCGCGCAGGCCGCGCAGGGGGTCGTCACGGTCGAGCGCGACGCAATATTCACGGGTCAAATTCATGGGCTGGAAATCAGACGATTCTGAAAAAGGTCAGGCAAGGGCGCGCAGGATGGCGCGTACCGGGCTGGCATCGAGCGTGGCAAGGCGTAGTGGCAGGGCGATCAGTTCGTAATCGCCCGCCGGTACGTCGTCCAGCACGATGCCTTCGAGAATGGCAAGCCGGTGGTCGCGCACGGCGTGGTGCGCGTCCATCGTCTTCGAGTCCTGGGGGTCTAGCGAAGGGGTGTCGATGCCGACCAGCTTCACGCCGTGGCGCGCCAGCAGCGCGATGGTTTCGGCGGCCACCGCGCAGAAGCCTGCATCCCACGTGCCCTGCGGCGCCGTGGCGTAGGTACGCAGCAGCACGCGCGGCGGCGTGCCGGCCAGCGCGGCTTCCACGTGGCGCGGCAACACGTGCGGGCCGGCGCCGATACAGTCGATCACGCGGCACGGACCGAGGTAGGCATCGAGCGGCACCGCGCCAATCGGCGCGCCATCCGCCACGTAGTGGAGCGGGGCATCGGCATGGGCGCCCGTATGGGGTGACATCGTCATCCGTCCGACATTGACCGGACACTGGCCATCCATGACCCAGGCCGGGTCGTGCTGGAACGGGGTGTCGCCGGGCCACACCGGCGTGGCCGGTGAGACGGGCGGGGTAATGTCCCAAATACGGCGGGCATCGTGAAAATCGGGGGCGTGGGGCATGGGGGCGGCCGGGATCGTGAGGATCGTCGCGTCGATGACCGCATCATAGTCAAAAGCGCCCAGAAGAGGCTTGCGAAATGCCCCGTCCTGATGGGCATGTTTCGCATAGAATTGTGTGGATCGACCAAAGATTCGCAGATTCTGCGAGAAACACGGATATGACCCTCGACCCCATCGATTTGCGCATCCTCACCTGCCTGCAGGAGAACGGCCGCATCAGCAATCAGGATCTCGCCGATAAAGTGGCGTTATCGCCCTCCGCGTGCCTGCGGCGCGTGCGCTTGCTGGAGGAGCAGGGGGTGATTGGCGGCTATCGCGCGTGGTTCGATGCCGAGCGGCTGGGGCTGGAGATCGAGGCGATCGTGCAGGTGTCGATGCGCCACGACCTCGAAGGCTGGCACGATACTTTCAACGCCGCCGTACAGGCGTGGCCGGAAGTGCTGACCGCCTATGTGATTACCGGCGACAGCAACTACATCCTGCGCGTGCAGGCGCGCAACCTGAAACACTACTCGGATTTCATCGTCAACCGGCTTTACCGCACGCCGGGGGTGATGGACATCCGCTCGAACATCGTGCTCCAGCGGATCAAGACCGACGGCTCGCCGCTGGCGGCGCTGCATGCCGACCAGGGCGGGAAAGCATAGGGAGGGGAGAGGGCAGGCTTAGCGGTCCAGCGGGGAGACGGTGGAGAACTGGCCACCCTGGAACACCAGCGGCTGGCCGCCGCAGTCCTGCAAGCCGCAGCGCTCCACTTCACCGACGAAGATCACGTGGTCGCCTTCGTCGTAGCGGCTGCGGTTATGGCATTCGAACCAGGCCAGCGCATTGGCGAGGATCGGCAGGCCGGTTTCGGAGAGGCGGTAGTCCACCCCGGCGAAGCGGTCGCCCTTGAGCGAGGCGAAGCGCTGGCACAGGTCCATTTGCGACGCACAGAGCACATTGATGATGTAGTGCGTGCCATCGCGGAACATCGGCAGGCTGTTGGCGCGGTTGGCCATGCTCCAGAGCACCAGCGGCGGGTCCAGCGAGACCGAGTTGAACGAGCTGGCCGTGATGCCGACGAACGGCGCACCGTTGGCATAGGGATGCCCCGCCGCGCGCGTGGTGATGACGGTCACGCCCGTGGCGAACTGCGACAGCGTCCGCTTGAAATGCTGCGTATCGAAGTCGGGCGAGGCGGCCTTGCGGCCCGTGATGGGGTCGTCGTCCTCGGCAGGCATGCCCATGTCTCGGGCTCCACACAAATCCATGATTTTCATTGCATCGTCAGCCGGTACGCCTTGTACGGATGTCACCTTGCGCCGCACGCGCGGGCGCGTCGGTGGGATTTCGTACAAAACGGGCCGGAATCGCGGCGCCGGAAGCCCGGCGCCGATCGTCCCCCGATTGTAGCGGAGTCCGGACATTTGCCCTGACGGTAGGGTCTTTCGCGCCGGCCGGCCCGGGGCGTGCGTTCAGAGCCGGTCCGCGATGGCCTCGGCCAGCCGCGCGATGCTCAGCGGCGCGCAGCCCTCGGCGTTATTGCTGACGATCACGTAGGCCGGCTGGCCCGTGCGCAGCGTGCGTGCCACCACGTCGGCGATGGCGTCGCGCGTCTCCGGGTCGGGCTCGACGATCTTGTCGAACGGGCCGTACGCTTTCTCGGCCATCGCGTAGGAGCGGCCCTCGCGCAGCATCCAGCGCAGCACCAGCGGGCCGGGCGCGCCGTCGTCCATCAGGGCTTGCGCGGCGGCCTGGCGGGCCACGGGCGGCAGGCGGTCGCGCGCGGCCAGGCAGAAGCGCACGCCACGATCCCGCAGCAGGCGGATGTAGCGCGGCGTGAGCAGCGCCGGGTCGCGGATTTCCACCGCGTAGCAGGCGTGCGGCGTCAGCGTGGGGTCCAGCGGCGGCAGCGCGGCCAGGAAGGCGTCCAGCCGGGCGAGGAAGGCCGGGCCGTCATCGCCCACACCCGCCAGCGGCGACAGCTGGAACAGCAGCGGTCCGCAATGCAGGCCGAGCCCGCCCGTGGCCGGCACGATGCAGTCCCGGATCGCGATCTCGGGGTTCAGGAACGCCGCGTTCGGCAGCCGCCCGGCGCCATCGGGCCCGCGCAGCCACGCATCGCAGACGCTGGCCGGTGCCTTGACGAGGAAGCGGAAGCCCTCGGGTACCTGTGCCGCATACTGCATATAGTCGGTCAGCGGAATCGGCCCGTAGAAGCCCCGGTCGATCCCCGCCGCACGCAGCAGCGGATGCTGGCCGCAGGCGCGCAGCCCCTTGCGCGACAGCAGGCTCTCGCTGTACTGGCCGTCGTAGACCAGCCCGTGCCAGCCCGGATACGACCACGACGAGGTGCCGAAATGGAGGTTGGGCGGCAGCCGCTGGCCGAGCGCCACCAGCGCGGCGTCGGGCGTCCACGGCGCGACGACCTTGCCGGCGGGCTTTTTCCTGGGGGGCTCGCCAGCCGCAGGATCGGCGGCTGACGCGGTGTCGGAGGGGGCGGGGAGCGGCGCTGCGGGCGTATCGCCGCCAGCGCCGCCATCGCCATCATCGCCAAAGAGGTCAAGCGTATCGTTCAATCGATTCAGACGGTATTGCCGATCGTGGCGTCATAGATATAGCGTCGCGACCACGGCAGGGTGTCGGCCGGGCGGCGCGCCTTGTGGCACACCACCTGGTAGATCGACATCTGGTCGGTCGTGAACGCGTGGGCGGTACCGGCCAGGTAGATGCGCCAGATGCGGTATTTCTTCTCGCCGACCATCTTCCGGATCGTTTCGCCGTTGGCCTCGAAGTTGTTGGCCCAGTGGAACAGCGTCTGGGCGTAGTGCCGGCGCAGCAGTTCCACGTCGAAGCCTTCGAGCCCGCCCTGCTGCAGGGTCTGGAGCACCATGCCGATGTGCGGCAGCTCGCCCTGCGGGAACACGTAGCGGTCCATGAAGCCCGAGCCGTCCATCGGCACCTCGCCGCTCTGCGGGTCGGTGGAGGTGATGCCGTGGTTCATGGCCACGCCGTCGTCCGTCAGCAGGTCGCGAATACGGCCGAAATAGGCCGGCAGGTTGGCCTTGCCCACGTGCTCGAACATGCCGACGCTGGTGATGCGGTCGAACTGGCCGGCGGTATCGCGGTAGTCCTGGAGTCGGATCTCGATGCGGTCCGTCAGCCCGGCAGCGCGCACGCGCTCGGTGGCGAGGTCGAACTGGTTCTGCGAGAGCGTGATGCCCACGCAGCGCGCGCCGAACTTCTGCGCGGCGCGCAGCACCAGCGCGCCCCAGCCGCAGCCGATGTCGAGCAGACTCTGGCCCGGCTGGAGCCGGATCTTGGTCAGGATGTGGTCGATCTTTTTCAATTGCGCGGTGGCAAGGTCTTCATTGCCGTGCTCGAAGTATGCGCACGAGTAGACCATGTTCGGATCGAGCCAGAGCTTGTAGAAGTCGTTCGAGACATCGTAGTGATACTGGATCGACGCCTTGTCTTCCTGCTTGGTGTGGGTGAAGTGCTGGGCCACGCGGGCGAGGGCGCCGCCGGCACTGCGCGCGGCGGCGGCGGAGAAGCCGTAGGCCACGTTGATGATGTCGGCCAGACGGCCTTCGAGGTCGATCTTCTCCTGGACATACGCCTCGCCGAGGTTGTCCAGGCTGGGTACCAGCAGCAGCGGCAGGGCGGTGGCCTCGCGCACCGTCAGGGTGACGTCGGGCTTCTCGAAATGGCCGAGCGGGTACTCGTTGCCATTCCAGAGCCGAAGCTTCACCGGCAGGTTGGCGTGCTCGCGCACGTCGGCGATCCAGCTATCGAGCTGCTTGTCCAGGGCTTGTTTGAAAAACATGCGGCTTCCTCCCGAATTGGTTGCGGCACACCTCTCGTACGACCCTAAAACTTTACGCCAAAACTTTGAATTGTGCAGTGCGGGTCCCCGGACTCCACCTTCTGCCACGTACTTGTCTGAACAGGCAGACAAGTACGTGGCGCGGGGCCTCAGGGCGACAGTCAGGGCGACAGCCGCACGATATCCCAGGTGCCATCATCCTGTTTGCGATAGCCGATGCGGTCGTGCAGGCGCGACGGGCGGCCCTGCCAGAACTCGATCCAGGTGGGCGCCACGCGATAGCCGCCCCAGTGCGCGGGGCGCGGCGGGTTGTCGCCAAACTTGCTGCGGAAGTCGGCCTCGCGGGCCTCGAGCACGTCGCGGCCAGGCACCTCGCGGCTTTGCTCGGACGCCCACGCGCCCAGCCGGGAGCCAAGCGGGCGCGAGGCGTAGTACGCATCGCTCTCGGCCTCATCCACCTTCTCCACGATGCCTTCCACGCGCACCTGCCGCTCGAGCTGCACCCAGTGGAACAGCAGCGCCGCGCGCGGGTTGGCCTGGAGGTCGAGCCCCTTGCGGCTCTCGTAGTTGGTGAAGAACGTGAAGCCGTTGGCGTCCATGCCCTTCAACAGCACGATGCGGGCCGATGGCTGGCCATTGGCGGCCACCGTGGCCAGCGTCATCGCATTCGGCTCGGGCAGCTTGGCCTGGAGCGCCTCGTCGAACCAGGTCTGGAACTGGCGGATCGGGTCGGCGGCCACGTCGGATTCGGAAAGCGCGCTCAGCATGTAGTTGCGGCGCAGGTCGGCTAGTTGGGTCATGTCGCGATCACGAAGAAAGATGCACTTCGAGTATAGCGAATGCGCCGCGCAGCGCATTTGCGGTGCCGCAAACTGCCGCGCCTGTTTTAAGTTTTATTCGATTTCCGCCACCCGGGGCTTGCGGGACTGGTTGCGGGAGTAGTAACCCGCCATGCCCATCGCGCCGGCCATCGAGAGGAAGATCGGCAGCATGCCGAGCGCCGTGCCGACCACGCCGAAGGTCAGCGGCCACACCACCTGGCTCGTGTTGAGCACGGCCGAGCGCAGCCCGAGCGCTTCCCCGGCGCGGCCCGAGGGCGAGGCGGTATGGAGGATGTTCATCACATTGGGCTGCGCGCTGCCGAGCGCGAGGCCAAGCACGAAGGCCAGCCCGCACATCAGCCAGAATTCGGCGACGAACGGGTAGACGAGGTAGGCCATGGCGCCCACCATCAGCGCGCACCGAATGATCTTCCATTCAGACAGATGGCGCGACACCACCGGCATGGCGATGCGGATGGCCAGCGTGGCGATGGCGAACGCGCCCAGCACCCAGCCGATGGACGACGGCGACAGGCCGATGCGCGAACCCTGGATCGGGATCAGGAACGCGTGCAGGTCCCACGCGGCCGAGAGCACCGCACTGGCGATGAACACCGCGCGCAGTTCGGGATGCTGGAGCAGGTCCAGCGTGGAGCGGCGGCTGCCGTCTTCCACCGCGATCCGGCCGGCGTTGCCGCCTGTGGCCGGCAGGCGCGGCCGCACGTACTGGAGCCCGGCCTGGCCGAGCAGCGCCACCGCCACCAGCACGCAGAACGCGGGCCGGAAGCCGGCGTGTTCGATCACATATCCCATCACCACCGGGCCGAGGGTGCCGGACACCGACAGCCCGAGCGCGTGGTAGGTGTAGTTGCGCAGCCGTGTGTCCGGCGTGGAGACCTGCCCGATCAGCAACTGCATGGCCACCTGGACCAGCATGAAGCCAACCCCGATCAGCGCGCACGCCGCGTAGAGCGCGCCGATGTCCGGCCAGATCGCCGGCAGCAGCGTGCCGCCTACCACCATCAGGGAGCCGGCCGTCATCGGCAGGCGCGGGCCGATCTCGTCGATGCGGCGTCCGGCGCGGATCGCCAGGAACATCGGCAGCAACGCATAGAGCGCCATCAGCAGGCCGAGCGTGACCGTGGAGGCTTTGAGCGAAATCGCAAACAGGGAAACGACGACGCGACTGGCGTTGAACGCCACGTGGTTGCACACCGTCAGGGCGATCAGCCAGCTGATCGGCGGAACGGCGGCGTGAGGCAACGTCATGGGACGGGGGGCGGGTAGGGGGTGCTGCGTGGATCGCGCCGCCGGCAAGGTCTCCGTCCGGGTCGAAAAGTGCGCGAAAAAAATAAGTGCGGCCGTAGCCGCACCTCACAAGGGCGCCATCACCGGACTGGAACCGGCAGCGACGACCGATGCATGCCATTCTGTTTAGTGCTTTGCTTGTAAATGGCCGTTTAATTATGCGGCCGTCCCGGGTCCGGACACAATGGCTGCGTGGGGGGAAGTGCAAATCCGCAACACCTGGCGTGAATCGACACGGATCGGATGTTGCGGATTTCGTCGAATGACGATGTGAGGCCGCCTGGCGACCCGTCTAGCCGCCCTGATAAAGCTGGGCGTCGTTGGCTGGCTGCATTGGCTTCTGCTCGACCGATGGCGTGGGCTTGCGCGGCTCGGTGGGGGCCGGGCCCGGCTGGCCCTGGGCGGCGGCCGACTTCGATGGCGACTCGGGAATCGCCGGGCCGGTGGCCTGCTTGCCGGCACGGCCGGTGGCCGGGTCCTGATAGGACTTGCCCGGCGGTGGGGCGGTCGGGCGCTTCTTCAGCTCGGCCAGCAGGCGGGCGCACTGGCTTTCGTCGCCGCCCGGCGAGATGTCCAGCAGCGGCACCACCAGCGCCACCGGCGCGGTCAGCGCCAGCGCCAGCGCGCCGCCCGCCCGCAGGGCCAGCACGGCGATGTTCGGGCTCACCGACGGGTTCTTGAACGTGCCGCCCACATACAGCGGCGACCGCAGCGAGATGATGCGCAGGCCCTTGGAGTCCGGGTGGATGGTCAGCGCCAGCCGCTCCTCGCCAAAATCGATCGCGCCGTCGGTGGTGATCACGGCGTCCTGGGTGTCGAGCACAAAGGTGCGGGCCCGGGCGATGCCGTCCTTGATCGCGAAGTCGCTCACGCCGCAGTTGATCTGCACGGGTTTGTCGCCGAACAGCTTGGAGACCACCACGCTGCCCACGTTCAGGCCGATGGCCTCCAGGATGAACTTGCTGACCGTGCCGTTCTCCACCAGCAGCTTGGCCTCGCCGTTCGACGAGCCCATCAGCGCGGCCACGGAATTGCCGGTGCCGGACAGCTTGGCGCTGCCATTCACCTCACCGATGCTGGCGCGCATCGAGTCAGCCTTCGGGAACAACTGCTTGAGCTTCAGGTGGCGCGCGGTCATGTCGACCATGGCGCCCATCGGCTCGCGCTTGCCGTCCAGCCGGATCGTGGAGACGAGGTTGCCGCCCGCCACGCCGAAGTTGAGCGGGTCGAGCAGCAGCACGCCATCGGTCAGCTTCAGGTGGGTCTTCAGGTCGGTGATCGGCAGGTCTTCGTCGCGGACGATGCGCTTGCCGGTGAATTTGACGTCGGCGTCGATCTCGTCCCAGCGCTCGGTGCGGAACGGCGCCACCGGCAGCGCCTTGTTGGCCGGCTGCTTGACCGGGCTCTCGGAGGCCGCCTGCCCCGGCTTGGCATCGGCGCCGATCAGCGGCGCGAGGTCGGCGAACAGCAGTTGCCTGGACACCAGCTCGCCAGACAGCAGCGGGCGCGGCGAGCGCTGCGCGAAGGTGAGCGTGCCGCCCAGGTCGCTGCCGCCGACCTTGCCGGTGAAATCCCGATACGTATAGGACGACGCCCCCTTCTTGAGCGTGGCCACCAGCCGCCCGCGCGTTTCATACGGCGGGGTGGACGGCAGGACGATGCCGGTCAGCGCGTAGAGCTTGGCCATGTTGTCGCCGGACAGCATCAGGTTGACGTCCAGCGCGCCCAGATGGGCCGGGTTGGTCAGTGTGCCTTCGATTACCGCGCGGGTGGCGCCCACGCGGACATCGGCCTGCACGGGGTAGGGCGTGTTGACGTCGCGCAGGCTCAGCACCGTGCCGGCCTTGCCGCTGGCGTTGATGGTGGCCTGGTTGTAGTGCCCGACCGCCTTCCAGCGGATGCCGTAGCGGCTGTCCCTGGCGTCCTTGGCTTCCTTGGTGTCCTTGGTGTCCTTGGTGTCCTTGGCCGCCGGCGCGGAGGGGTCCACGGCGGACGCATCGGTCGGCGGCACCAGCGCGCCGTCGCGGGCCTTGTCGTAGAGCGCCTGGTCGCCCACGGTGTCCAGCGTGGCCTGCATGTCGATTTTCTCGGCTGCATCGGCCAGCGCCAGGTTGCCGCGCTGCAGCACGACCTCGCCAATATCGAGTTCCCAGCTCGATTTGCCGGTCTTGGGCCCGGTATCGAAAGTCCAGTTGTTGCGCTTGTCCGCCAGCCGCTCAAGCCAGACGGCCGGGCTGTCCACCACGATGGTCGGCACGGCGATCTGGTGCGCCAGCAGCGGCAGCGGGCGCAGTATGAAGATGACCTCCCGCACGGTGGCCATATTGGGGGCCTTCGCCCAGTCCGGGTTGCCCACGGTGATATCCCGGGCCGACAGGCGCGGCCATGGCACCAGCGTGCGCCAGCCGGTCTCGCCCTGCGCGCGCTTCCAGGTGACCATCAGGTCGCCATTGATCGCAAACGGGCGGCCGATGGCCAGCGACACCTTGTCGTTGAGCCACGGCTTGAGACGATTCCAGTCGAAGGTCAGGATGACGATGACGAGGATCGCAATCAGGGCGAGCGGGGTGAACACGCTCCAAAGAATGATCTTCTGTCGGCGCGAGGCGGGCATGAGGGCGGACTCCTGTTGGCGCGCAGGGCCGGGCCGGAGTGGGTAAGCCCGGCCTGCCATGCGGCGGATCAACCACTGCACAATCAATTTTAGGGGCGGGCGCCGCGCCGGCTTGTCGGCCTTGCGCTGACATTGCGGTCGCCGGACCGCCGATTTTTGGCGCCAGCCGGGTCTGCCGGGGTGACATAAAATAGCGAAATTCGCGATTTATCCAGCTTTCCCCGCTTATCCCCCCCATGACCATTGCCGCACTACCCGGCCTGCCCGGCCTGCCCGAGCCCCTGACCCACGAGACCCCCGAGGACGACGACTACCACCGCCGCTTCGGCGGCGTGGCGCGGCTGTACGGGGCGGCAGGCATGGCCCGGCTGGAGGCGGCCAGCGTCTGCGTGATTGGCATTGGCGGCGTGGGCAGTTGGGCCGCCGAGGCGCTGGCGCGCAACGCCGTGGGCCGCATCACGCTGATCGACCTCGACCATATCGCGCCATCGAACACCAACCGCCAGATCCATGCACTCGGGGATGCCTATGGCCGCGCCAAGGTGGAGGCGATGGGCGAGCGCATCGTGGCGATCAACCCGCGCTGCCGCGTCTCGCAGATCGACGATTTCGTGACCGAGGACAACGTGGCCGAACTGCTGAGCGGCTTCGACTACGTGATCGACGCCATCGACGCCGCGAAGATCAAGACCGCGATCCTCGGCTGGACGCGGGGGTCGGGGCGCGGCGCGCGCATTCTTACGTGCGGCGGCGCAGGTGGGCAGCTGGATCCCACGCGGGTGCGGCTCGAGGATCTTTCCCGGACGGTGCAGGACCCGCTGCTGGCCAAGGTGCGCGGCAACCTGCGCCGCCAGTTTGGCTTTCCGCGCAATCCGAAGCGGAAGTTCGGCATCCTGGCCGTGTATTCGGACGAACCGGTGCGCTATCCGGAACCCGAGCAGCAGGCCTGCGAGATCGACGAGGCCCCGCCCGCGCCGCGCGAGGCCCCGCAAGGACTGGCCTGCGCCGGGTATGGCTCGTCGGTGGCGGTGACGGCGGTGTTCGGCTTCGTGGCGGCGTCGGCCGTGATCGGTGCCATTGTGGCCGGCAATGACGCCCGGGCGGGGTCCGAAGACGCGGCTGAGGAAGACTGAGGACTGGGGACTGGGCGCTAGCTCGCCAGGGTGCGCAGCAGGCGGTCCAGCGCGGCGGCGTCCGGGGCCAGGTTGTCGAAGAAGATCAGTTCGGGATACTCGGCCGGGTCCGGCATGAAGCGGCGTGTCCGATACGCCTCCCAGTGCGTGAGCTTGTAGGCATCGTTGGGATTGCCGCGCCGGACAATGCGCGCGTGGGCCTCGTCCTCGGACAGGTGCACCCATACCACCTGCGTGCGCGTGCCAGCCGGCATGTGCAGCCACGCCGGGTCGGTCAATTGGTGGGCGCGCACCTCGCGCGAGAGCGGCCCCACCACCAGAACGCTGATGCCGAGCATCAGGTTCTCGCGCGCGGTGTCCAGCAGGCCCTGGTATTCGGGGTCGCGCAGGTTGTCCAGGTAGGCCGGGCTGTCGCGGTCGTTCGGGTCGCCGGTGATGGCGGCCATCGCCGCCGCGCTGTAGCGCCCATAGAGCGTGTCCTTGTCGAGCAGGCAGAACGGCTCGCCGGTGGCCTGCATCAACGGGCCGATCAGCTTGTGGGACAGCGTGGTCTTGCCGGTGCCGGCGTGGCCGCAGAAGAAGATCAGTCTTGGCATGGCGGGAAGGGGCGCGTCGGCCACAGCAGGGTTGCGAACGGCAAGGATACCCCGCATCGGACCGATCACGCCCCGTGGCTTTGCGGAAAATCAGATCGGCGGGGCCGGAAATCGGTATCCTTGCCGCGTTACCGACCTTGCTCCTTGCCCACCACATGTCCGCCGCCGCACTCGATACGCACGATCCCTATCAAGGACTGTCGTCCGAGGGCCTGCCCGAAGCGCTACGCCTCGGGGAGCCCGTGACCGACGCCACCCACGCCGAATTCCTCCAACTGCTCGATGCGGCCGCGCGCGCCGACGATGCCGGCTTCCTGGCCGCCTATGACGCGTGGATGGACCACACGCGGCATCACTTCGCGCAGGAGGAACAGTGGATGGAGGCGATGGGCTTCGGCCCGCGTCATTGCCATGCGGGCGAGCACCAGCAGGTGCTGGCCGTTGCGCAGGCCGTGCGCGACAAGGTGGCGGAGGAGGGGGTGGTGAGCCTGGGGCGGCGGCTCGTAGGCGAACTGTCCGGCTGGTTCGACCATCACGTGAAGTCGATGGACACCATGATGGTCGAACACATGCAGGCCAACGGCTTCACGCTGGTAGAAGGCCCCCAGGGCTGAAGCCGGGGGGCCTTAGTTCACGACTCAGTTCAGCGCTGCGCTGAGCTGGCGGCGCCAGCGCGAGACCACGTCGGGCCGCCCGGCGAGCAGGTCGAACACCGACAGCATGGTCTTGCGTCCGATGTCTTCCTCGAAGCCGCGGTCGCGGCGCACGATTTCCAGCAATTGTTCCAGGGCGGGCTCGTACTCGCGGCGCGCGATCAGCGCGTTCGCCAGGTCGAGCTTCGCGCCCAGGTCGGCCGGATTGGCCTGCACGCGGGCGATCAGCGCGGCGGCGTCGGGCAGGTCGCCCACGTTCCGCAGCGCCTCCAGCTGGGTCTGCACGGCGGCGTAACCGTCCTCCTGCGGGGCGCGCGGCGAAAGCCGGGAAAACTCGGCCTCGGCGGCCTCGACCTCGTTGTGATCGAGCAGGAAGCTGGTGTAGGCCAGCCGCGCGTCATCGGCGCCCGGATCAAAGGCCAGCGCGGCCTGGAAGGCGGCGCGCGCCCCCTCGGCATCGCCGGCGGCCACCAGTTCGCGGGCCTCGTGCAGCGCCTGCTCGCCCGGGTTCGGGGTCAGGCGGTCCAGGAATTCACGCAGGCCCGACTCCGGCAGCACGCCGACGAACTGGTCCACGGCCTGTCCATCGGCAATCGCCACCACGTGGGGAATGCTGCGCACGCCGAAATGCGCGGCCAGCTCCTGGTTCTCGTCCACATTGACCTTGGCGAGCTTCCACTTGCCGCCGGATTCGGCTTCGAGCTTTTCCAGCATCGGTCCCAGCGTGCGGCATGGGCCACACCAGGGCGCCCAGAAATCGACCAGCACGGGCACCTGCCGCGACATCTCGATCACGTCGGCTTCGAAATTCTGCAGGGTGACGTCGCTCATGTTCTGCCTTTCGGAATGATGGGGGCCGGCATGCGGCCGGATCTCCCTATTGTGAGGGCGACGCCGCGGAAAGCAACCTTTGGCCGACCCCGACCGGGAAAACCTCCGCTTGAAAATAGAACGGTCGTTCAGTTATATTGGCCCTCTGTTGACGAAACCAAAAAGCCGGTCGCAAAGACCCAGGAGACAAGATGACCACCACGCCCGCGCGTCCGCATTTCCAGTTCTGGCCGAAGCGGCTGCCCACGCAGATCGTGCTGCCTGAGACCTCGCTCTGGTACAACCTCGAAGTCTCCGCGCGCCGCTACGCCGAGAAGCCGGCGATCCGCTACTTCGGCAATGCCATCACGTTCCGCGCGCTGGAGGCGCAGGCCACGGCGCTGGCGGGCTGGCTCCAGCAGAAGGCCGGGGTGAAGAAGGGCGATCGCGTGCTGCTGTACATGCAGAACTGCCCGCAGTTCATTGTCAGCTACTACGCGATCCTGCGTGCGGACGCGGTGGTGGTACCCGTCAACCCGATGAACCGGGCCGAGGAGTTCAAGCACTACGTGACCGATGGCCAGGCGCGCGTGGCGATCTGCACGGCTGACCTTGCCGCCGGCGTGGCCCAGGCCAACGCCGAACTGCCGGCCGACCAGCAGCTCCAGCACGTGCTGGCCACCCAGTACGCGGACGCGCTGCCGGCTTCCTACGAACACCCTGAAGACGCGCCGCCCGCGTGGATCACCGCCGAGTATCCGCTGCCGGCGGGCGCCACGCCGTGGGCCGAGGCGCTCGGCGCCGGCCTGCAACCCGGCCCGCACACGGCCGGCCCGGACGACATCGCCGTGATGCCGTACACCTCGGGCACCACGGGCTTCCCCAAGGGCTGCATCCACACCCATCGCTCGGTCATGCACAACGTGATCGGCGGCGGCACGTGGTCGGGCAGCGGCGCGGAATCGGTGATCCTGTCGGTCCTGCCGCTGTTCCACGTCACCGGCATGCAGTACGGCATGAACGGGCCGATCTACAGCGGCGCCACCGTGGTCATGCTGCCGCGATGGGACCGCGAGGTGGCCGGGCGACTGATCTCGCGCTACCAGGTCACGCACTGGACCAACATCCCGACCATGGTGATCGACTTCCTGGGCAGCCCGAACCTGGCCAGCTTCGACCTGACCAGCCTGCGCTACATCGGCGGCGGCGGCGCGGCCATGCCGCAGGCCGTGGCCGAGCGGCTCAAGGAACAGTTCGGCCTCAGCTACCTGGAGGGCTATGGCCTCTCCGAGACCATGGCGCCGACGCACAGCAACCCGGCCGACCGCGCCAAGCTGCAATGCCTGGGCGTGCCGACCTTCAACACCGAGGCGCGCGTGATCGACCCCGTCACGCTGGCCGAACTGCCGCCGAACGAAGTGGGCGAGATCATCGTGCGCGGCCCGCAGGTCTTCAAGGGCTACTGGGGCAAGCCCGATGCCACGCGCGACGCATTCATCGAGTTCGAAGGCCGGACCTGGTTCCGCACCGGCGACCTGGGCCGCATGGACGACGACGGCTACTTCTTCATCACCGACCGCCTCAAGCGCATGATCAATGCGTCCGGCTTCAAGGTCTGGCCGGCCGAGGTGGAAAACCTGCTCTACAAGCATCCGGCCGTGCAGGAGGCGTGCATCATCGGCACGCGCGACGCCTATCGCGGCGAGACCGTGAAGGCCGTGGTGGTGCTGCGCACCGCCGCCAAGGGCAATACCACGCCGGAAGAGATCATCGAATGGGCGAAGGAGAACATGGCGGCGTACAAGTATCCGCGCGTGGTCGAGTTCGTCGATGCATTGCCGAAGTCCGGCACCGGCAAGGTGATGTGGCGCCAGCTGCAGGAGAGCGAGAACACGCGTACCGGCGCGTGACGTGCGCGGGCCTCAGTGCCCGCGGGCGCGCATCAGCATCCTGACCATGGTCTTGTAGCCGCGCTCGCGTGCATGGCGCGTGGGCGTCACGCCTTCGCGGTCGGCGAGGTTGGCGTCCGCGCCCGCATCCAGCAGCAGTTGCACCACTTCCTCGTAGCGCGCGCTGCCGTCGCCGAGCACCACGGCCTCGAGCAGCGCGGTCCAGCCGAGCTGGTTCACGTGGTCCACGCTGAGCCCGCCCTTCAGTAGCAGTTTCACGATTTCGACATTGCCGTGCTGGCTCGCGGCGATCAGTGCCGTGCCGTCGTAGCGGTCCGTGCTGCGCGGGTCGGCGCCGTGGGACAGCGCCAGCCGCACGATGTCGATCTGTCCCGTGGCGGCCGCCACCAGGAACGGGCTGTTCGACTCCCCATCCTTGCGATTCACATCGGCGCCGGCCAGGATCAGTGCCCGCGCCACCTCGTTGCGGCGGTTGTAGACGGCGGCCAGCAGCGCGCTGCGGCCGCGTTCGTCCACGGCCTGCATCGACGCCCCGGCAGCGAGTAGCCGATTGACGAGTTCCGCGTCGCCAATGCTGGCGGCGGTGATCAGGTTGCGGTCCAGCGCGGCCATGCCATCGCTGCGCGGCGGCAGGGTGGGCGGATCGACCGGACGCGTACGCGGCCCCTGCGCGAGGGTGGGGCCGTTGCCGATGCCAGTCAGGGTGCGCGCCAGCGTCTGGCCGCCCTGGCCGGCGAGCAGGCCGCCGGCCATCAACAACCCCAACAGTCCGAGCATTTCGGCGATGGCCTGGCGGCGGGGGCGGGTCTGGGAGCGCGTCATGTGGGGGGTGTCGAAGGCGCTGGGGTGGCTCAGACGGTTTCGTGCGGCGCGTTGGCGGCGGCGATGCCGTCCGTGCCGTCGGCCTGCATGACGGGCGGCCGGTGGCGGTGCGGATCGTCGCCGGCCGGGTGCATGGCATCGGCACCGTCACTGTCCTGGAGCAGGCGCCAGAGGCGGCCCAGGTAGGGGTCGTCCACCCCGTTGGTGGCCAGGCCCAGCAACGTCTGCTGGAGATATTCGCGGGCCGGGCCGTACAGGCCGCAGGCGTGGCGTAGACAGTCCACCACGCGGGTATCGGGCAGCCGCCCCGCGTAGGCCGGATGTTCGCGGTTCATCACAAAAGCCAGCGCGCGGGCTTCCGGTGCGTCCGGGGTATTGTCGAGCTTCACGCGCAGCCAGCGCGGGTGATAGGCGCCGGTCAGCATCTCGCGGCGCCAGAGCACGCGGAATTCCTGCTCGATCACATGGGCCGGGATGCGGAACACCATGCCCGTGCAGCAGCCGCCCCGGTCCAGGCCGAGCACGAGCCCGGGGTTGTCCCAGGTGCCGCGATTGATACGGGAGTAGAGGTAGAAGCCGCGATGGTAGCCGTGCACGGTGGCCAGACGCCGGTCCGTATGGACCACCATCGGGTTCCAGATCAGCGAGCCGTAGCCGAACAGCCAGACATCGCCCTGCAGGGCATCGCCATCAGGCCGGGCGGCCAGCGTGGCATGGAGCGATTGCTCGATATCGGCCTCAGGCAGCAGCGAGGACGCGACCGGTGTGCTGCACAGCGATGCGCGCAGCCTGTCCGCTTCGAGGTCCTGTCTGGTGATGGCCATGGATGGAAGGATAATCCAAAGCGTATTGATCCGTCGCAAGGAAGCCACACGCGGCGAGCGGGGTGTGTGTCACAGGCAACGGTTTGCAATGCGCCCGCCGGGCCGGCAAGTCTCTACAATGGGGGCCTGACTTCTTGGAGAACCGGTCATGGCGCGTACGCTTACCGTGGTGTTCGGCAGTGGCAAGGAATTCGATTTCACGCTTGGCGATGCCGAGCTGGCGGCCGTGACCGAGGAGGCCGCGTGGCGCTGGTTCGACCGCGAATATGCCGAACTGGACTGCCAGGCCTCGAGCCCGGTGGGCAAGGTGCTCGTCATCGACAAGATCCTGAACGTGGCCAAGTTCTCGGGTGAGAACCGCTTCAGCGGCAATACGGAGTGGGCGCAGGACTTCGCGCGGCACGCCGGCCGGCTGCTGGACCGCGACAAGGTGCGCGTGGATGTGGGCAACGCCGCGATCGGGTTCTGACGGGCTCTGAAGCCCCGGCTTTCAGATTCCACGATGTAAAAACGGACGCCGAGGCGTCCGTTTTCATTGGGTCAGGCCAGGCCGAAGCTCAGACCGACAGCAGTTCCACTTCGAACAGCAGCGTGGCGTTCGGGGGAATCACGCCACCGGCGCCACGGGCACCGTAGCCCAGGTCGGCCGGAATCACCAGGCGGCGCGTGCCGCCCACCTTCATGCCCTGCACGCCTTCGTCCCAGCCACGGATCACGTGGCCGGCGCCCAGCGGGAACACGAACGGGTCGTTGCGGTCCTTGCTCGAATCGAACTTGCGGCCAGCCTGGCCGTTCTCGTACAGCCAGCCGGTGTAGTGCACGGTCACGTGCTGACCTGCCGTGGCTTCGTTGCCAGCGCCGACAACGGTGTCTTCGAATTGCAGGCCGGAGGGAGTGGTTTGCATCGCAATCTTCCTGTTTTTGGTTGATGAAGCGTTATCTGGGGCTCGGGCGGCCCGCCTCAGCCGGCGGCGCGCTGGAGTACGTCGAGCGTCAGCTGCACGTTGTGGTCGTCGTCGCTGACCCAGATCTCGGCGTCCTGGATGGTCACGGACAGGCGCATGGCGCGCTGCGCCATGCCGGCCAGTGCCTCCACGGCTTCCGACGGCACATTGTAAATGGTCACGTTACGGAGCTTGCTGGCCTTGCCGGCCATGCCCTTCCACCATTCGCGCGCGCTGGCGCTCTGATAGGTATAGACGGTGACGCGGTCCGCGCGGGACGAGGCGCGCCGCAGCCGGGCTTCGTCGGGCTGGCCGAGTTCCACCCAGTGGGCGATCTCGCCGGTCAGCGTCTTGTCCCAGAGGTCGGGTTCGTCGGGCTCGTCGAGGCCGCGCGTGAAGGTGAGGGACTCGGACGCCTCGCAGGCGAAGGCCAGCAGGCGCACCATCATCCGCGCGTCGTTTTCGGACGGATGCTGGGCGATGGTCAGCGTATGGCTGCCGTAGTAGGGCCGATCCATGTCCGATACGGACAGTTCGGCCTTGAAGATGGTGGACTTGAGCGCCATGGAATCACGGGAAATGCGGGCTCGCGCCGGCCCCGGGATGCCATCCGGCACGGCGCGCGAAGGCCGCATCATACGTGATCCGCGTGGGCAGGCGATGGAAAACCATCGCCCCAAGGTGCGTTGGCGCGCGCTGCCCGGGCGCGGCGGGCACTAGGACTTGCGCTTGTGGCTGACCCAGAAGCGCAGCACCGCCGATACCAGCACGAGCGCCAGGAACGCGGCGGCCGCCACCAGCGCGAGGCCGGCGTTGCTGTTGATCTGGCCTTCGACGGCCACGCTGACCAGCAGCGTGCCGACCATGACGGCCAGCAGCGGCAGCAGCAGGGCGCCACGGCCATAGGTCTGGTAGGCCCAGAGCGGGAATTTGCGGACGGTTTGGGCAGGGATGCTGCAGGCCAGGCAGGCGCCGGCTGCGGCCAGGGACGCCGCAACGACGTCTCCGACGTGAATAGTGATCATCTCGACTCGCGAATCGCCGGGTACGCTGGGGGCGGAACGCGGCAGGATGGGGGATGGCAAGGCGCTGATTTTACTGAAATTTTTCCCGGCAAAGGTGACGCGGGGTCGTCATCGGGGCCGATATCGAAGATCGATTTCCCCTATTCAGGATGGCGGCACGCTGCCGTCCGCCCCGGGCCTACTGCGCGGGCGTCGCTTCGACCGCAATGTGCAGCGTCACGGTATCGCCGACGTCGGGCAGGAACCGTGTCATGCCGAAGGCACTCCTGGGCAGGCTGGCGTGGAAATCCCCACCGCAGACGTCGCGGCCCACGCCGAACAGCACCACGCGCCCGCAACTGAAGCGGTCGGCCTCCAGCCGCAGGGGGTGGGTCACGCCCAGCAGCGACACCTGCCCCTCCACGGCCACGAGCTTCCCGCCTTCCACGACGAAACGGTTGCCCTGGAAGCGCGCGACCGGGAAATTCTGGGAATCGAAGAATTGTGGCGAGCGCAGCACCCCGTCGAGGCTGCGATTGCCGGTATCGACCGAGTCGGTATCCACCGTGAAGTCGATCGACCCCACCCCGGTGGCCGGGTCATAGAGGATGCGGCCATCCAGCTTGTTGAAGCGGCCGCGCACCGTGGTGCGGTCGAAATGGCTGGCGCCGAAATAGACCGCGGTATGGGTGGGATCGACGTTGTAGTTCACGGGCGCCGCCCAGATTGGGGCGCTGGCGCCCAGGAGGGCGGCGATCAGTAGACGGGGCAGCATGGCTGGTAGCTAGTAGCTAGTGGACGAACACCGGCAGCAGGAACAGCCCGATCACGGTCAGGAAGCCGATGGTCCAGCACAGCGTGCGCAGCGTGGCCCGGTCGGTCAGGTAGCAGACCGTATAGAGGATGCGCGCGACGACGAACACCATCGCCAGTTCGTCGATGCGGGCCTGCGGCGCGCTCATGTGCGTGGCAATCAACACGCCAGCCGCGAAGAACGGGAAAGCCTCGAAGTGGTTGCGATGGGCGAGATCGGCGCGCCGCGCCCGCCCACTCTGCTTCTCCAGCCAGCCGCGCGGGTCGTGGTTGTCGAAGCCGCCACGCCCGCCCGCCTTGGCGATGGCCACCGTCAGCACGGGCAGCAGCCCCGCCACCAGCACGCACCAGAACGCAATCGGCATATCGCTCCTTTGGGTTCTATATCAGGCGGCCACCACCTTGATGCGCACGCCGGCCATGGTTACCACCTGCCCGGCGCGGATCTTGGCGGTCTTGCGCGATTCGGCTGCGCCATCCACCGAGACCTCGCCGGCCGCCACCAGCGCCTTGCCGGCGCCGCCGCTGTCACAGACGCCGGCCAGCTTCAGCAGGTCGTTCAGGGCGATGAACTCGCCCTCGAGCGGAAATGTGATGGTTTGCGTCGTCATCGTCACTTGCCCCAGCTGTCCTTGAGGCCAACCGTGCGATTGAAGACGGGCTTGCCCGGCTGCGAATCGGTCCGGTCCGCCACGAAGTAGCCGTGACGCTCGAACTGGAAGCGGTCTTCGGGCTTGGCGTCGCGCAGGCCCGGCTCCAGGTAGGCCTTGACCACCTTCTTGGAGTCGGGGTTCAGCGCCTCGAGGAAGTTCTTGCCGCCCGCGTCGGGGTTCGGGTCGCTGAACAGCCGGTCGTACAGGCGCACCTCGGCCTCCACTGCGTGCGGCGCGCTGACCCAGTGGATGTTGCCCTTGACCTTGACGCTGTCCGCGCCCGGCGTGCCGCTCCTGGTTTCCGGCAGGTAGTTCGCGTGCACGGCCACCACGTTGCCGTCAGCGTCCTTGTCCACGCCCGTGCACTCGATCACGTAGCCGTAGCGCAGGCGCACCTTGTTGCCCGGGAACAGGCGGAAGTAGCCCTTGGGCGGCGTCTCGGTGAAGTCGTCGCGCTCGATCCACAGTTCGCGCGAGATCGGGAACACGCGGCGGCCCAGTTCGGGCTGCTTGGGGTGTACCGGCGCCGAGCATTCCTCGGTCTGGCCTTCCGGGTAGTTGTCCAGGATCAGCTTGACCGGGTCGAGCACGCCCACGCTGCGCGGCGCGCGTCCGTCCAGGTCGTCGCGCACGGCGCCTTCGAGCGTGCTCATGTCGATCCAGCTATCGGCCTTCGACACGCCCACGCGGTCGCAGAACAGCTGGATCGATTCCGGCGTATAGCCCCGGCGGCGGATGCCGACGATGGTGGGCATGCGCGGGTCGTCCCAGCCGTCCACGCGGTTTTCGTCCACCAGCTGCTTGAGCTTGCGCTTGCTGGTGATGGCGTAGGTCAGGTTCAGGCGCGCAAATTCGTACTGGTGCGGCAGCGGGTCGCGGAACACGCCGGCTTCGCGCAGGTGCTGGAGCACCCAGTCGTACAGCGGGCGGTTGTTCTCGAACTCCAGCGTGCACAGCGAATGCGTGATGTTCTCGATCGCGTCCGAGATGCAGTGCGTGAAGTCGTACATCGGGTAGATGCACCACGCATCCCCGGTACGGTGGTGATGGGCGTGGCGGATGCGGTAGAGCACCGGGTCGCGCAGCACGATGTTCGGCGCGCTCATGTCGATCTTGGCGCGCAGCACGTGCTCGCCGTCGCCGTACTTGCCGGCGCGCATGTCGCGGAACAGCGCCAGGTTCTCCGCCACCGTGCGGTCACGGAACGGCGAAGGCTTGCCCGGCTCGGAGAAGTTGCCGCGCGTGGCGGCGATCTGCTCGGCGGTCTGGCTGTCCACATAGGCGGCGCCGCGCTCGATCAGCGTTTCCGCAAAGGCGTACAGTTGCTCGAAGTAATCGCTCGCGTAGTACAGGTGCGGCTGACCGCCCGGCTGGGTGGCGTCCCACGAGAAGCCGAGCCAGTGCACGGCGTCGATGATCGAGTCGACATACTCGGTGTCTTCCTTGACCGGATTGGTGTCGTCGAAGCGCAGGTGGCAGCGGCCGGCGTAGTCGCGCGCCAGGCCGAAGTTCACGCAGATGCTCTTGGCGTGGCCAATGTGCAGGTAGCCGTTCGGCTCCGGCGGGAAGCGCGTGATGACCGGCGGCAGCGCGGCGCCCTGGCTGTCCGCGCGGCCGGCGTAGGTGCCCGCAGCGAGGTCCTGGTCGATGATGCTGCGCAGGAAGTTCGAGGAGGCCGGGTTGTCGGTGGACTTGTCGGTAGGCTTGTTGTCTTGGCTCATGGTGGCGCCGCGTCGCACGCGGCCATATGGCATGGTGTGGGGTACCGGAGAGATGTGCTCCGGCGCCCCTTGTTCGGTGGAATGGCGGGATTTTACCGTGCCAGCGGGGCAACCCGGCGGTGCGGCGCGATTTTCAGAATCGGCTCACAGCGCGGTGGCTGCAAGTGGTGCAGAATCCACGGCAGGTCATCGCATGCCGCCATCGTGGCATGAAAAGCTTGGGCCATGTTGCGGGAACACAACCCATGAACACTGCTTCCTCTCCTGATTCGCCCCTCTCGGCCACTTCGTCCACCGCGCCCACGTTGCCGGCGGACGCCCTGGCCGGCCTCTGGCACGGCGCCGGCCTGCCGCCCGAGGCCCTGGCGCACCTGGCGCTCACCGGTGCGGACCCGGTGCTGCCATCGAGTTTCGCGGTGGGCACGGCGGCGCAGGCCAGCCTCGGGGCGTCCGCGCTGGCCGCGGCGGCGCTCTGGGCGCAGCGCACGGGCCGCTGGCAGGACGTGGCGGTGGACATGCGTCACGCGCTGGCGGAGTTCCGCAGCGAGCGCTACCTGCGCGTGAACGGCGGGCCCGCCCCCGAGCTCTGGGACAAGATCGCCGGCCTGTACCCGTGCGGCGACGGGCGCTGGGTCCGGCTGCACACCAATTTTCCCCATCACCGCGACGGCGTGCTGCGCCTGCTCCAGTGCGCGCATGACAAGAATGCGGTGCGCGCGGCGCTGGGCCGCTGGGAGGCCGAGGCATTCGAGTCCGCCGCCTCTGACGCCGGGCTGGTGGTGGCCGCCATGCGGCCCTACGACACCTGGCGCGCGCATCCGCAGGCACAGGCCATCGCCGGGCTGCCACCGGTGACGATCGAGAAGATCGGCGAGGCGCCGCCGCAGCCCCTGCCGGCGCTGTCGCCCCATGCCGAGATCAATGTCGATGCCCGCCCGCTGACCGGCGTGCGCGTGCTCGACTTCACGCGGATCATCGCTGGCCCGGTGGCGGGGCGCACGCTGGCCGCGCACGGGGCCGACGTGCTGCTGGTGACGGCGGCGCACCTGCCGGCCATCGCGCCGCTGGTGATCGATACCGGGCGCGGCAAGCGGTCCTGCCAGCTCGACCTGCGCGACCCGGACGACAAGCGCACGCTGCACAAGCTGCTGCATGGCGCCGACGTGGTGGTGCAGGGCTACCGCCCAGGCGGGTTGGCCGAACTCGGCGCCGGCCCGGAGGCGGCGGCGCGCGCACGGCCGGGCATCGTCTATGTGTCGTTGTCGGCCTACGGGCATGTCGGGCCGTGGGCGGGCAAGCGCGGCTTCGATTCCCTCGTGCAGACGGCCACCGGCTTCAACGACGACGAGGCGCGCGCGGCCGGTAGTGCCGAGCCCAAGCCGCTGCCGGCCCAGGTGCTGGACCACGCGGCCGGCTACCTGCTGGCGTTTGGGGCGATGGCCGCGCTGCACCGGCGCGCGGTGGAGGGCGGAAGCTGGCACGTACGGGTGTCGCTGGCGCAGGTGGGGCAATGGCTGCGCGGCCTGGGCCGCGTGCCGGAGGGCTGGCGCGTGCCGGACCCACATTTCGACGAGATGTCAGACCTGCTCGAGGTGCAGGAGTCAGGCTTTGGCGAGTTGACCGTGGTGCGCCATGCCGCGCGGCTCTCCGAGACGCCGGCGCACTGGGCGCTGCCCTCGGTGCCGCTCGGCACCCATGCGCCGGAGTGGCGGCTGCCGCGCGGGTGAGCCTTGATGGAACTCAGTTCGGGGGACTCAGTTTGCGCCGGTCAGCCGTGCCATCCAGTCGGCCATGTCCTGCTCGATGGCGGAGCCGGCGCGCTGGGCTTCCAGGATCCGGGCGCGGTCCGTGGCGGGGCGGTTCTGGCTCAGCTTGAACTTGCCTTCCACCCGCGTCGGCACCAGGCGCAGGCCGACGATGGCGCCCAGCATCTTCTGCTGGAAATCCTCGGGCAGGTCGCGCCACTGCTGGGCGTAGCCCGGTTCGTTGCGGCCGATCAGCCGCTTGAGCAGGGCGTCCTTGTCGGCGGCGTCGTGGACGGTGGTGACCTCGCCGTAGACATGCACCGCCACGTAGTTCCAGGTCGGCACGGACAGCTTCTGGTCGTAGAGCGACGGCGAGACGTAGCCATGCGGCCCCTGGAACACCAGCAACGCCTTCGGGGTTTGCTCCAGCCATTTCCAGTGCGGATTGGCGCGCGCGACGTGCCCCTCGATGCGCCAGCCGCCCTCGGACGCCCGCTCCGCCACCACGGGCAGGTGCGTGGCGAACGGCAACCCGTCCGCATCGGTGCCAACCAGCGTGGCGAAGGCGTAGCGGCGCATGACCTCGTCGATCAGGTCGGGGTCGTCGCTGGCGAAGTGGGACGGCATGTACATGGCAGGGTTCTCTTCTTGTGGAGTGGGGCAGGCCGCTAGTGCGGCCAGTACAGCTAGTACAGCGTCTTGCGCATGCGCTCGGGCATTTCGCGGTCGTAGGCCACGCCATCGATCGCGTTCTTGCTCAGTTCGGCGACGATGGTGCCCGTGCTCGGCAGGCGGTCGCGCGGAATCTGGGTTTCGGGCGACCACAACGCCGAGCGCACGAGGGCGCGGGCGCACTGGAAGAACACCGAGCGGATCGAGATCACCAGCACCGTGGTCGGCGCCTTGCCGTCATGCACGCAGCGCGCGATCAACGCGGGATCGGTCGAGATCTTCGCCGTGCCGCTCACGCGCAGCGTTTCGTTGACGCCCGGCACCAGGAACAGCAGGCCCACGCGCGGGTCGTTGACGATATTGCGCAGGCTATCGATGCGGTTGTTGCCGCGCCGGTCCGGCAGCAGCAGCGTGCGGTCGTCCAGTACCTGCACGAAGCCGGGCTGGTCCCCGCGCGGCGAGCAGTCGCCGCCGTGCTCGTTCAGGGTGGACAGCAGGCAGAACGGCGAGGCGTCCACGAAGGCGCGGTAGTGCGGGTGCAGGTAGTCGACTTCCTTGGCCAGCGAGGCCCCGGCGGGCTCGGCGTACAGCGATTCGAGGTCGGCGAGCGCTGCGATGTCGTGTGAGGTCATGGCGGGGAGGGGGAGGGAGGCGAGGGATCGGATCGTGTCAGATCGTAATAGTGCCACGGCCGATCTCGACCACGCGGCCGCCCACGCGGATCGCGCCGTCGGCGGTCACGGCGAGGTCCAGCCGGCAGCGGCGATCGACCTGTTCGCCCTGATCCACCTCGTACGTGGCCGGCAGCGCGTGGCCAGTGGCCAGCAGCCAGCCGCCGAGATTGGCGCAGGCCGAGCCGGTGCCCGGATCTTCGGCCACGCCGCCGCCCTGCTTGGTGAAGAAGTAGCGCACGAGCACCTTGCCGGGCTGCGCGGGGTCGAAGGCGAACACATAGGCGGTCTTGCGGCCCAGGCTGCTTTGCGGCCACTGGTCCAGCCGGCTGCTGTCGGGGGCGGCGCGGCGCACGGCGTCGGGCGTCTTCAGCGGCACCAGCAGCTGGTCGGCGCCGGTATCCACCCACATCGGCGAGCCGGCCAGGTCGTCTGCGGACAGGCCCAGCAGCGAGGCCATCTCGGCATCTGGCAGACCGGCCGGCGCGGTGCGCGGGGCGCCCGCGTGCGGCGCGGTCAGGGTCCAGCGGTCGCCGGCGGCGGTCACCGGCACCACGCCGGCCTTGAATTCGAGGGTCAGCGCATCGCCGGTTTTTGCGAGGTCGCGCACCACGTGGGCAGTGCCCAGCGTCGGGTGACCGGCGAAACGCATCTCGTAACCCGGGGTGAAGATCCGCACGGCTGCCGTCGCGCGCTCGGACGGCAGCACGAAGGTGGTCTCGGAGAGGTTGAATTGCAGCGCCAGCGCCTGCATCGTGGCGTCGTCCAGGCCGCGCGCGTCCTCGAACACACACAGGGGATTGCCGCCAAGCGTGGTCTCGGCAAAGACGTTGACGATGCGGAAAGCGTAGGAGGCCATGGCGGGAGCGGGCAGGAAATTGGACGAATTGCCAGTGTAGTGCGCACGGCGCGGCACACCATGCACAGTTCCACGCGCCGCGAACAGAACAGTTGGCGCGCCGCCCGCCCGTCGGCCATGAAAAAAGGCGCCAGGGTTGCCCCTTGGCGCCTTGCAGGACGGCTATAGCGGTACTGCGGTGCTTCTATCTATATATAGGCGGGCGGTCAGAAGCCCACGGCCTGGCCGTCGCGGCGGCTGTCGCTGGCGGCTACGTAGCCCTGCTCGGCATCGTCGGAAAGGCGCCAGATGAACTGGCCGGAGCCGAAGTCCATGTACGGGTCGTTCACGGACTTGAGCTGGTGGCCACGGTCCTTGAGGCCGGCCACGGTGGTCGGGTCCATCGTGCCTTCCACGTCGAGCGTGAAGTCACGGTTGACCTTCCAGCGCGGCGCGCAGCAGGCGGCCTGCGGCTGCTGGTCGTAGTCGAGCATGCGCACCACGGTCTGCACGTGGCCCTGCGGCTGCATGTCGCCGCCCATCACGCCGAAGCTCATTACCGGCTGGCCATCCTTGGTCAGGAAGGCCGGGATGATGGTGTGGAACGGGCGCTTGCCGCCGGCCACCACGTTGGCGGACTTCGGGTCCATCGAGAAGCCCACGCCACGGTTCTGCAGGCTGATGCCGGTATTCGGTACCACCACGCCCGAGCCAAAGCCCATGTAGTTCGACTGGATGAACGAGATCATCATGCCGTTCTCGTCGGCGGCGGTCAGGTAGATCGTGCCGCCGGTCTTCGGCATGCCCGGCGTGAAAGCCGTGGCGCGCTGCATGTCGATCAGCTTCGCGCGGGACTTCAGGTAGGCCGGGTCCAGCATCTGCTCGGGCGTGACTTCCATGGTGCGCGGGTCGGCCACGTAGCGGTAGAGGTCGGCGAAGGCCAGCTTCATCGCCTCGATCTGCAGATGCTGCGAGTCCACCGAGTCCACCGGCAGCGAGCCGACGTCGAACTGGTCGAGGATGCCCAGCGCGATCAGCGCGGCAATGCCCTGGCCGTTGGGCGGAATCTCGTGCACGTCGTAGCCGCGATAGGACTGGCTGATCGGCTTGACCCAGTCCGGGCGATAGTTGCGCAGGTCGTCCAGCGTCATCGCCGCACCGCATTCCTTGCTGAAGGCGGCGATCTTCTCGGCGATCTCGCCCTCATAGTAGGCGCGGCCCTTGGTGGCGCCGATCTTGCGCAGCGTGTCGGCGGCGGCCTTGAAGACGAACTTCTCGCCTACGTTCGGCGCGCGGCCATGCGGCATGAAGGTGTCGGCGAAGCCGGGCTGGGTCTTCAGGTCCGGCACGGCGGCGGCCCACTTGTGCGCCACCACGGGCGGCACGGCGTAGCCGCGCTCGGCGATCTCGATCGCCGGCTCCATCAGGTCTTCGAACGGCAGCTTGCCGAACTTCTCGTGCAGCGCGGCCCAGCCGGCCACCATGCCCGGCACGGTGACCGCATCCCAGCCGCGGACCGGGCGATTGGCGAGGCCGTTGCCGTCCACGCCGTACTTGTTCTTGAAGTATTCGGGGTTCCAGGCGGCCGGGGCCACGCCCGACGAGTTCAGGCCGTGCAGTTCCTTGCCGTCCCAGAGGATCGCGAAGGCATCGCTGCCCAGGCCGCACGAGACCGGCTCCACCAGCGTGATGGCGGCAGCGGCGGCGATGGCTGCATCGACGGCATTGCCGCCCTTGAGCAGCATGCGCAGGCCGGCCTGTGCCGCCAGCGGGTGCGAGGTGGACACCACGTTGCGCGCGAACAGCGGAATGCGCACGGTGGGGTAGGGGTTGGTCCAGTTGAAGTTCTTCATGGGTTGTCTCGTTTTAGTCCACCTGAATCTTGCGATCCTTGATCAGCTTGCCCCAGCGGGCGCTGTCCTTCTTCACCATGGCTGCGAACTGCGCCGGCGTGCCGCCGACCGGCTCGGCGCCGAGCTTGGCCAGGCGGTCGCGCACGTCCTGCGACTGGATCGCCTTGTTGAACTCGGCGTTGAGCCGGCTAACCACGTCAGCCGGCAGCCCCTTGGGGCCGTAGATGCCGAACCACGTGTCCGACTCGAAGCCCGGCAGGCCCGATTCGCTGGCCGTGGGCAGGTCCGGCGCCAGCGGCGAGCGCTTCGCGCTGGTCACGGCCAGCGCCTTGAGCTTGCCGTCCTTCACGTGCGGCATGCCGGAGACAATGCTGTCGAACAGCACCTGCACCTTGTTCGAGATCAAATCCGGCACCGCCAGTGCCGTGCCGCGATACGGGATATGGGTGATGAACACGCCGGCCTGCGCCTTGAAGGCCTCGGCGGTCAGGTGTACCACGGTGCCGTTGCCGCTGGACGCGTAGTTCAGCTCGCCCGGGTGCTTCTTGGCGTAGTCGATCAGCTCCCTCACGTTCTTCACCGGCAGCTGGTTCGGCACCACCAGCACGTTGGTGGCCACGGCCACCTGGCCAATCGGCGTGAAGTCGGTCTCGGTGTTGTACGGCAGGTGCGTATTGATATAGGGGCCGATCGAGTGCGTGCTGGTCGTGGCAATCAGCAGCGTGTAGCCGTCTGCCGGGGCCTTGGCCGCCATGTCGGAGCCGATGGCGCCGCCTGCGCCCGGACGGTTATCCACCACGATCTGCTGGCCCATGTTGGTGCCCACCTTCTGGGCGATGGCGCGCGCCAGCAGGTCCGTGGCGCCGCTGGCCGGGAACGGCACGATCAGCCGGATCGGCTTGGACGGGTACGTATCCGCGTGCGACGGCGCGGCAACCAGGGTCAGGCTCGTGGTAAGGCCGATGCCGAGCAGGCGTAGCCAGGAAGTCATTCTTCTTCTCCGATGCGGATAACGGGCAGGCAGCAAAAACCGAGCCAAATCAAGGCTCGCCCATCATTATTCCGTGCGCCGAGTCACAATGAAAGCTAATATTCCTTTTGTGATCAACAAGAAAAACTTGTGGTTCGACCTTCATGAGTACCATCCGTTTTCTCCGTACCTTCGTCGCCGTGGCCGAGCAGGGCTCGTTTGCCGCCGCTGCCGGCCGGGTGGCGCTGACGCAGGCGGCGGTCAGCTTGCAGATGCGTTCGCTCGAACAGGAACTGCGCCGTGAATTGTTCGACCGCAGCGGCCGGGTGGCCGTGCTGAACGCGGACGGCCGCGAACTGCTGCCGCAGGCGCGCCGGCTGCTGGCGCTGTATGAGGAAATGCGCCTGCCGCAGGGCGGCGCCGAGGACATGGCGGGCGCCGTGGCGGTGGGGGCTGTCGTCTCGGTGATGGGCGGGCTGTCGCATGTGGTGGCGCGGCTCAAGCGGGCCTATCCCGCGCTGGACGTGCGGCTGGTCGGTGCCAAGTCCATCGATCTGGCCGAGCAGGTGGAAAGTGGCGAACTGGATGCCGCGTTCCTGGTGGAGGGCTCGGGCCGGCCCGCCGGCACGCTGCGCTGGACGCCGCTCTACCAGGAGCCGCTGGTGGCGATTGCCGCGCGCGGCAGCCCCGGCGAGACCGCGCGCGAGGCGCTGGCGGCCAACCCCTTCCTGCGCTTCGACCGGGGCCAGCGCACCGGCGCGCTGGTGGAGCGGGCGCTGCGGCGCGCGCACCTGCGCACCAACGAATTCCTCGAACTGAATTCGATCGAGGCGCTGGTGGAACTGGTGCGGCAGGAGGTGGGTGTGACCGTGGTGCCGCAGTTGCGGCTGGCACGCTGGCACGAGGATGCCGCACTGCGCCTGCTGCCGCTGCAGGCGGGCGGCGAGCCCGTGGTGCGCACGCTCGGCATGCTGGAGCGGCGCGACCACGGCCGCGCCCATGTCACGGAGGCGATCCGGTCAGCCTGCGAGGCGCTGTTCGGCAGCTAGGCGGGCATCCAGGGCGGCCGGGCGCCTATGGCCGGTCGGCACCCGCGTGGCGGGACGCTTGATGTGGCGATGTCTTCACATGCGCCGGGGCTGCGCTCATGCCGCGCTGGGATGACCCCGGCACGCCCGGCGGCGCCGTGGCGGACAGGATATGCCGCAGCGACAGCAGCATCGCGCCCAGGAACAGCAGGGTCCAAAGCATGCCCGCCGCCTTGCCGGCCGGGGACAGCTCGACCAGCCGCATCGCGAAGAGGTCCGGAAAGCGTCGCGCGGCATCGGTCATGGCGGTCTTGGGGTCGTTGGTCTTCGGGAAGACCAGCGGCTCGCCGGCCAGGCTCATCTGGATGCCGGTCCAGACGCCGATGTGCTGGTAGGGCAGGGCCGAGTTCTGCGGCCGCGCGCCGGGGAACTCGCCAACGATCACATGCCAGTTGATCAGCGTGGGCGCCAGGTTGAGCAGGATCGAGATGACCAGCAGCGGCACCGCCGTGCGCCGCGCGTGCTGCCACATCCATTGCAGCGCCGGGGCCGCCGCGAAGAACAGTACCGGCAGCAGCGGCACCATGTAGCGCGGCCCCCAGCCGAAGTGCCCCCAGTTCTTCATGTGCGCGATCATCAGCAGGTAGCAGACTGCGGACGCCAGCGCCGCGTACAGCAGCTGCTTCTGGCGCGCGGGGAGCGTGTGGCGCATCTTGAATACGAACAGGGCCAGCAGCAGCACCGGCGCGAACAGGAACAGCCCCATGTTGGGGCTGGCCAGCAGGCCAAGCAGGCCGGTCACCGGGTTGCCGTTGAGTGCGAGACTGTCCGAGATGTGCAGGTCGGCAGCGATGGCCGGCCGCAGGAACAGGCCGGTGCGGATGTGGTTGTAGTAGAACGCGGGCAGCATGGTGATGCCGAGCGCCACCAGCAGCACGGCGAAGCCGGTCTTGTGGCGAGCGCGCTCCATCCACAGCAGCCAGAGCACGCCCATGCCGAAGAACGGCAGAAGCGAGTAGCGGAACGAGCAGGCCAGGCCCAGCGCCACGCCGGCGGCCACGAAGACCCACAGTGATGTGGGTGGCCGCAGCGCGCGCGCCATGAAGTAGAGCCAGGCGCAGAGACTGGCTGCCGCCGGGGTCACATCCCACGCTGTCTTGGCGTAGGGCATGAAGGTTGTGCCGGCATAGAACACCAGCGCCAGCCCGAAGGCCGCGCGGGCGGAGCAGAACTCGCGCATCAGCAGGAACATGAAGATTGCGCCGAGCGTGTTGTAGGCCGCGTAGACGAACGAAGTGATCAATTTGCCATACGTGCGGCCGACGTAGCGGTCGCGCACCAGGTGGTAGGGGGCGATGTCGCCGAGCGCTTCGTCGATAAGGGCACCGGGCATCATCAGCATCAGCGCGCCCACGTCGTGGGGTTCGTAGTAGAGGCCGTCCGGCCCCTTGTTCCAGTACGTGAGCACAGGCGGATTGACGGGGCTGCCCAGCTTCCCCGTGGACGCCAGCAACTGCGCCGAACGGTACTGCTCGCCTGCGTCGCCGCTGGCCAGCCGCCCGCTGGACAGCAGCATGGCGAGGCTGAAGAAAAACACAATGACCAAGGCCGTGACCATCCCGGCGGGCGTCGTGGCAGACCCGTGGGAGAACCCGTGCGGTCGATGGCTTGCGTTACGCATCATGGCAAGTCCTCTGGACGCATGTATTTGAGGGAATACACGCGCATGTTGCCGGCACGCCGGGGTGCCTTATGTACGTTTCAACACCAATCGCACGATTGCCATGGCTGCCAACAATGACCGTCGCGTATGCCGCATGGCCATTGGCATTTCAGGAAGAAAGCGCATAAAAAAAGGGCGCCATAAGGCGCCCTGAGCTTGCGTTGTGTGGCCGGTACCCCCGGCCAGGGTAAGGCTTATTCTTCCTGGAACGCTTCTTCGCGCTTGGACTTGATCGACGGCATCGCCACGATCGCTACCAGCACCGCCGCGGCGATCAGCAGGCCCATCGACAGCGGGCGCGTCACGAACACGGTGAAGTCACCACGCGACAGCAGCAGCGAGCGACGGAAGTTCTCTTCCATCATCGGCCCCAGCACGAAGCCGAGCAGCAGCGGCGCCGGTTCGCACTTCAGCTTGATGAACAGGTAGCCGATCACGCCGAAGGCCGCGGTCTGGAACACGTCGAACGTGGTGTTCTGGACCGAGTACACGCCGATGCAGCAGAACGTCAGGATGGCCGGGTACAGGAAGCGGTACGGCACCTTGAGCAGCTTGACCCAGATACCGATCATCGGCAGGTTCAGGATGATCAGGATGAAGTTGCCGATCCACATCGAGGCGATCAGGCCCCAGAACAGCGCCGGGTTGCTGGTCATCACCTGCGGGCCGGGCTGGATGTTGTGGATGGTCATCGCACCCACCATCAGCGCCATCACCGCGTTGGGCGGAATGCCCAGCGTCAGCAGCGGGATGAAGGAGGTCTGTGCCGCGGCGTTGTTGGCCGATTCCGGACCTGCCACGCCTTCGATGGCGCCCTTGCCGAACTCGCTCGCGTACTTCGAGGTCTTCTTCTCGAGCGAGTACGCTGCGAACGAGGCCAGTGCGGCACCGCCGCCCGGCAGGATACCCAGCGCGGAACCCAGCGCCGTGCCCCGCAGGATGGCCGGGATCATGCGCTTGAAGTCTGCCTTGGTCGGGAACAGGTTGGTCACGTGATCCGTGAACGTCTCGCGGTGTTCCTTCTGCTCCAGGTTCGCGATGATTTCCGCGAAGCCGAACACACCCATCGCCACCGACACGAAGTTCAGGCCGTCGGTCAGCTCAGGCACGTCGAACGAGAAGCGCGCCGCACCCGAGTTCACGTCGGTACCGACCAGACCCAGCAGCAGGCCCAGCACGATCATCGAGATGGCCTTCACCAGCGAGCCCGAAGCCAGCACCACGGCACCGATCAGGCCGAGCACCATCAGCGAGAAGTATTCGGCGGGGCCGAACTTGAACGCCAGTTCCGACAGCGGGGCCGCGAAAGCAGCCAGGATCAGCGTGGCCACGCAGCCGGCGAAGAACGAGCCGATACCGGCTGTGGCCAGTGCCACCCCGGCCCGCCCGCGCCGCGCCATCTGATAGCCATCGATGGTGGTCACCACCGACGACGATTCACCCGGCAGGTTCACCAGAATAGCCGTGGTGGAGCCGCCGTACTGGGCGCCGTAGTAAATGCCCGCCAGCATGATCAGCGCCGCCACCGGGGGCAGCGTGTAGGTCACCGGCAGCAGCATGGCGATCGTGGCCAGGGGCCCGAGGCCCGGCAGCACACCGATCAGGGTCCCGAGGATACAGCCCGCGAAGGCGTATGCCAGGTTCTGGAA
This sequence comes from Cupriavidus sp. 2KB_3, assembly GCF_052115685.1. Lineage (NCBI taxonomy): Bacteria > Pseudomonadati > Pseudomonadota > Betaproteobacteria > Burkholderiales > Burkholderiaceae > Cupriavidus > Cupriavidus sp. 2KB_3. The sequence goes on from NZ_JBFRHD010000001.1 coordinate 156,650, forward strand.
GGTCAGGGCGGTGGAGAAGCCCAGACCAAGGTTGGTCAACAGTTCCATTTCGGCCGTCTCCTCAGTTTGCCAGGAAAGCCGGCCACACCGGCATCTGCAGGTTGATGCCGTACACGAAGGCGCCCAGGCTGATCAGCACGAGGATGATCGAGTTGAGGATAGCTCCCTTCCAGCTGAATTCATGGCTGGCCATCGAGGAGACCAGCACCAGTACCAGCACTGACAGCACCATGCCAAGCGGCTTGAGCAGCAGGCCGAACAACACCACGGCACCCAGGATCCAGAGCAGGGACTTGATGTCCCAGCGGGCCAGCTGGTCTTCCTCGCCCTTGGACGACAACGATCCCCACAGGACCAGCGCGCCGAGTATGGCGAGCACGATGCCGAGCCAGAACGGGAAGTATCCCGGTCCCATCTTGGCGGCCGTTCCCATGGAATAGCCACGGGCGACGAAGGAAAAGCCGAATCCGACCAGCATGAACAGCAGGCCGGAGGCAAAGTCCTTTTGGCTACGTATGCGCAAAATGATTCTCCTCGATATAAAGCTTGAAATCCGCGTGCGGTGATTGGTGTACGCGTGTTGCGCACCGTCCCGAAGGGACAGCTCCCCCCAACCCCGTCACGAGCAGGGTGGAAGTTAAAAGCGCATCCTTTCAGCTACCTTTCATATGTCTGCAATCAGGGTCAACTTCAGGGTATCTCCCTACGCAGACGTCTGAAAGTCAGCCGAAAGTTGTCCGAAAGCCGAACGTAAGTCGTTGACAAGGCAAGGGAATTTGCGCGAAGGGGTATCCGGTGGAGGTGTCGTCGCCGGTACCGGAAGGGGCGGCAGAAGAGACAGCGGAAGAGACGGCGGAAGGGATGGCGGAGGGTGTGCGCTATCATCGGTCGCACTCCCCGGCGCAGCGTGGCGCATCGAAAGGAATCGTTTGGAAAGTATCGACCATGCCATCCTGATCGGCGCCGTGGTGATGACGCTGGGCATCCTGCTCGGCGTGTTCTCGGCGCGCTTCGGCGTGCCGTTCCTGCTGGTGTTCCTGGCGGTCGGCATGCTGGCCGGCGTGGACGGGCCCGGCGGCATCCGCTTCGCCAACACCTGGCTCAGCTTCCTGGTGGGCAATATCGCGCTGGCCGTGATCCTGCTCGACGGCGGGCTGCGTACGCGCTTCGCCACTTTCCGCGTGGCGCTGCGGCCATCGCTGTCACTGGCGACGGTGGGGGTGGGCATCACGGCGGTGCTGGTCGGGCTGTTTGCGGCGTGGATGCTGGGCATCGACTGGAAACTCGGCCTGCTGCTGGGCGCCATTGTCGGGTCGACGGACGCCGCCGCGGTGTTCTCGCTGCTCAACGGCAGCGGCATCCGTCTCAAGGAGCGGGTGGCGAGCGTGCTGGAGATCGAGTCGGGCATCAATGACCCCATGGCGATCTTCCTGACCCTGACGCTGATCGAATGGATCACCGCCCCGGACGGCCTGACTGCCAGCGCGCTGGCGTGGCGGCTGGTGGTGCAGTTCGGCGTGGGCGGGGTGCTCGGCGTGGTGCTGGGTTTGGGCGTGGCGCGGGTGATGGAGCGCATCCATGTGGCCGAGGGCCTCCAGGCCATCCTGGTCTGCGCGGCCGGCTGCATGGTCTTCGCGCTGGTCCAGTCGGCGCACGGCAGCGGCTTCCTCGCGGTCTACCTGACCGGGATGATCGTCGGCAATCGCGAGCGGGCCGTGACCGACGACACCATGCGCGCCATGGACGGCATGGCGTGGCTGGCGCAATCCGTGATGTTCCTGCTGCTCGGCCTGCTGGTCACGCCGAGCCGGATCTGGGACGTGGCGCTGCCGGCTGGGGCCGTGGCGCTGTTCCTGATGGTGGTGGCGCGGCCCGTGGCAGTCTGGATCGCCCTGCTGCCGTTCCGCTTCAACGGGCGCGAGAAGGGATTCCTGGCCTGGATGGGCCTGCGCGGTGCGGTGCCGATCGTGCTGTCCCTGTTCCCGCTGCTGAAGGGCATGGAGGATTCGGGGCTGCTGTTCCGGGTGGCGTTCGCCGTGGTGCTGCTCAGCCTGCTGTGCCAGGGCACCACGGTGGCGCTGGCGGCACGGCTGGCCCGGGTGCTGCGGCCGGCCTACCAGGATCCGGTCTCGCGCGAGCGCCTGCAGGGTACGCGGTCGCCGGCGCTGGAATTGATGCAGTTCGTGGTGGCGGCCAACGCGCCGGTGGAGAACCTCCGCGCGGACCAGCTCGAACTCCCCCCGCGCAGCCGCCTGATGACCGTGGCCCGCGACGGCGCGCTGGTGCCGCTGGAGCAGGTGGTGCTGCGCGCGGGCGATGCGGTCTCGGTGCTGGCCCCGGGCGGGTCGGTGCCGCTGCTGTCGCGGCTGTTCCAAAGCGCGGCGCGCGCCCCGGCCTGGGCGCAGCTCTCGCACGACTTCCTGCTGACTGGCGACGCCCTGCTGCGCGACGTGGCCCCCCTCTACGCCACCCGCCCCCTGACCGCCGACGAGGCGGCGCGGACCCTGGAAGAGGCGATGCTGGCGGTGTTCCCATCGCCCCCCGTGGAAGGCGACGCCCTGGAAATCGCCGGCCTGCGCCTGACCGTGACCCGCATGGAAGGCCCGCGGATCGTCCAGGTCGGCCTGCTCCTGCCGCGCGGCCCGGCCACCGAGGAAACGATCAAGGACAAGATGTGGCAGTTAAGGCGCAAGGCGCCTTGACGGTTCAATTTCAAATTTCAGAATCGTCTTCTTCTTCGGCTGCGCCCGATCGGCTATACTTGTACAAGTACTTGAACAAGTGAGGCCATGATGCGCACCGTCCACTTCTCGGATGCCCGGAACAATCTGAAGGCAGTAATCGATCAGACCATCGACGACGCCGACGTCACGCTAATTACGCGCCGTGACGCGCCGAACGCCGTGCTCATGTCTCAGGATCTCTACGAGAGCATCGCCGAAACCCTGCATCTTCTCCGTTCGCGTGCCAATGCAGACCGTCTGGCCAGCTCGATTGCGCAATTGCGTGGAGGCAACACGAAGGAGCGCGCGCTCCATGAGCCCGAGGGCGATGAATGACCCGCAAGGTCTTATTCACGCCGGATGCATGGGAAGACTATGTGTATTGGCAGGGTCAGGATCGTAAAACCCTGAAACGCATCAATCAGTTGATCAAGGAAGTGCAACGCACGCCGTTCGAGGGGATTGGCAAGCCCGAGCCTTTGGTCGGCAACCTCACCGGCTTCTGGTCGAGGCGGATCGATGATGCGAACCGCCTCGTCTATGAAGCCACGGAAGACCAGGTCAACATCGTGGCTTGCCGCTATCACTATTGACTGACGGCGGCGGTACCGGGCCTACCCCCTCAATCCACCTTCGCCCCCGACACCTTCACCACTTGCCCGTACTTCTTCAGTTCACGCTGGATCAGCGCGCCGAACTGCTCAGGGGTGGTGGGGGCCGGTTGGGCGCCGATGCGGGCCAGGCGGGCTTTCATGTCTTCGGTCTTGAGGATGGCCACGATGTCGTGGTTGAGACGTTCGACGATCTCACGCGGGGTGCCGGCCGGGGCCAGGACGCCGAACCACGTCGAGATGTCGAAGCCTTCCAGCCCGAGGCCCTTGCCGGCCTCGGCGATGGTCGGCAGTTCCGGGAACGCGGCGGCGCGGGCCGGCGTGGTCACGGCGAAGGCCTTGAGCTTGCCGGCCTTGATGTTGGCCGACGCCGAGGCGAGGTTGTCGAAGATCAGGTCGGTCTGGCCTGACAGCACCGACAGCTGCGCCGGCGACGCCCCGTTGTACGGGATATGGACCATGCTGACGCGGGCCATGCTCTTGAACAGTTCGCCCGACAGGTGGCCGGCGCTGCCGTTGCCGCCGGAGGCGTAGTCGAGCTTGCCCGGATGCTTGCGCGCGTACTCCACGAGGTCACGCACGGTATTGATATGCAGCTCGGCGGCCTTGCCCGGGTGCATGACCAGCACGTTCGGTACGTCGGCGACCAGCGTGATCGGCGCGAAATCCTTCACCGGGTCGTACGGCATCCTGGCGAACAGCGTGGGATTGATGGCGTGCGTGGCCACCGCGCCCATCACGATGGTGTAGCCGTCCGCCGGCTGCTTGGCAACGTAGTCCGCGCCGAGGTTGCCGCCCGCGCCGGGTTTGTTCTCCACGATGATGGGCTGGCCGAGACTTTCGCGCAGGCGCTCGCCGATGGCGCGCGCCACGGTGTCCAGCGGGCCGCCGGCGGGGTAGGGCACCACGAACTTGATCGGCTTGGTCGGCCAGTTGGTCGGCGCGGAGGCAGGGGCAGCGGCGTGGGCCGGCGTGGCCAGGGTGGCCGCCACCAGCGCGGTGGCGGAGGCGGCCATCTTCGTGGCCGTCAGCAGGGTCTTCAGCATCTCGGGAGTCTTCAACAAATCGATGAAAGGGTCAGCGCGCGCCGATGCCGCGCGCCATCATCACGGCGCAGAGCGGCAGCAGGATGAACACATGGGCCTCGATCATGACCCAGCGGCGGGCGCGCTTGATCTCGTCCGGCATCGGCACGAAATCGGGCAGCTTGCGCGCCTGCTTGCGCCAGCGCGCGATGGCGAGCGTCGGCGGCAGCGAGCACAGGGCAATCAGCACGAACACGGTCACCTTGGCGTGGAACCACGGGTTGTGCAGGTAGAAATCCACGCCCTTGGCACCGTAGAACAGCCGCAGCAGCCCGGTGGCGAGTACCACCATGGCTGACAGGAAGTAGAACAGGTCGTACAGCGACAGCCGGCGCACGATGGCGGGCGTCATCCCGGGGCGCAGCACCACGGCCTCGGCGGCGAGCAGCGTGACCAGCAGGAAGATCGCCAGAAAATGGAAAAACGCCAGGAAGGCATCGGTCAGCATGCATGCTCCTAATTAGTCAGGGGACGCAAACAGAGAATCTCGCCTTCGGCTGCGGCCGGCGTTGTTACCGAATCGGGGTCAGACCACGCCCTTGGCGCGCAGTGCGGCGATGTGCTCCGCACTGTAGCCGAGTGTCTCGCCCAGCACCACCTCCGTGTGCTCTCCGAGCAACGGGGGATGACGCAGCGCCTCGGGCGGCGTGGCGCTCATCTTCATGGGGCTGCCGACCAGCTTGACCTCGCCGGCCGTCGGGTGCGGCAAATCGACGCGCAGGCCGCGCGCCAGCACCTGCTCGTTCTCGAAGACCTCGTCGAGCGTGTTGATCGGGCCGCACGGCACGCCGGCTTTCTCCAGATCGAGAATCCATTGCTCGCGGGTGCGCGGCTGGACCATCTCGGCGATGATCGGCACCAGCACGTCGCGGTGCGCCACACGTTGCGGGTTGGTGGCGAAGCGCGGGTCATCGGCCAGTTCCGGGCGGCCGCCGGCCGTCACGAACTTGCGGAACTGCCCGTCGTTGCCCACTGCCACGATGATCCAGCCGTCGGCGGCGTGGAAGGTCTGGTAGGGCACGATGTTCGGGTGGGCGTTGCCCCAGCGGCGCGGCGCCACGCCGCTGGCGAGGTAGTTGGTGTTCATGTTGGCCAGCATCGACACCTGCACGTCCAGCAGCGCCATGTCGATGTACTGGCCTTCGCCGGTCCGGTCGCGGTGGGCCAGCGCGGCCAGCACGGCGATGGTGGCGTACTGGCCGGTCATCAGGTCCGAGATGGCCACGCCGGCCTTCTGCGGGCCGCCGCCGGGCAGGTCGTCCCGCTCGCCGGTCAGGCTCATGAAGCCGCCCATGCCCTGGATGATGAAGTCGTAGCCGGGGCGCTGGGCGTACGGGCCGGTCTGGCCGAAGCCGGTGACCGAGCAATAGATGATGTCCGGCTTCACCGCCTTGAGCGATTCATAGTCCAGCCCATACTTCTTGAGCTGGCCGACCTTGTAGTTCTCGAGCACCACGTCGCTCTGGGCGGCCAGGTCGCGCACCAGCTGCTGGCCCTCGGGCGTGCTGATGTCGCAGGTCACCGAGCGCTTGTTGCGGTTGGCGGCCAGGTAGTAGGCGGCTTCGGTGGTGTCCCGGCCATCCTCGGCCTTGAGCCAGGGCGGACCCCATGTGCGCGTATCGTCACCTGCGCCGGGGCGTTCGATCTTGATGACGTCGGCGCCAAAGTCGGCGAGGTTCTGGGCGCACCATGGCCCGGCGAGGACGCGGGTCAGGTCGAGGACGCGGAGATGGCTCAAGGCTCCCATGGCAGTGGCGGCTCGGTAGATATAGTGGGGGAGCACTCTACCACCGGCCCGCCGCGCCGATGCACCTGTACGGGGCGGCGCCGGGCCAACGGTGGGCGATATTCGGCCATCGCCAGCGCGCCGGGCGCACGCCGCCGGGCGGCCGGCCGCGAGAATGCCCCGGGAGGGGGCTTGCCCCGTATAATCAACGGTTTGCAAATCCAACCTGACTGACTGCGCCCTGCCACGATGCGGGATGCGCCCGATACAACATGAAAGTCTCCGACATTCGCAGCAAGTTCCTGCAGTACTTCGAGTCGAAGGGCCATTCCGTGGTCCGCTCGTCCAGCCTCGTGCCGGCGAACGACCCGACGCTGCTGTTCACCAATTCGGGCATGGTGCAGTTCAAGGACGTGTTCCTGGGCACCGATAAGCGTCCCTACACGCGCGCCACGTCGTCCCAACGCTCCGTGCGCGCCGGCGGCAAGCACAACGACCTCGAAAATGTGGGTTATACGGCACGTCACCACACGTTCTTCGAGATGCTGGGCAATTTCTCGTTCGGCGACTACTTCAAGCGCGAAGCCATCCAGTACGCCTGGGAACTGCTGACCAAGACCTACCAGCTGCCGGCGGAGAAGCTTTGGGTCACGGTCTACGCCGAAGACGACGAAGCCTACGACATCTGGGCCAAGGAAGTCGGCGTGCCGGCCGAGCGCATCGTGCGCATCGGCGACAACAAGGGCGCGCGCTACGCCTCGGACAATTTCTGGCAGATGGCCGACACCGGCCCGTGCGGCCCGTGCTCGGAAATCTTCTACGATCACGGCCCGGACGTCTGGGGCGGCCCCCCGGGATCGCCCGAGGAAGACGGCGACCGCTACATCGAGATCTGGAACCTCGTGTTCATGCAGTTCAATCGCGACGAGCAGGGCAACATGACGCCGCTGCCCAAGCCGTGCGTGGACACCGGCATGGGCCTCGAGCGGATTGCCGCCGTGCTCCAGCACGTGCACAGCAACTACGAGATCGACCTGTTCCAGGCGCTGATCAAGGCCGCCGCGCGCGAGACCCATCTGGACGACCTGAACCAGAACTCGCTCAAGGTAATTGCCGACCATATCCGCGCGTGCTCGTTCCTGATCGTCGATGGCGTGATCCCGGGCAATGAAGGCCGCGGCTACGTGCTGCGCCGCATCGTGCGCCGCGCGATCCGCCACGGCTACAAGCTGGGCCAGAAGACGCCGTTCTTCCACAAGCTGGTGCCGGACCTGGTGGCGCAGATGGGCGAGGCCTATCCGGAGCTGGCCGACGCGCAGGCGCGCGTGGTGGAAGTGCTCAAGGCCGAGGAAGAGCGCTTCTTCGAGACCATCGAGAACGGCATGACCATCCTCGACACCGCCGTGGCCGACCTCAAGGCCAAGGGTGGCAAGGTGCTGGACGGCGAACTGGCGTTCAAGCTGCACGACACCTTCGGCTTCCCGCTCGACCTGACGCAGGACGTGGCGCGCGAGCAGGAGATTGCGGTGGACGAACCCGCGTTCGACGCCGCCATGAACCGCCAGCGCGAGCAGGCCCGTGCGGCCGGCAAGTTCAAGATGGCTGCCGGCCTGGAGTACACGGGCGACAAGACCGTGTTCCACGGCTATGACGAATTGGGTTTCGAGCGCGCCCGCGTGACGGCGCTGTACGTCGACGGCGCGTCCGTCGACACCATGCAGCCGGGCCAGACCGGCGTGGTGGTGCTGGATCACACCCCGTTCTATGCGGAGTCCGGCGGTCAGGCGGGCGACCAGGGCACGCTGGTGGCGGGTGCGGCTGTGTTCAACGTGGCTGACACAACCAAGGTGCAGGCCGATGTGTTCGGCCACCAGGGCACGCTGACCAACGGTCCGCTGAAGGTGGGCGACACGGTGGCGGCGCAGGTCGATGCGATCCGCCGTGCACGCACTGTACGTAACCATTCGGCCACCCACCTGATGCACAAGGCGCTGCGCGAGGTGCTGGGCACCCACGTGCAGCAGAAGGGCTCGCTGGTCGATGCCGACAAGACGCGTTTCGACTTCTCGCACAACGCGCCGCTGAGCGACGCGGAGATCCGTCAGGTCGAGGAAATCGTCAACGCCGAAATCCTGGCCAACGCGCCGACCCATGCCGAGATCATGCCGTTCGACGACGCGGTGAAGAGCGGCGCGATGGCGCTGTTCGGCGAGAAGTACGCGGATGACGTGCGCGTGCTGTCGATCGGTACCTCGAAGGAACTCTGCGGCGGCACGCACGTGACGCGCACCGGGGACATCGGGCTGTTCAAGATCGTCGTGGAAGCGGGCGTGGCCGCGGGGATCCGCCGCGTGGAGGCGATTACCGGCGACAACGCGCTGCATTACCTGCAATCGCTCGACGCCCGCCTGAACGAAGCCGCCGCCGCGCTGCGCGCACAGCCGTCGGAACTGGTGCCGCGTATCGGCCAGGTGCAGGAGCAGGTGCGGGCGCTGGAGAAGGAACTCGAGAAGCTCAAGAGCAAGCTCGCGGCATCGCAGGGCGACGAACTCGCCGAGCAGGCCATCGACATCAACGGCCTCAAGGTGCTGGCCGCCCAACTCGACGGCGCCGACGTGAAGACGCTGCGCGAAACCATGGACAAGCTCAAGGACAAGCTCAAGAGCGCGGCAATCGTGCTGGGGGCGGTGTCCGACGGGAAGGTTTCGCTGATTGCGGGCGTGACCGCCGATGCGACTGGCAAGGTCAAGGCTGGGGAACTGGTCAACTTTGTGGCCCAGCAGGTGGGCGGCAAGGGCGGCGGCCGGCCGGATATGGCCCAGGCTGGCGGGACGGAGCCGGCGAATCTGCCGGCGGCGCTGGCTGGGGTGAAGGAGTGGGTGGCTGGTAAGGTTTGAAGGTTTTACTAGCTTTTTGAGAAGGGCGCCCTGGAGTTTGGGGCGCCCTTTTTGTTTTTGTTGCGGTGGGGGATTTTGTTCGCAGGGCGATGTGAAGCATGCCGTTGCCATCAACAGCCAACGCCGCCAAAACCCAAACGCCAATTACTTCATCAACCCCCTAACCAAATCCATCGGCAACGGAAAAACAATCGTAGAACTCTTATCCCCGGCAATCTGCGTCAGCGTCTGGAGATACCGCAACTGCATCGCCTCCGGCTGTTGCGCCAGCATCTGCGCCGCTTCCAGCAGTTTCACCGACGCCTGCAATTCCCCTTCGGCGTGGATGATCTTGGCCCGCCGTTCCCGCTCGGCCTCTGCCTGCCGGGCGATGGCCCGGATCATGGTCTCGTTCAGGTCCACATGCTTGATCTCGACATTGGACACCTTGATGCCCCACGCGTCGGTCTGGGCATCGAGTACCTTCTGGATGTCGAGATTGAGCTTCTCGCGCTCGGCTAGCATTTCATCCAGTTCATGCTTGCCTAGCACGGACCGCAGCGTGGTTTGGGAGAGCTGGCTGGTGGCCTCGAGGAAGTTGGCCACCTGGATGATGGCCCGCTCGGGGTCCACGACCCGGAAATAGACCACGGCGTTGACCTTTACCGACACATTGTCGTGAGAGATCACGTCTTGTGGCGGCACGTCGAAGACGACCGTGCGCAGGTCCACGCGGACCATCTGTTGCACGCCGGGAATGAGCAGCACGAGCCCGGGCCCCTTGACGCCCCAGAATCGCCCGAGCATGAAGACCACCCCGCGTTCGTATTCGCGCAGCACGCGGATCGCGGCCACCACGAGCAATGCCAGCAGGAAGATCAGCCCGCCGAAACTGATTCCGAATGCCATATCACGCTCCGTTGTGTTCCAGGGATGCGGCCATGTCGGCCACGACTTCCAGTACCAGCCCGCGCCGCCCGGTCACGCGTACCCGTTGACCGCGCGCAAGGGGGCCTTCGCCATGAATTCGCCACTGTTCGCCGTGCAACATCGCCCAGCCGTCGGCCTGGGTGTCGTCGATGACCACGGCCAGGCTGCCGACCAGCGTGTCCGCGCCGCTGACCACGGGGCGCTTGCGTGAGCGCATCATCATCGCGGACATGCCGACCAGGAACAGCGCTGACACCCCGGCCAGCGCGGCGATCACCGTAAGCGGCACGCCGAAGCCGGGCACGTCGGTGTCGATCAGCATGACCGCGCCAAAGGCGAAGGCGATGATGCCGCCCACCCCGAGCGCGCCGAACGTCGGCAGGAAGAATTCGGCCACCATGCAGCCAATGCCAAGCGCGATCAGCGCCAGCCCCGCATAGTTGACCGGCAGCATTTGCAGCGCGAACAGGCCGATCAGCAGGCAGATGGCGCCGACGATGCCCGGCACGACCATGCCCGGCGTGGAAAACTCGAACAGCAGCGCGTAGATGCCGATCATCATCAGGATCAGCGCCACGCTGGGCTCGGTGATGACAGCCAGCAGCCGCGCGCGCCAGTCCGGGGTGACCGTGACGATGGGCGCGTCGGCGGTGTGCAGCACGCGGGACACCCCGGCCGCCTGGAGCCGCTTGCCATCGACCTGCCGCAGTAGGGCGGGCAAGTCCGGCGCCACGAGGTCGGCCACGTGCTGGGCCACCGCCTCGTCGGCGGAGAGGCTCACGGCCTCGCGCACCGCGCGTTCGGCCCAGTCGGCGTTGCGCTGGCGCAGTTGGGCCAGCCCGCGCAGGTAGGCGGAGGCGTCGTGCATCTGCTTGCGCGCCATGGTGTCCTCGTTGCTAGGGGCGCTGGCCGGTGCGCTGGCGGGGGAGGGGGCGGCGCCTGGCTTGGGGCCGCCCACCCCGATGGCGACGGGACTCGCCGCACCCACATTGGTCCCGGGCGCCATCGCGGCAATGTGGCTGGCATAGAGGATGTAGGTGCCGGCGCTAGCGGCCCGCGCGCCGCCCGGGTGGACGAAGGTCGCCACGGGGACGGGGGAGGCGAGGATGGCCTGGATGATGTCGCGCATGGCTACGTCGAGCCCGCCGGGCGTGTCCATCTCCAGCACGATCAACTGCGCGTTGTGCTTCTGCGCCTGCGCCATGCCGCGCGTGACGAAGCTGGCGCTGGCTGGCCCGATGGCGCCCTTGATCGGGATGACATAGACAGGGGCCACGCCTGCCTTCGCGGCCGGCGCGGAGGCGCCTTGGGCGGAGACCATTGGGGGCAGGGCGAAGAGCAAGGCTACCCCCAACGCCATCTGGCAAACCAAAGATCGTAGCGACGCAAAGACGAATGTCATGGCGGGGCGCGGCCCGCGAGTATGCCGTGGCCGCGCCACTTCGAGTGTAGGCGACCGGCCACATCTTGCACGCCGCGGCGCGGGCAAGGGACCCGAAGCGGAAGGGTCAGGCGGCCTTCCGCGTGGCGTCCGGGGCACCCGGCAGCATGTCGGCCAGCGCCGTCAGCGCTGCGCTGCCCATCGCCGGATGCCACGCCAGCACGGTGGTCACGTCGCCCTTGTCGCCGAGCGCGTGGATGCTGATCTCTGGCAGGTCGCGGTACAGCGCCAGCACCGAGCGCGGCATGATCGCCACGCCGATACCGGCTGCCGCGCAAGTGACGATGGCATGGTAGGAGCCCAGCTGAATCACCCGCCCCGCCGCGTGGCCATCGCGGGTGTACCACTGCTCGAAGCGCGTGCGGTAGTTGCAGCCGGCCTCGAACGCGAGCAGGGTGGGGCGCTCCAGGTCGGCGGGCGAATGGATCGGCGGATGCTTTGCGCTGGCGATGATGACCAGCTCCTCGGTGAAAGCGGGCCGGGTGACCAGTTCGGCATCGCCGAGCGGCTCGGCGACGAAGGCGCAATCGACCTCGAAGCGGCGTAGTGCGTCCAGCGCCTGCCGGGTCGGCAGCGTCACGAGTTCCAGTTCGACGTCCGGCCACGCCTGGTGATAGCGCGCCAGCACCGTCGGCAGCCGGCTGGCCGCCGTGCTTTCCATCGATGCCACCCGCAGCCGCCCATGGGGCCGCACCGGCTGCACCGCGTGGCGGGCCTCGTCGGACAGTTGCAGGATGCGCCGCGCATAGTCGAACAGCGTCTGCCCGGCCGGGGTGAGCACCATGCGCTTGCCATCGCGCAGGAACAACTCCACACCGAGCGACTGCTCCAGTTGCCGGATGCGCGTGGTCACGTTCGACTGCACGCGGTGCAGCCGCGTGGCGGCGCGTGTGATGCCACCGGCCTCCACCACGGCGCGGAAGATTTCGAGTTCGGCGAGGTCCATGATCGACTTCCTTCTTGAATTGAGATTGATGCTATCTCAATAATTCATTTTAGGTGATGGATGAATGCGACTAGGATAGTCAGGAACCCCGCTGGCCGCCAGCCGAACCCGACCCCTCCCCGATCATGTCGCTCGTGAATACCGATGTCTCCGCCGCCCAGGCCGCCTCCCAAACCGCCGGACCCTGGGCGGTGGCCATGGCCGGCTTCGTGTCGGTGGCGCTGGCCATGGGCATCGGCCGCTTTGCCTTCACGCCGCTGCTGCCGATGATGCTGCACGACGGCACCGTCACGCTGGCCGAAGGCGGGGCACTGGCCACGCTGAACTACATCGGCTACCTGCTGGGCGCGCTGCTGTGCCTGTTCATCCGCCCCGATCCCGCGCGGATGGTGCGCGTGTCGCTGGTGCTCACCGTATTGCTCACGCTGGCCATGGCGCTGCCGGGCGGCATGCCCGCGTGGCTGGTATGGCGCACGATTGCGGGCGTGGTCAGTGCGCTGGTGATGGTCTACGCCACCGCTTGGTGCATGCAGCGGCTGGACGAACTGGGCCACCCCACGCTGGGCGGGCTCATGTTCTGCGGCCCCGGCGTGGGGATTGTTGTGACCGGGCTGTCAGTGTTCGGCATGGTGGGCGCGCACTGGCTGGCGAACTGGGGCTGGATCGCCTTCACGGTGCTGGGCGTGCTGATGCTGGTGCCAGTCTGGCGCGTATTCGGCGCGCCGCCGCCGTCCGTTCCGGCGCGGGCAGGGCAGGCGGGCAGCAAGGATGCGCCCGCCCCGGCACCCCGGCTCGATCTCGAAACCTGGGCCCTGACCGTGGCCTATGGCCTCGCCGGGTTCGGCTACATCATCACGGCAACCTTCCTGCCGGTGATCGCCCGCCAGGCAATACCCGGCACGGTCTGGGCGGACCTGTTCTGGCCGATCCTGGGCGTCGGCGTGGCTGTGGGCGCCTTCCTGGTCACGCGCGTAGGCATGCATCACGACAATCGCCGCGTGGCGATGATCCTGTACACGGTGCAGGCGATTGGCGTGGCCGTGGCGGCATTCTGGCCGACCGTGCCGGGCTTCGCGTTGAGCAGCCTGCTCGTCGGCCTGCCGTTCACGGCGCTGGTGTCGTTCCTGATGCGCGAGGCGCGCCGGCTGTGGGGCGCCGCCGCGCCGAAGCTGATCGGGCTGATGACGGCCGCCTACGCCCTCGGGCAGATTGCCGGCCCGCCGCTGGCCACCACGCTGGTGGCGCGCACCGGCGGCTTTGCGGCCTCCCTGGCCACGGCCGCCGCCGCGCTGATGGTGGGGGCGGGCATCCTCGGCTGGATGGTCCGCGCCATGCCGGTGCGGCACGCTGCCGCCCCGCGCTGACTGCGCTACAGTTACGCCTGCGCCGCCCACTCGACCGGGACTGAACCCGCACGTGTCTGGAGCACGCCTCGCAGCAGGGCGGCCGCGGAGCGAATGTCCCCATGTCTTTTGCCTTGCAGCCCGCGCGTGCCGCGGGCCCGGCTGTTCCCGTCAGCGCCGAGGAGGCGCGCGTGCGCACCGATCTCGCCGCCGCCTACCGGCTGGCTGCGCTGGCGCGCTGGGACGACCTGATCTACACCCATATCTCGGCCACCGTGCCCGGTGAGCCGGACCACTTCCTGATCAACCCGTTCGGCTTCGCGTTTGACGAGATCCGCGCGTCGGACCTCGTCAAGATCAATGGCCGGGGCGAGGTGGTCGGCGAGACCGTGCACCCGGTCAATGTGACCGGCTTCGCCCTCCACGCCGCCGTGCACGCCGCGCGGGCCGATGCGCACTGCGTCATGCACCTGCACAACACGGCCGGCATCGCGGTCTCGGCCCAGGCAGACGGGCTGCTGCCGCTGTCGCAGCACGCCATGCGCTTCCACGGCCGCATCGGCTATCACGACTACGAGGGCCTGGCGTTCACTCCGGCCGAAGGGGCCCGGCTCACGGTGTCGCTGGGCCAGCACCCAGCCATGCTGCTGCGCAACCACGGCACGCTGACGGTGGGCCGCACGGTGGCCGAGGCCTACGTGCTGATGGCTACCCTGGTCAAGGCCTGCGAGATCCAGCTTGGGGCGCAGGCGGGCCGCGCCACGGTGCAGCCGCCGGCCGACGTGGCCGAGCGCACCTCGATGCAGCTGTACGACAACGGCGCCGTCGAGGGCGAGATGGAATGGCCCTCGCTGCTGCGCAAACTCGATAGAATCGATCCCTCTTACCGAGACTGAGTCTCGCAAAATCCCTAAAAAAGGAGTCAGCAGCATGCCCACGTTTCACGTCGAGATGTTCGAAGGCCGCACGGTCGAGCAAAAGCGCAAGTTTGTCGAGGCAGTGACGCGTGTCACCTGCGAGACGCTGGGCTGCTCGGTGTCGGCAGTGGACATCATCATCACCGATATCAAGCGCGAGAATTGGGCCACCGGCGGCGAGCTCTGGATCGACAAGAAGTAAAGCCCGGCCCATGCAGCACTTCGCCTCCGACAACTACGCCGGCTTCTGCCCGGAATCGCTGAAATACTTCCTCGAGGCCAACGCCAGCGGCCACGAGAAGGCCTATGGCGACGATTCCTGGACCCAGCAGGTCTGCGACCGCATCCGGGACCTGTTCCAGACCGACTGCGAGGTCTTCTTCGTGTTCAACGGCACGGCGGCTAACTCGCTGGCGCTGTCGTCGCTGTGCCAGTCGTACCACTCGGTGATCTGCCACGAGCTGGCGCACATCGAGACGGACGAGTGCGGCGGGCCGGAATTCTTCTCGAACGGTTCCAAGCTGCTGACGGCGCCCGGCGTCAACGGCAAGCTGACCGCCGATGCGGTGGAGGCGCTGGTCACGCGGCGCACGGACATCCACTATCCGAAGCCCCGCGTGGTCTCGCTCACGCAGTCGACGGAAGTCGGCACGGTCTATACGGTGGAGGAAGTGCGCGCCATCGCCGCCATTGCCAAGCGGCGGCAGCTGCGCGTGCACATGGACGGCGCGCGCTTCGCCAATGCGGTGGCGGCGCTCGGCGTGCATCCGTCCGAGATCACCTGGCGGGCCGGCGTGGATGTGCTGTGCTTCGGCGGCACCAAGAACGGCCTGCCGGTGGGCGAGGCCGTGGTGTTCTTCGACCGCCGCCTGGCCGAGGATTTCGCCTACCGGGTGAAGCAGGCCGGGCAGCTGGCGTCGAAGATGCGCTTTATCTCCGCGCCGTGGCTGGGCATGCTCGAGAACGATGTCTGGCTGTCCAACGCCCGGCATGCCAACGCGATGGCGCAGTTGCTGCACCAGCGCATCGTCGATATTCCCGGCGTGCGGATCATGTTCCCGACCGAATCGAACGCGGTCTTCGCCGAACTGCCGTTGCCGGCCATCGAGGCGCTGCGCGCCAAGGGCTGGCTGTTCTACACCTTCATCGGCGCGGGCGGTTGCCGGCTGATGTGTTCGTGGGACCTGCAGCCCGAGACCGTAGAAGCGTTCGCCGCCGATATTCGCGCGGCCTGCGCCCTCTGAACCCCTGGAGCCCCCTCCGATGCAACCGTACCGTTTCTGCCCCCAATGCGGGGCGCCGCTGGAACACCTGCCGATGTCCGGCCGCTATCGCCATGCCTGTGTGCAGGACGGCTGCGGCTTCGTGCACTGGAACAACCCGCTGCCGGTGCTGGCGGCGGTGGTCGAGTACGAGGACAAGCTGCTGCTGGCGCGCAACGCGGTATGGCCGGAGGGGATGTTCGCGCTGGTCACCGGCTTCATGGAGCGCGACGAGACGCCGGAGCTGGGCGTGGCGCGCGAACTCAAGGAGGAGACCAATCTCGACACGGAATCCGCGTCGCTGATCGGCGTCTACGAGTTCATGCGCAAGAACGAGTTGATCATCGCCTATCACGTGAAGGCGACGGGGCGCATCGAACTGTCCGAGGAACTGGCCGAATACAAGCTCGTGGCGCCCGAGAAGGTGCGGATCTGGAACGCCGGCACCGGCTTTGCCGTGGCCGATTTCCTGGAGCGGCGCGGGCTGCCCGTGCGCTTCTTTGACCGCGCCTCGGGCGAGGACATCCCCGACCCGCGCCGGCCGACAGACTTCAGCCTGGTCGCCGCTTCGTTACAATACGGCATCGACCAAAAATAAGTGGGATGAGAGGAATGGACTTCCAGAAAGAAGTGGACGCGCGCGGCCTGAACTGCCCGCTGCCGATCCTGCGGACCAAGAAGGCGCTGGCGGACATGGCCAGCGGCGACGTGCTCAAGGTGCTGGCCACCGACCCGGGTGCCACGCGTGACTTCCAGGCCTTCGCCAAGCAGACTGGCAACGAGCTGCTGTCGCACGCCGAGGTGGACAAGGTGTTCGTGTTCTACATGAAGCGCCGCTAAGGCCGCCTGGGCTATCTGGGCCCATCTGGCCACAAAAAAAGCCGCCTCGATCGAGGCGGCTTTTTCATGCCGGGGCGGCGCGCTTATCCGCGCTGGGCCAGATAGGCGCGGAATTCGTCGCGCACTTCCGGGTGCTTCAGGGCGAACTCGACGGTGGCCTTCAGGTAGCCGAGCTTGCTGCCGCAGTCGTAGCGCACGCCATTGTAGCGGTAGGCCAGCACCTGCTCCTGGTCGAGCATCGACTGGATGGCATCGGTCAGCTGGTACTCGCCGCCGGCACCCGGCTTCAGTTCGCGGATATGGTCGAAGATGCGCGGCGTGAGGATGTAGCGGCCCACCACGCCAAGGTTCGACGGGGCGTCTTCGGGGGCCGGCTTCTCGACGATGCCGGATATCTTGATCACGCGCTCGTCCCATTCGCGGCCTTCCACCACGCCATAGGAGCGGCTTTGCTCCGGCGCGATCTCTTCCACGCCCAGGACCGAGCAGTTGTAGTGGTTATAGACGTCGACCATCTGCTTCATGATCGGCACCTCGCCGTCGAGCAAGTCATCCGCCAGCATGACGGCGAACGGCGTGTCGCCGACCAGCTTGGCCGCGCACAGCACGGCGTGGCCCAGGCCCAGGGCCTCGGGCTGGCGCACGTAGTAGCACTCCACGTGCGACGGCTTGATCGAACGCACCACATCGAGCAGGGCCTGCTTGTTCTTGGCCTCCAGCTCCATTTCCAGTTCGTACGCCTTGTCGAAATGGTCCTCGATGGCGCGCTTGGAGCGGCCCGTGACGAAGATCATTTCCGTGATGCCGGCGGCCATGGCTTCTTCCACGGCGTACTGGATCAGCGGTTTGTCCACCACTGGCAGCATTTCCTTGGGACTCGCCTTGGTCGCAGGGAGGAATCGGGTACCTAGCCCAGCGACCGGAAAGACGGCCTTGGTGACGCGGTTTTCCATTTCAGCTTTCCTTTTCAATCCGGTGTAACACCGTGCCGTACAGGGAGGGCGCCGTCTGTCCGGCTTCGTCCGACGCTGACGTAATGGTCACATGTCGTTACACATGGACGAGGCCGGATGCCAGTCGAGTCGCAACTTCCGTGCCGGCGACGCAGAAGTGGCGGGCCCGTCAGGCGGGCAGACGCTGTAGTTGATCCTGGAGCTTGGCCAGCGTCTGTTCGAAATCCGACAAACGCTGTGTTTCCTGCGCCACAACCGCGGGCGGCGCCTTGGCCACGAAGGCTTCGTTGGTCAGCTTGCCCCGGCATTTGCCGATTTCGTTGCTGATCCGGTCGATCTCCTTGCCCAGGCGCACGCGCTCGGCCGCGACGTCGATCTCGATCTTCAGCAGCAGGTGATTGCCGCCGACGATGGCCACCGGCGCCCCGGCGCCTTCCTTCTGGAGGGCGACCTCGTCTTCGAACACCTTCACCTCGGAAAGTTTCGCCAGTGCCTGGATTTGCGCCGCGGCGGCGTTCAGGAATGTGCTGTCGCCGCGGGCGTAGAGCGGAATGCGCTGGGCCGGCGAGATGTTCATCTCGCCACGCAGGTTGCGGCAGGCATCCACCACGGCCTTGAGCTGGGCCACCCAGGCTTCGGCGGCTTCGTCGATCTTGGCGGCGGCTGGCAGCGGGTAGTCCTGCAGGGCGATGGTCTCGCTGCCGTCACCCTTGGCGCGCCCGGCCAGCGGGGCCACCTTCTGCCAGAGTTCCTCGGTGATGAACGGGATGATCGGGTGCGCCAGGCGCAGCACCGTCTCCAGCACACGCAGCAGCGTGCGGCGCGTGGCGCGTTGCTGGGCCTCGGTGCCGGTCTGGATCTGCACCTTGGCGAGTTCCAGGTACCAGTCGCAGTACTCGTCCCAGACGAACTTGTAGATTGCGCTGGCGATATTGTCGAAACGATATTCGTCGAAGCCCTTTTCGACTTCGCCCTCCACGCGCTGGAGCAGCGAGACGATCCAGCGGTCAGCCTGCGAGAAGTGCAGGTAGCCGTCCGGGCCGCAGTCGTTGCTGCACGGGCCCATGCCGCAGTCATGGCCTTCGGTGTTCATCAGCACGAAGCGGGTGGCGTTCCAGAGCTTGTTGCAGAAGTTGCGGTAGCCCTCGCACCGGCCGGTGTCGAAGTTGATGTTGCGGCCCAGCGTGGCCAGCGAGGCGAAGGTGAAGCGCAGGGCGTCCGCGCCGAACGCGGGAATGCCGTCCGGGAACTCCTTCTTGGTCTTGGATTCGATGCGCGGCGCGTCTTTCGGGCGGCGCAGGCCGGTGGTGCGCTTCTTGAGCAGCGGTTCGAGTTCGATGCCGTCGATCAGGTCCACCGGGTCGAGGGTATTGCCCTCGGACTTGCTCATCTTCTTGCCTTCGGAGTCACGCACCAGGCCGTGCACGTACACGGTGTGGAACGGCACCTGGCCGGTGAAGTGCTTGGTCATCATGACCATGCGGGCCACCCAGAAGAAGATGATGTCGTAGCCGGTGACCAGCACCGACGACGGCAGGAAGTGCTCCAGCTCCGGCGTCTTTTCTGGCCAGCCGAGTGACGAAAAAGGCACAAGCGCGGACGAGAACCACGTGTCCAGCACGTCTTCCTCGCGGCGCAACGGGCCGGTGCTGCCGGCTGCCTGGGCCTTGGCGCGGGCGTCTTCCTCGGTACGGGCGACAAAGCAGTTGCCGGCGTCGTCGTACCAGGCCGGGATCTGGTGGCCCCACCAGAGCTGGCGGCTGATACACCAGTCCTGGATGTTGGCCAGCCACTGGTTGTAGGTGCTGTTCCAGTTCTCGGGCACGAGCTTGATCTCGCCGCTCTGCACGGCGTCGAGCGCCACTTCGGCAATCGAGCGGCCCGGATAGAACGTGCCCTCGGGAGCCGGCTTGCTCATGGCGACGAACCACTGGTCGGTCAGCATTGGCTCGATCACGGTGCTCGTGCGCTCGCTGCGCGGCACCATCAGCTTGTGCTTCTTGACCTCGCCCAGCAGGCCCTGTTCCTTCAGGTCGGCCACCATCTTTTCGCGCGCCGCGAAGCGGTCCATGCCGGCGTAGGCGGCCGGCGCGTCGGCGACAATCCTGGCGTCCAGCGTCAGGATCGAGAGCTGCGGCAGGTTGTGGCGCTGGCCCACCGCGTAGTCGTTGAAGTCGTGGCCCGGCGTGACCTTGACCACGCCCGTGCCGAACGCGCGGTCCACGTATTCATCGGCAATGACCGGAATCTTGCGGTCGGTCAGCGGCAGGTGCACGAACTTGCCGATCAGGTGCGCATAGCGCTCGTCCTCGGGGTGGACCATCACGGCGGTGTCGCCGAGCATGGTTTCCGGGCGCGTGGTGGCCACGGTCAGGTGGGTCAGGCCGTGCACGGCGTCCGGCTCGGCCAGCGGGTAGTGGATGTGCCAGAGCGAGCCTTCCTCTTCCACGCTGTCCACTTCCAGGTCGGACACGGCCGTGCCCAGCACCGGGTCCCAGTTGACCAGGCGCTTGCCACGGTAGATCAGGCCCTGTTCGAACAGGCGGACGAACACCTCGGTCACGGCCTGCGACATCTCGGGCGACATCGTGAAGTACTCGCGCGTCCAGTCGATCGACGCCCCCATGCGGCGCACCTGGCGCGTGATGGTGGAGCCCGACTCCTCCTTCCACTCCCAGACCTTCTCGACGAACTTCTCGCGGCCGAGGTCATGGCGCGACACGCCCTGGGCTTCCAGCTGGCGCTCCACCACGATCTGCGTGGCGATACCCGCGTGGTCGGTACCCGGCACCCACAGCGTGTTGGCGCCGCGCATGCGCGCGTGGCGCGTCAGGCCGTCCATGATGGTCTGGTTGAACGCGTGGCCCATGTGCAGCGTGCCGGTCACATTGGGGGGCGGCAGCTGGATGGCGAAATCGGGACGATTGGCGTCCATCGTGGGCTGGGCGATGCCGCGGCGCTCCCATTCGGGGCCCCATTTCGCCTCGATGGCGGCGGGTTCGAAGCTCTTGGCAAGGGACTGGTCTTGGGCGGTCATGCTTGGGGATGTCGAGGTATGCGGGTCGGGGCTGGCCGCTGGGCGGACTGATCGGATTCCATCGAAAACAGTCGGGGCGCCACGGCGTCGGGCCGGGAAAACGTCAAATTATAGGGGAGGCGGGGGTGCCGGTGCGCATTTGCCGACGTCGACCGCCGCCGGGCGCCGCTGGCGGCCCCGGTCCCCCCGGTATAATTGCCGCCATTCCCCGGCCCCACGCGGCCAAAAGGCCCCTTCCCCGATGTCCAGCCTGCTTGCCAATCTCAACGCCGAACAACTCGCCGCCGTCACGTTGCCCGATGAACCGGCCCTGATCCTGGCGGGGGCGGGCAGCGGCAAGACGCGCGTGCTGACCACCCGCATCGCCTGGCTGATCCAGAACGGCCGGGTGTCGCCGGCCGGCGTGCTGGCCGTCACCTTCACCAACAAGGCGGCCAAGGAGATGCAGACCCGGCTGTCATCCATGCTGCCCATCAACACGCGCGGCATGTGGATCGGTACCTTCCACGGGCTCTGCAACCGGATGCTGCGCGCGCACTTCAAGGACGCCGGGCTGCCGCAGACCTTCTCGATCCTGGACACCCAGGACCAGCTTTCCGCGCTCAAGCGGCTGCTGAAGTCGCTGAATGTCGATGACGAGAAGTACCCGGCCAAGAACCTCCAGTACTTCATCAACAACGCCAAGGAGCAGGGGCTGCGCCCCCGCGACGTGGAGGCGAACGACGATTTCAACCGCCGTTTCGTCGATCTGTACGCCGCCTACGACGAGCAGTGCCAGCGCGAAGGCGTGGTCGATTTCGCCGAATTGCTACTGCGCTGCTACGAACTGCTGCGCTACAACGACGCCATCCGCCAGCACTACCAGCACCGCTTCCGCCACGTGCTGGTGGACGAGTTCCAGGACACCAACGTGCTCCAGTACCAGTGGCTCAAGCTGCTGGCCGGCTATGGCACGGGCAGCGCGGCGGCGGTGTTCGCCGTGGGCGATGACGACCAGAGCATCTACGCGTTTCGGGGTGCCAACGTCGGCAATATGCGCGACTTCGAGAACGAATTCCGCGTGCGCCACCTGATCAAGCTGGAGCAAAACTACCGTTCGCACGGCCACATCCTCGATTCGGCCAACCATCTGATCGCCCACAACGCGCGGCGGCTGGGCAAGAACCTGCGCACGGATGCCGGCCACGGCGAGCTGGTGCGGGTGTTCCAGGCCGGGTCGGACGGGCAGGAAGCCTCGTGGATCGTCGAGGAGATCCGCGACCAGATCGCTCAGGGGATGTCGCGCTCCGAGATTGCCATCCTGTATCGCAGCAACGCGCAGTCGCGGGTGATCGAGCACGCGCTGTTCTCGTCCGGCATCGCCTATCGGGTGTACGGCGGCCTGCGCTTCTTCGAGCGGGCTGAAGTGAAGCATGCGCTCGCTTATCTGCAACTGATCGAGAACCCGCGCAACGACGCGGCGTTCGGGCGGGTGGTCAACTTCCCGACGCGCGGCATCGGGGCGCGTTCGCTGGAGTTGCTCCAGGACGCCGCGCGCCAGTACAACGTCTCGCTCTCCGAGGCCGTGGCCCACGTGCCGGGCAAGGCGGGCAGCACGATGGGTGCGTTTATCCGCCTGATCGACCAGATGCGGGCCGAGACGCGGCGCATGACCCTGCCGGAGACGGTGGAGTACGTGATCAACACCAGCGGCCTGATCCAGCACTTCCAGACCGAGAAGGAAGGTCAGGACCGCATCGAGAACTTGCAGGAACTGGTTACCGCCGCGCAGGCCTTTGTGGTGGAAGAGGGCTACGGGCTCGACGCACTGGCCAGCGTGCTACCCGCCAACCGGATCGGCGACGCCGCGCCGGTGCTGGCCGATGGCGACCAGGTGCTCCAGGTGCTGGATCCCGAGCAGTTGCCGGTGGTGATGACGCCGCTCGTGGCGTTCCTGACCCATGCCTCCCTGGAGGCCGGCGACAACCAGGCCCAGGCTGGCCAGGACGCGGTGCAGATGATGACCGTGCACGCGGCCAAGGGCCTCGAATTCAACGTGGTGTTCATTACCGGCCTGGAAGAAGGGCTGTTCCCGCACGAGAACAGCGCCATGGAGGCCGATGGGCTGGAGGAAGAGCGCCGCCTGATGTACGTGGCGATCACCCGGGCGCGCGAGCGGCTCTATATGTCCTTCGCCCAGAGCCGTGTGCTGCATGGCCAGATGCGTTACCACATCCGCTCGCGGTTCTTCGAGGAGTTGCCGGAGGCGTCGCTGAAGTGGATCACGCCGCCGGCGCAGGCCTACGGTTCGTACAGTGGGGGCGGTGGCGGCGGTTATGGCCGGGAGGGCTATGGCCGCAACCGCCAGGGCGGGGAGCGGGAGAGCGGCTGGGGCCGCGACTGGTACAAGAAGCCCGAGGACGTGCCTTACAGCGGCACCCGGCCCACGGGCGGCATGGACACCGGCAAGACCTACGCCGAGGAAAAACGCGCAGCCGACACCGGCTTCCGGGTCGGCCAGAACGTGTTCCACAACAAGTTCGGGGAAGGCAAGATCACGGCGCTGGAAGGCGAGGGCGCCGACGCGCGCGCCAATATCAACTTCAAGCGCCACGGCGCCAAGTGGCTGGCGCTGGCGGTGGCCAAGCTCGACACCATCGACTGAAACCGGCACCTGGCCGGGGTTGCCCCGGCCAGGTGCCTAACACGTCACGGATTGACGTTCTGGGCGTCGGTGGCCTCGGCCGGCACGATGTTGAAGCACCCGCGATAGGTGGCGTAGAACGAGCAGTACAGAATCGCCAGCATCAGCAGCGAGTACGGCGTGACCAGGAACGACAGCACCGTCTCCGCGCCGATCGCGGCGAAGATCACTTCCAGGAACAGCGGCAGCGCCACGATCAGGACGGCGAACAGCCCGGCGTAGGCGAAGAACGCGCCCCGGTTGCGCCAGCAGGCCGTCCAGCTGAAGAACAGCGCCTTCACCGGCGGCACGCCGTGCCAGGCGGTCAGCATCGGCGCGAACCAGAACAGCATTGCGATCGGCGTGTAGAGCGCCGCGCCAGTCAGCATGGCCAGGTAGAGCTGGCGCATTGCGTCCGGCGTGGGCTCCTCGCCCTTCAGCACCACCTGCGCCAGCGCGCCGATATCGACCAGCGACGTGGCGATCAGGCTCAGCAGGAACACCATCGCGGCATAGATGCCGCCCAGCACGAACAGATGCCGCATGGCCTGCTTGCCATTGCTGCGGAACCCCGCCAACAGCACCGTGGGTAGCACGCGCTTGCTCTGGATGACATCGCGGCAGGCCGTCATCACCCCCACATTGATGCCCGGCGTGACCACTAGCAGCGCGATGATGCCGAACAGCGGCACGAAGATCGCGAGTTGTGCGGCAATCAGGTAGATGAACAGCAGCATCAGGAACGCGAGCGGGTTCTTGCGGAACAGCCAGATGCCCTGGCGGAACCAGACGTAGCCTTCCTTGGCGGGAACTTCCAGTAGTTGCATGGCGAATCAGATCCAGGGGAGCGGTGCGGCACCGTCGAGACGGCGGCGCAGGATGCGTTCGAAGTGGGTCGGATCGTGCGGCTGGAGCATGTCGGCCTCGCGCGGCAGGAAAAAGTCCCACAGACGCGATACCCAGAAGCGCAGCGCACCCGCGCGGAGCATGTCCTGCCAGTGCGCGGCCTCGATGGCCGTGAGTGGCCTCACCGCATGATAAGCCCGCAGCATGGCCTGCGCGCGGTCAACGTCCAGCGCGCCGGTGGGCAGGTCGATACACCAGTCGTTCACGGTCACGGCCAGGTCGAACAACCACTTGTCGTTGCCGGCGAAGTAGAAATCGAAGAAACCGCCGAGTTTCGGCGCGCCGCTGGCGTCGGTGTCGAACAGGACATTGTCACGGAACAGGTCGCAGTGGCACGGGCCGCCGGCCAGCGCGGCGTAGTCGGCGCTGCCGAAGAACGCGGTCTGGTGGGCGATCTCGCCGGCCAGCAACTGGCGCTGGGCCGGGGCGAGGAACGGCAGGATTTCGGGTTCGGTCTGGCGCCACCAGGCCAGGCTGCGCAGGTTGGGCTGCTGGCGCGGATAGTCCTGCCCGGCCAGATGCATGCGGGCCAGCATGGTGCCCACCTCGGCGCAGTGGCTGGCCTGCGGGGCCAGTTGCGAGGCCCCGGAGAGCCGCGTGACGATGGTCGCCGGCTTGCCCTTGAGCGCGCGCAGGATCTCCCCGTCGCGCGCGGCCACGGGCGCCGGCACGCTGATGCCATGCCGGGCCAGATGATCCATCAGGTGCAGGTAGTACGGCAGCTGCGCGAAGCTCAGCCGCTCGAAGATGGTCAGCACGTACTCGCGCGTGACGCCATCCTGCTCCATGGTCAGAAAGAAATTGCTGTTCTCGATCCCGGAAGCAATGCCGCGCAGCGCGCGAACTTCGCCAAGGTCGTAGTCAAGCAGCCAGCGGGCGATCTCGTCCTGCGAGACCGTGGTGAATACGGCCATACTGTTTTATTGGTGCGAATCGGGCGCGGCAGGCCGTTCTGGACAAAGGCCGTCCGCCGCCGCGGCATGACTGCCGGAGGGCCGGCGCGATCCGGTCGGGCGTTGTCGTCCGGCCGGGTCGTGGGTGAATAGGATCGTTGAGACGCTCAGAATTTCAGGTTGACCGACGGCACGCGGTTCACGTCATGGTCACGAATCTTGGGCGAGCTGTCTTCCGGCTTGCTCATCTCGTATTTCGTGCCCACGCCGGAGCGCACCTGGATATCGGTGGCCTGCCCCTTGTTCCGGTACTCGGTCACCTGGGTCCCATCGCGCTCGCGCAGCACGAAGCTCGGCTCGCGCGGCTGGTTGAGCTGGCTTTTCGACGCGGGGGCGATCGGCTGATTGTTGATCTGGTTCAGTTCTTGTTGTGTCAGCGCACTGCTTTCCGCGTTGCCCTGTGCGGCGGCCAGGGCCGGCACGAGTGCCAGCACGGTCGCGGCAAGCACGGCAGCCGGGTGCGAAGGGGAGGTCATCTGGGGCTCCTGTGCGTGCGGGCCGGCAGGCCCCGCCACGCGGATTGAGTCTGCGGCCCGGCGGCGCCGGACCTGGCAGACTGACAGGCTTCCATTCTAGCAATTCCTGCCGCCCACGGGCCGCTCTCGTGACCCCCGGGGCACCCCGGCACGTGCGTCCTGCGCCCCCTCGCCGACCGGAGACGCCGCCAATGCCTCACAGATAGAACATTTCTTCCTTCGGCGGGATCGGGTGGTCGCCGCCGCGCTTCTCGTAATAGTCATAGACCGCTTCCAGCACTTCCTGGGGCTCGTCCACGATCTTCATCAGGTCGAGGTCATGCTCGGCGATCAGGCCCATCGGCAGCAGCGTGAAGCGGAACCAGTCCAGCAGGCCCTTCCAGAACCGGCTGCCGTACATCACCACCGGCACCGAGCGCGACTTGCCGGTCTGCACCAGCGTGAGCACCTCGGCCAGCTCGTCCAGCGTGCCGAAGCCGCCGGGCATGACGATGAATGCGTCCGAATTCTTCACGAAGGTGACCTTGCGCGTGAAGAAGTGGCGGAAGCGCATGGCGATGTCCTGGTACGGATTGCCCTGCTGCTCGTGCGGAAGCTCGATGTTCAGGCCCACGCTGGCCGACTTGCCGGCGTGCGCGCCCTTGTTGGCCGCCTCCATGATGCCGGGGCCGCCGCCGGAGATCACCGCGAAGCCGGCGTCCGAGAACAGCCGGGCGATCTCGATGGTCTTCTGGTAGTACGGCGAGTCCTCGCGCAGGCGTGCGCTGCCGTAGATCGAGACGGCCGGGCGGATCTCCGAGAGGTACTCGGTGGCCTCGATGAACTCTGCCATAATCGTGAACATTTGCCACGAGGCACGCGCCTTCTTTGCGGTGGCGCGGTCTTCATCTGCCAGCGCGCGCAGGCTCGGAATCATCTTGCGCGGGTTGGCGCGCGCTGCTGCCGCCGCGGCGGCTGCATCCTGGGCTTCGGGCGATTTGCCCGCCGCCGCGGCATCGGCTTTCGCGGCGATGGCGGCGGCATGCGCCGAGGCTTTCTCGGGCGGCGGGTTCACGGTATCGCCGGAGATGTCGGAAACGTCCGTATCGGCCTGGGGGCCGGTCGCCGCGCCACCAGCTGGGGCGCCAGTCAATTTAGAGTCCATGGGAATGTCGGATAGTCAAAAAACGCTTTTGCTCGTCGATGGATCGAGCTACTTGTATCGCGCGTATCACGCTCTGCCGGACCTGAGGAATGGCGAAGGGCTGCCTACAGGGGCAATCTACGGCATGATCAACATGTTGCGCAAGCTGCGCAACGACTTCCCGGCAGAGTATATCGCTTGCGTGTTCGACGCCAAGGGCAAGACGTTCCGGGATGCGCTATACCCCGCATACAAGGAACACCGCCCGTCCATGCCCGAGGATCTGGCCAAACAGATCGAGCCGATCCACGAGGCCGTGCGCGCGCTGGGCTGGCCGATCGTGGTGGTGGAAGGCGTGGAAGCCGATGACGTGATCGGCACGCTGGCCTGCCAGGCCACGGCGCAGGGCGTGCGTACCGTGGTATCCACGGGCGACAAGGACCTCGCGCAGCTGGTGAACGACCACGTCACGCTGGTCAACACGATGAGCGGCGAAGTGCTCGATCC
The DNA here is from genome assembly GCF_052115685.1 of Cupriavidus sp. 2KB_3. Classification (NCBI taxonomy): domain Bacteria; kingdom Pseudomonadati; phylum Pseudomonadota; class Betaproteobacteria; order Burkholderiales; family Burkholderiaceae; genus Cupriavidus; species Cupriavidus sp. 2KB_3. Next base: position 183,967 of record NZ_JBFRHD010000001.1, read on the forward strand.
GCCCGGTGTGGTGGCCAAGTTCGGCGTGCCGCCGGAGCGGATCGTCGATTATCTCTCCCTGATTGGCGATGCGGTGGACAACGTGCCCGGCGTGCCCAAGGTGGGGCCGAAGACCGCCGTGAAGTGGCTGACCGAGTACGGCACGCTGGACAGCATCATGGCCGGCGCCGACGGCATCAAGGGCGTGGTGGGCGAGAACCTGCGCAACACGCTCGACTGGCTGCCGCGCGCGCGGCAGCTGGTTACGGTCAAGACTGACTGCGACCTCAGCGACGCCGTGGCGGACTTCCACGCGCTGCGCGAGCTGGGCGAGGACAACGAGAAGCTGATCGCCTTTTTCTCGCGCTATGGCTTCAAGACCTGGCTGCGCGAGGCCACGGGCGAGTCCCTGCCGAACGCCCGCGCCGCCGCCCGCTCGTCGCGTGCCGGCGCGGCGCCGGCACCTTCGCCGCAGGGCGGGCTGTTCGATGGCCCGGCCGATGCCTCGGCCGACCTCCCCGCGCCCGACACCACCCCCGCCGAGATCCGCTACGAGACCGTGACCACCGAGGCCGCGCTCGACGCCTGGATCGCCCGGATCATCGATGCGCCGCTGACTGCCATCGACACCGAAACCACCTCGCTCGACCCGATGCAGGCCCAGCTGGTGGGCCTGTCGCTGTCGGTGGAGCCGGGCGAGGCCGCCTACATCCCCGTCGCCCATCGCGGCCCGGATGTGGCCGGCATGGAGAACCACGGCCAGCTGTCGCGCGAATACGTGCTGGAGCGGCTGCGCCCGTGGCTCGAAGACCCGGCGCGGCCGAAGCTCGGCCAGCACCTGAAGTACGATTCCCACGTCTTCGCCAACCACGGCGTCAAGCTGCTCGGCATCGCCCAGGACACGATGCTGGAAAGCTACGTGCTGGCTTCGCACCGTAACCACGGCATGGACAGCCTGGCCGAGCGTCTGCTGAACCTGAAGACGCTGACCTACGAGGAAGTCTGCGGCAAGGGCGCGAGCCAGATCGGCTTCGACCAGATCGATCTCCAGCGCGCTACCGAGTACGCGGCCGAGGATGCCGACGTGACGCTGCGTCTCCATCGCAAGATGCATCCGCAGCTGGAAGCGGCAAGCGGGCTCAAGTACGTGTACGAGAACATCGAGATTCCGGTCTCGGTGGTGCTCCAGAAGATCGAGCGCAATGGCGTGCTGATCGACGCCGCGCGGCTTGGCGCACAGAGCGCCGAACTCGGCCAGCGCATGATGGAACTGGAGAAAGCCGCCTTCGAGGCCGCCGGGCAGCCGTTCAACCTCGGTTCGCCGAAGCAGATCGGCGAGATCCTGTTCACGCAGATGAAGCTGCCGGTGGTCAAGAAGACCGCCAGCGGGGCGCCGTCCACGGATGAAGAGGTGCTGCAGAAGCTGGCCGAGGACTATCCGCTGCCCAAGCTGCTGCTCGACTATCGGGGTTTGTCGAAGCTGAAGTCCACCTACACGGACAAGCTGCCGAAGATGGTCAATCCGCAGACCGGGCGCGTGCACACGAGCTACGGGCAGGCCACGGCCGTGACGGGCCGGCTGGCCTCGACCGAGCCGAACCTCCAGAACATCCCGGTGCGGACCGAGGAGGGGCGGCGCATCCGCGAGGCGTTCATCGCCGCGCCGGGCAACGTGATCGTCTCCGCCGACTACTCGCAGATCGAGCTGCGCATCATGGCCCATATCTCGGGCGACGAGAACCTGCTGCGCGCCTTCGCCAACGGCGAGGACATCCACCGCGCCACGGCGGGCGAGATCTTCGGCGTGGAGCGCGAGGCGGTGTCCAGCGAGCAGCGCCGCTACGCCAAGGTCATCAACTTCGGCCTGATCTACGGCATGAGCGCGTTCGGGCTGGCCAGCAACCTCGGCATCGAGCGCGAGGCGGCCAAGCACTACATCGACCGCTACTTCATGCGCTATCCCGGCGTGGCCCACTACATGGAAGAGACGCGCCAGACCGCGCGCGAGCAGGGCTACGTCGAAACGGTGTTCGGCCGCCGCCTCTGGCTGCCCGACATCAACGGCGGCAATGGCCCGCGCCGCCAGGGCGCCGAGCGCGCCGCCATCAACGCGCCGATGCAGGGCACGGCGGCGGATCTCATCAAGCTGTCGATGATCGCCGTGCAGGACTGGCTCGAGCGCGACAACCTCGGCACGCGCCAGATCATGCAGGTGCACGATGAACTGGTGCTCGAAGTGCCGCAGGCCGAACTCGAACTGGTGAAGACGCGCCTGCCCGAGCTGATGTGCTCGGTGGCGACGCTGCGCGTGCCGCTGGTGGCCGAAGTGGGCAGCGGCAGCAACTGGGAAGAGGCGCATTGAAGGTGACGCCTCTCCTGCATGCGGATGCGTACAGGAGAGGCGTTGCGGTGAATGCGCGACATCATCGCGTGGAGGCTTGCCAGTTCTATTGCCGTGCAGCAAACTGGGGCCAACGAATAGGATCCGCGCGGCGCCACAACGACAACATAACGCTCGCCGACGCGGGTCGACACCGGTTTCCAAATAGAGAAGATCGGGTAGACCATGAGCACCACGGATGGCAGTACAACCGGTAACGAGGTAGCAGCGGGCACGGCGGCACACATCGGTACACAGGGCGATACGCACGTCGAACCCTCGCCCAACGCTCAGCGCGACATGCTGCGCGCGACGCAGGCATCCGCCCATCGCATCATCGTCGTGGGCGGCGGGGCCGGCGGGCTTGAGCTCGTGACCCGGCTCGGCGACAAGCTGGGCAAGCGCGGCCAGGCCCAGGTGGTGCTGGTGGACCGCTCGCCCACGCACATCTGGAAGCCGCTGCTCCACGAAGTGGCCGCCGGCAGCATGGACCCCAACACCCACCAGCTCGAATACGTCGCGCAGGCGCGGTGGCATCACTTCGAGTTCCAGCAGGGCGAGTTGACCGGTGTCGATCGGGCGCGCAAGGTCATCCAGGTGGCCGCGTGCGTCGATCTGGATGGCACCGAGTTGCTGCCCGCGCGCGAACTCCCCTATGACACGCTGGTCCTGGCCATCGGCTGCGTCACGCACTTTTTCAACGTGCCCGGCGCGGCCGAGCATGCGATTGCGCTCGATACCGTCGAGCAGGCCGAGCGCTTCCGCCGCAAGCTGATTGCCGCGTGCGTGCGCGCCCAGAATGGGCGGGGCCGTACGGGCGAGGATGGCCGGCCGCGCGTGGACGTGGCGATCATCGGCGCCGGCGCCACGGGCGTGGAGTTGTCCGCCGAGCTGCGCAACACCGCGCACGTGCTCAACGCCTACGGCCTGCACCAGCTGGACCCGCGCCGCGATGTGCGCATCCACGTGATCGAAGCCGGCCCGCGCATCCTGCCGGCGCTGTCCGAGCGCGTTTCCGCCGAAACCACCAAGCTGCTGCGCAAGCTCGACGTGGACGTGCTGACCGCCGAGCGCGTGACGCAGGTCACCGACGACGCCGTGCTCACCGCCAGCGACAAGCGCATCGACGCCGACCTGACGGTCTGGGCGGCCGGCATCACCGCGCCGGGCGTCCTCCGCACGCTCGGCCTGCCGGTCAGCAAGCAGGGCCAGATCGTGGTGGGCCCCACGCTGCAAACCGAGGCCGATCCGGACATCTTCGCGTTCGGCGACTGCGCCAGCTGCCCGTGGCCGGAGAAGCAGACCGCCGTGCCGCCGCGCGCGCAGGCGGCGCACCAGCAGGCCACCTTCCTCTATGACGCGATCCGCGCCCGCATGGACGGCAAGCCGCTGCCGCGGTTTGCGTTCAAGGACTTCGGCTCGCTGGTGTCCCTGGGGCATTTCAGCGCGGTCGGCAGCCTGATGGGCGGGCTGATCGGCGGATCGATGTTTATCGAGGGGCTGATGGCGCGCTTCATGTACACCTCGCTGTATCGGATGCACGTGCTGGCGCTCCACGGTGCCATCGGCATGGGGCTCGATACGGTGACGCACTGGCTGCGCAGCAAGACCAGCCCGCGCGTGAAGCTGCACTGAGGAGCATTGAGGGCACTGAGGAGGAGGGGGACGGGGGCGTGGCACGGGGCGGCAAAGTGCGCTTAGAATCGCTGGCGTTGCGTGAGCACCGTATGCGTCACGCCAGCGAACCCAAGGAGCCCGCCCCATGCTGCAGCCCGAAGTGGAAAGCCTCGTCCCCGCCCAGACGTTCGATCGCCGGCGTTTCGTCAAGACCGCTTTGGGCTCCGCCTTCGCGGCGGCAGCCCTGCCGGTGGCGGCCGAAACCATCAAGACCGACTTTCACGGCCTGACCGCCGGCGAAGTGACCATCCCGTCCGGCGGCTTCAACATGCCCGCCTACCGCGCCCAGCCCGAAGGCAAGACCAACCTGCCCGTGGTGCTGGTGATCAGCGAGATCTTCGGCGTGCATGAACACATTGCAGACATTTGCCGGCGCTTCGCCAAGCTCGGCTATCTGGCCATCGCTCCGGAACTGTTCGCGCGGCAGGGCGACCCGGGCAGCTTCGGCACGATCCAGGAATTACAGACCAACATCATCGCCAAGGTGCCGGACGCGCAGGTCATGGGCGACCTGGACGCCGCCAGCACCTGGGCCGGCGCCCATGGCGGCGACCTGAACCGGCTCGGCATTACCGGCTTCTGCTGGGGCGGACGCATCACCTGGCTCTACACCGCCCATAGCCCCCGGGTGAAGGCCGGCGTGGCCTGGTACGGCCAGCTGGTAGGCGAGCCGACACCGCTCAAGCCGCGTAGCGCACTGGAGAGCGTCAACCAGCTCCATGCGCCCGTGCTGGGGCTGTACGGCGGCAAGGACACCGGCATCACGCAGGAGCACGTCGCGAAGATGAAGGCCGCGCTGGTAGCGTCGCCCGATGCCAATGCGAAGGCCTCGACGTTCGTGGTCTATCCCGAAGCGGGCCACGCCTTTAACGCCGATTACCGGTCCAGCTACGTGGAAGCCGCTGCCAAGGATGGCTGGCAACGCTGCCTGGCCTGGCTGCGCGCGAACAAGGTGGCCTGAGCGGGAGCGAGCGGGGGGCGATTGACCCCGCGCCGAGTTGGACATCGCGGACATTGCAAAGTCGGCGCGGACATACGTACAATGCGGCTTTCCAGTTTTTGCAACCTTGTTGCGTTAATCGGTATGCGGCGGGCCTGACAGCCGCATACCGGGCGCCGGGAGCCCATCATCCATTCCACGCTTCTGTACATCCTGCTGGCGGCGACCATTTCGGGCGTCGGGAGCATTCTCGGGGCGGCGCTGCTGTCGCTGACCGTGGCCTCGCGCGTGGTCGAGCGCATGGTGAGCTTCTCGGTAGGGGTGCTGCTGGCCACGGCGCTGCTTCACTCGCTGCCCGAGGCGTTCGAGTCCGGCGCAGACCCACGTGCACTGTTCGGCACATTGCTGGCCGGCCTGCTGGGCTTCTTCCTGCTGGAGAAGATCTCGTTGCTGCGCCACTCGCACCACCATGAGGGCGACGGGCACCACCATCATCACGGCCACGACCGCGAGGAAGCAGGCCGCAGCGGCCTGACCATCCTCGTCGGCGATACCTTCCATAACTTTGCCGATGGCATCGTGATTGCCGCTGCCTTCCTGGCCGATCCCAAGATCGGCGTGGTGACGGCGTTGGCCATTGCCGCGCATGAGATTCCGCAGGAAGTTGGCGATTTCATCGTGCTGCTCAACGCGGGGTTCTCGAAGGCGCGCGCCTTTGCGTTCAACCTGCTGTCGAGCCTGGCGGCCGTGATCGGCGGCGTGGTGGGATATTTCCTGCTGGACCAGTTGAGCGGCTGGATTCCGTACGTGCTCGTGATTGCGTCGAGCAGCTTCGTCTATATCGCCGTCAGCGACCTGATGCCGCAGATGCAGCGCCGGCCGCGCCTCAAGGAGTCGGCAGTGCAGGTGGTGCTGGTGGCGGCGGGCATCGCGGCGATCGTGTTTATCACGAACGGCGTGCGCGAGGAGCACGACCACCACCGTGGGGCGAAGACGGAGGCGGCGTCGCACTGACGCCGCTTCGCGTATTGGCGCCGGGACTCAGGCGCCGGTCGCCACCGGCCGCTTCGGGTCGGCGCACCACTCGCTCCACGACCCCGGATAGAGCGCCGCGCCGGTCAGGCCAGCCACTTCCATCGCCAGCAGGTTGTGGCAGGCGGTCACGCCGGAGCCGCACTGCATCACCGTATCGGCCGGCGCCTTGCCGGAAAACACCTGAGCGAACTCCGCACGCAACGTCTCCGCTGGCTTGAAATAGCCGTCCGGGGCGAGGTTGTCCTTGAAGAAGCGATTCACCGCGCCGGGAATATGGCCGCCGACGGGGTCGAGCGTCTCGTTCTCGCCGCGGAAGCGGTCGGCGGCGCGGGCATCCACCACCAGCCGGGACGGGGCGGCGAGATTGGCCAGCAGCGCCTCGGCATCGACGGTCGGGACTAGCGACGCCTTGCGCGACAGGTCGCCGCCAGTGCCGTTATCAGTGTCCATATCCGGCTCGGGCGTCGCCCCGCGCTCGAGCGGCAGCCCAGCCGCCACCCAGGCATTCCTGCCGCCATCGAGCACCGTTACGGCCGCATGGCCGATCCAGCGCATCAGCCACCAAAGCCGGGCCGCGAACATGCCGCCCTGCCCGTCATAGGCCACGACCAGCGAACCGTTGTTCACGCCAAGCGCCCGCAGCCGCGCGGCGAACAGCTCCGCATCGGGCAGCGGATGACGGCCGTTGAATCCGGTCTTGGGCCCGGACAGTTCATTGTCGAGATGGAGGTAGTAGGCCCCCGGCAGGTGGCCCTGGTGATAGGCCTCGCGCCCGGCAGCCGGGTCGGCGAGATCGAACGAGCAGTCGAACAGCACGACGTCGTGGCTGCCCTGGCTAAGCAGTTGGTTCAGTTCGGTGGCGGTGATCAGTGGGGTCGGCATTGCGGTGAGCATGGGGTTTGGCGATGGCATCCATGCTACACCGCGGGATCGATCAGTGCGGTTTCGCGCGTCGGCGGAGCTTGCGCCGGAGGAACAGGCCAAGTGCCGTCAGGACGGCCACCGGCGGGAACGAGAGGATCAGGTAGTAGTAGGTCGTCAGCGACTCGATGCCCCTTGGCTGATAGTCCCTTGTCAGCCAGTCGATGAAACGGCCCACTGACTCAGGGTATTCAGGGAAATAGTCGGGATAGCGGCTCCATACGAGCCCGTAGATATGCGTGGCGACGACCAGCCAGATCACCAGCAGGACTGTATTGCGGAGCTGACTCATCTGACCACCACTTTTCCGTAAGCGAGGAGCCGTGTTCCCGGGATCGGGAATTTCTTCGAGGCCGTCGGCAAATGACGGATGACGTGGAAGTCAGTAGGGCGCTCGATCGTGATGCAGCCCTTGCTGATGCCACGCCTACCTTTTGGGTGCAACCTAAAGTTGCCTCGACGAATTTCATTGCAAAACGTCCAGTCGTCCATGCGGCCATCGTCGGCGTATAGCGCGAACCAATCCGTTTGGCGTTCGTACCATTCGTAAAACCACCCCAGTCGTCCGCCTGATTCACGATCAACGATGTAGTACGTGCCCGGTGGAATGGGGCCATGGTCTGGAATACAGATGCTCGTTCGCTTGTTGATATGGGGAGCCAGGCCAGAAAAGGCAGGAAACTCGGCACTTCCTGCACGGAACGCACTCATCGGCTGGTCGTTCAACACCAAACTGCACTGCTGCATGACAAAGCTCCGTCGTTGGGTACGACGGCAGACTCTACTCAGCCAAGCTCAGCCCGATCTGACCATCATCAAAGCCCAGCAGGCTTTCAGCGTTCTGCTACACCTCGGGATGCACTTCCGCCTCCGCCGACTTCACAGGCGTGGCCGGGGTCGGGTGCTTGTCGGTGTCGCGGGCGCGAGTGAGGGTGGTGGCGATGCCGCTGGCGATGATCAGCACCATGCCGAGCCAGGAGATCCAGTTGAGCTTGTCGTCCCAGACCAGGATGCCCCAGAGGCTGGAGAACACGATGCCCGCGTACTGGAGGTTGGCGGTCAGGAGGGTATTGCCGCGCTTGTAGGCGCGCGTCATCGAGGTCTGGCCCAGCGTGGCCAGGATGCCGATGGCGAGCAGCAGCCCGGCGCCGTGCCAGGTATGGTGGCTGACGCCGGAGTAGAGCATCCAGACCAGCCCGCAGACCATGCCGACGGCGGAGAAATAGAAGACGATGCGGCCTTCGGGCTCGCCAAGCTGGCCGAGCTGGCGCACCTCCACATAGGCCAGCGCCGTGAACACGCCGGAGATCAGGCCGATGAGGCCGCCGGTCACCTGGTCCTTGCCGACCGACGGCTGCAGCAGGCACAACACCCCGGCGAACGACAGCAGGATGGCGCCGATCAGCTTGCGGTCCGCGCCACCCGCCGTGCCGGCCAGCGCCGCGCTGGCGCCCAGGATCAGCGCGATCCAGACCGGCGACATGTAGTTCAGCGTCATGGCCGTGGCCAGCGGCAGCAGGGTGATCGAGGTGAACCAGAGCAGCAGGGCAGTCACGCCGAACAAGCTGCGCTTGATGTGCGTGGCCATGTGCGGCGTGCGCACGGAAATGCCTTGCGAGCGCAGCATGATCCACATGATCGTCACGCCGATGATGCTGCGATAGAAGACGATTTCGCCGGTGGTGTAGAACTCGGATGCCAGCTTGACGCCCACTCCCATCAAGGAAAAGGCGAAGGCGGCGAACAGCATCCAGAGCGATTGCATGGCGGGGGCGAGAGAGGTGGAACGGCAGCCGGCCGGGCTTTGTGGCGGCCGGCGCAGCGCGGGAAAACCCCGATTCTAACAGTGGCCTGATGGTCACTCCAACGCAAAACGGACCGTTTTCACGGTCCGTTTCGGGCTGGCTACAGGGGGTGGGCGAATAGCGGGCGATAAACGACCACTGCCGCTGGTCAATGCCTCAGCCGGTGTACCGCATGGCTCGCCGATACCACTCGTGGAAGTGCTGCATGCCATCTTCCATCGGCGACTGGTACGGGCCGGTCTCGCTGACGCCGCGCTTCATCAGTGCCAGGCGGCCGGCGTCCATGCGCTCGGCGATCTCGTCGTCCTCGATGCACGTCTCCATATAGGCGGCGCGCTCGGCCTCGACGAATTCGCGCTCGAACAGCGCGATTTCCTCGGGGTAATAGAACTCCACCACATTGCGGGTCTTGCGTGGACCCACCGGATGCAGCGTCGAGATGACCAGCACGTTCGGGTACCACTCCACCATCACGTTGGGGTAGTAAGTCAGCCAGATCGCGCCGTGTTTGGGCAGCTTGCCGTTGTTGAAGCGCAACACCGCGTCGTGCCACTTCTGGTATGTCGGGCTACCCGGCCGCTTCAGGCCCTGGTGCAGGCCCACGGTCTGCACGCTGTGCCATTCGCCGAACTCCCAGGTCAGGTCGTCGCACGAGACGAAGCTGCCCAGGCCTGGGTGGAACGGCACGACGTGGTAGTCCTCCAGATAGACCTCGATGAAGGTCTTCCAGTTGTAGTCGCACTCGTGCACTTCCACGTGGTCGAGCATGTAGCCGTCGAAGTTCAGGTCCTCGGCCACGCCCATGCGAGCGAGGTCCGCGCGCACATCGCGGGCGCCCTCGAACAGCAGGCCGTTCCAGTTCTGGAGCGGCGACCGGTTGAGGTGGACGCACGGTCGCTGCGCGAAATGCGGCGCGCCGAGCAGGTCACCCTTGAGGTCGTAGGTCCAGCGATGGAGCGGGCAGACGATGTTCCTGGCGTTGCCGCGGCCGTTCAGCATGATGGCCTGGCGGTGCCGGCAGACATTTGACAGCAGCTCGATGCCGTCCGGATTGCGGACCAGCATGCGGCCCTCATCCTCGGCGGCGAGCGTGTGGAAATCGCCCGTCTCCGGGACCATCAGCGTATGGCCGACGTATCCCGGGCCCTTCCTGAACAGCAGTTCCAGTTCTTGTTGATGCAGCGCCTCGTCAAAGTAGACATCCACGGGCAACTGCGAATCAGCCGGCGCCAGCTTGAGCGCGGTGCTGAGATTGGACATTATCCCCACTCCCTAGTAACAGGCGAAAGCAGTGAACAACCCAACCATCGAAATATGAAATCGATTTGGGAAACCCTGTCAGACGAGCCGGGCGCGGTCCGGTTCCCCGGCGGGACTGGCCGAAACTTGAGATTCGGTGCAGGCGGGCACAGGGCGGGAGCTGCGTTACACAAGACACGTAAAAGCTGGCAACGGGCACCCATGGCACGGCGCCGCCGATCTCGCTGACGAGGGCGGAATTGTACCCGAGCCAAAAACTTAAGGGTCTGATTATTTTGCCTTTTTAGCGAAAAAGTCGACCCGGGTCGTCATGGAGGTGCCCTTTGGATCGCATTCGGAATGACGACCATAGCGCACAAGTCACTTCCATAAAATTGGGTGATCTATGCATAACATCGCGTGCGCGTACACCACGTTGACGATACGTATCTGCGGCCAAGTCCGGGATTGGCGTAAAATCCCGAATTCCCCTGAACAAGGCCCGACATGCCAAAACCGACGACCACACCGGTCCAGCCTGACGACGCGCCCGCAGCCGGCGCGCAGCCAGCCTCTTACGAGGCCGCCATGGCGGAGCTGGAAACCCTCGTGGCCAGCATGGAAAGCGGCGAACTGCCCCTCGAGGCCTCTCTCACCGCGTATCGCCGCGGTGCCGAACTGGTGCGCTACTGCCAGCAGAGCCTGGAGCGGGTGGCGCAGCAGGTCAAAGTACTGGAGGGCGACGCGCTGAAGCCGCTGGCTGGCGAGTCCCGTCCTGATAACAACAGCAACGGCACAGATTTCGAATGAGCGATTTCGCTACCTGGATGCGGGCGCAGGGCGCCCGGACCGAGGCCGCCCTGGACTCGGCACTGCCGTCCACGGACACAATTCCACACACCTTGCACGAGGCCATGCGCTATGCTGTCCTCGGCGGTGGCAAGCGGGTGCGCCCGCTGCTGGTACATGCGGCCGGCGAAGTGGCCGGTGCCACACCCGAGGCATGTGACGCGGCAGCCTGCGCGGTGGAGATGATCCACGCCTACTCGCTGGTTCACGACGACATGCCCTGCATGGACGACGACGATCTGCGGCGCGGGCGCCCCACGGTGCACAAGGCCTATGACGAGGCCACCGCGCTGCTGGTGGGGGACGCATTGCAGACCCAGGCGTTCATCCTGCTGGCCCGCACCCCGGCGCTGGCGCCCGAAGCGCGCCTGACGCTGGTGGACGAGCTGGCTGTGGCCTCGGGCTCGGTCGGCATGGCGGGCGGGCAGGCCATCGACCTGCAGAACGTGGGCCTGGCGATGTCGCGCGACGCGCTGGAAGCCATGCACCGGATGAAGACCGGCGCCCTGCTGCGCGCGAGCGTGCGCATGGGGGCGTTGTGCGGAAACATCGATCCGGCCGGCCTGGCCGCGCTGGACCGCTATGCGGCCGCCGTGGGATTGGCGTTCCAGGTGGTTGACGATATTCTCGACGTCACGGCCGATACGGCGACCCTCGGCAAGACTGCCGGCAAGGACGCCGCCAATGACAAGCCGACCTATGTGTCGCTGATGGGCCTCGATGCCGCGCGCGAGCTGGCCGCCCAGTTGCGCACCGATGCCCACGAGGCATTGGCGGGATTCGGCACCCGGGCAGGCCGGCTGGCCGAACTGGCCGACCTGATCGTGCTGCGCTCCAATTGAACTGACAAGCCGGACATAGAGAATCCGGCGGCCGAACGGACATCATGACCTACACGCTGCTCAACAAAATCGACGACCCCGCAGACCTGCGCAAGCTGGATCGCCGCCAGCTCAACACGCTGGCCGACGAACTGCGCGCCTATGTACTGGAATCGGTCTCCCAGACCGGCGGGCACCTGTCGTCCAACCTCGGCACGGTGGAGCTGACCATTGCGCTCCACTATGTGTTCGATACCCCGTCTGACCGCGTGGTCTGGGACGTGGGCCACCAGAGCTACCCCCACAAGATCCTGACCGGCCGCCGCGACCGCATGTCCACGCTGCGCCAGTACGGTGGCATCTCGGGCTTCCCGCGCCGCGCGGAGAGCGAGTTCGACACCTTCGGCACCGCGCACTCGTCCACCTCGATCTCGGCCGCGCTGGGCATGGCCCTGGGCGCCCGCACCAAGGGCGAGAAGCGCGTCGGCATCGCCGTGATCGGCGACGGCGCAATGACCGCCGGCATGGCCTTCGAAGCCATGAATAACGCCGGCGTGTACAAGGACCTGCCGCTGCTGGTGGTGCTGAACGACAACGACATGTCGATCTCGCCGCCGGTGGGCATGCTGAACCGCCACCTCGCGCGCCTGCTCTCCGGCCAGTTCTACGCGGCCACCAAGAAGGGCATCGAGCGTGTGCTGTCGGTGGCCCCGCCGGTGCTGGAATTCGCAAAACGGCTGGAAGAACATGCCAAGGGCATGGTCGTGCCAGCCACGCTGTTCGAGGAATTCGGCTTCGACTACATCGGCCCGATCGACGGTCACGACCTCGACTCGCTGGTGCCGACGCTCCAGAACATCCGCCAGCGCGCGCTGGAAGGCCACGGCCCGCAGTTCCTGCACGTGGTGACCAAGAAGGGCCAGGGCTACAAGCTGGCCGAAGCCGACCCGATCCTGTACCACGGCCCCGGCAAGTTCAATCCGGCCGAGGGCATCCGTCCGTCGGCCAAGCCGTCGCGCAAGACCTACACGCAGGTTTTCGGCGAATGGCTATGCGACATGGCCGCCGCCGACAAGCGCCTGATCGGCGTGACGCCGGCCATGCGCGAGGGCTCGGGCATGGTCGAGTTCGAGAAGCGCTTCCCGGACCGCTACTACGACGTGGGCATCGCCGAGCAGCACGCGGTGACCTTCGCCGGCGGCCTGGCCTGCGAGGGCCTGAAGCCCGTTGTGGCGATCTACTCGACCTTCCTGCAGCGCGGTTATGACCAGCTGATCCACGACGTGGCGCTGCAGAACCTGCCTGTGGTGTTCGCGCTGGACCGCGCCGGCCTGGTGGGTGCCGATGGCGCCACGCACGCCGGTGCCTACGACATCGCCTACCTGCGCTGCATCCCCAACATGATGGTGATGACGCCGGCCGACGAGAACGAGTGCCGCCAGCTGCTGACCACGGCGTTCCAGCAGGATTGCCCGACCGCCGTGCGCTACCCGCGCGGCGCCGGCGCCGGCGTGGCCACCGAGGCCGCGCTGACCGCCCTGCCGGTGGGCAAGGGTGAGATGCGCCGCGAGGGCCATGCCCGCGCGGGCCAGCGCGTGGCGTTCCTGGCGTTCGGCTCGATGCTGCACCCGGCACTGGGCGCGGCCGAGGCGCTGGACGCCTCTGTGGCCAACATGCGCTTCGTCAAGCCGCTGGACGTGGAGCTGGTGAAGTCGCTGGCCGCGAACCACGACTACCTTGTGACCGTGGAAGAGGGCAGCACGATGGGTGGTGCCGGCAGCGCGGTGCTCGAGGCGCTGGCCGAGGCCGGCATCGACATTCCGGTGCTGGTGCTGGGCCTGCCCGACAAGTTCATCGATCATGGCGATCCGGGGTTCCTGCTGTCGCAGTGCGGCCTCGACGCCGCTGGCATCGAGCGTTCGGTGCGCGAGCGCTTCGCCATCGCCGAGGCGCCCGTCAAGGTCGCCACGCCGCGCGTGGCCTGACCCGCACGGCATTACCAGGCAGTAAAAGCCGGCGCGGCTCATCCCGCGCCGGTTTCTTTTTTCACACTCGTTGCGCGGGGGATGACCGCCGCGACCGTAAAGGAAACCATAGATGAACGATATCAATCCCGCCTTCGTCATGCCCGACGTGCAGTCGAGCGTCGACACCCGCCAGATCGTGATCCAGCGCGTGGGCGTCAAGGGCGTACGCTATCCGCTCTCGCTGAAGACCCCGGCCGGCGTGGTGGCCACCGTGGGTACTTTCGATCTCGATGTGCGCCTGCCGGCAGACCAGAAGGGCACGCATATGTCGCGCTTCGTGGCGCTGCTCGAAGACCACCGCGCCCCGCTCGACCTGGCCGCGTTCCGCACGCTGCTGGACGATATGCTGGTACGACTGGAAGCCGACGCCGGCCGCATCGAGGTCTCGTTCCCGTATTTCATCTCGAAGACCGCGCCGGTGTCCGGCGTGGAATCGCTGATGGACTACGCGGTCACGCTGACCGGCGAGGTCCGCGACGGCCAATCGCGCCTGTGGCTGACCGCGCTGGTGCCGGTGACCAGCCTGTGCCCGTGCTCGAAGAAGATCTCGCAGTACGGCGCGCACAACCAGCGCTCGCACATCACGATGCGCGTGGAGCTGGCTGGCGACCTGCCCGTGGAAGCGCTGGTGCGCATGGCCGAGGAAGAGGCGTCGTGCGAGCTGTGGGGCCTGCTCAAGCGCCCCGACGAGAAGTTCGTGACCGAGCGCGCTTACGAGAACCCGAAGTTCGTCGAAGACCTCGTGCGGGACATCGCGATGCGGCTCAATGCCGATGCGCGGATCGTCGCGTACACGCTGGAAGCGGAGAACTTCGAGTCGATCCACAATCACAGCGCCTACGCCGTGATCGAGCACGACAAGCGGCAGCCCGCCTGAGCGCGTCGTCGCAAAGAAAAAAGCCACCCTCGGGTGGCTTTTTTACTGCCAGCACCGCCTCGGACCTCAGGCAGGCAGGCGGATATCGGCCAGATCCCAGCGCGGCGTGACGCCGTAGTCGTAGCCGTGGCGAGCCACCTGTGGCGCGGCCTGGAGCCGCATTGCGCCGGCAAACGCGATCATCGCGCCGTTATCGGTGCAGAAGGCGAGATCCGGATAGTAGACGTCCACCTTGCGGCGCCGCCCCATTTCGTTCAGGCGCTCGCGCAGTTGCTGGTTGGCGCCCACGCCGCCGGCCACCACCAGGCGCTTGTGCCCGGTCTGCTTGAGCGCGGCGAACGACTTGGCGGAGAGCACATCGACGATGGCATCGACAAACGCGCGCGCGAGGTTCGCGCGATCCTGCTCGCACGGGTTCGAAAGCTTGCGGGTTTGTGTCAGCACGGCGGTCTTGAGCCCTGCGAACGAGAAATCGAGGTTGCCCGAATGGAGCATCGGCCGGGGCAGGTCGAACGCGCCCGGCGAGCCGAACGCGGCCATCCGCGACACTTCCGGGCCACCCGGATAGCCCAGGCCGAGCAGCTTGGCGGTCTTGTCGAAGGCCTCGCCGGCAGCATCATCGAGGGTCTCGCCGAGTAGCGTGTAGTCGCCTACGCCCTTGACCTCCATCAACTGCGTATGGCCGCCCGAGACCAGCAGCGCGATGAACGGGAAGGGCGGCGGCGCGTCGGTCAGCAGCGGCGAGAGCAGATGGCCCTCCAGATGATGGACGCCGACCATCGGCACGTTCAGCGCGAAACCGAGCGCGTTGGCGACCGAAGCGCCCACCAGCAGTGCGCCGGCAAGCCCCGGCCCCTGGGTGTAGGCAATGGCGTCGATGTCCTGGCGCGTGCGGCCGGCGTCGTCCAGCACCTGGCGCAGCAGGGGCAGCACGCGGCGGATATGGTCGCGCGAGGCCAGTTCGGGCACCACGCCGCCGTATTCGCGGTGCATGGCGATCTGCGAGTGCAGCGCGTGCGCGAGCAGGCCGGCCTCGGTGTCATAGAGGGCCAGCCCGGTTTCATCGCAGGAGGATTCGATACCGAGGACGAGCATGAAAAACAGGAACGGCCGGTGCGACAAACGCGGAATTGGCGTCGATCGTGCCGGCAAGTGCGCATAAACAGGGAAGGACAGCAGGGTAGCACAGCGGCAGGCGGCGCGCCGGCGCGGCTTTTCGCTACAATCCACGCTTCTTGAAAGGCAGGTATGACAACAGGGGCGATGAAGGGCAAGGCCGACCGGTTCGACGTGGCAGTGCTGGGCGCAGGGGCGGCCGGCATGATGTGTGCCGCAGTGGCCGGGCAGCGCGGGGCGCGCGTGGTGCTGATCGACCACGCGACGCGGCTCGCTGAGAAAATTCGCATCTCGGGCGGGGGGCGTTGCAATTTCACGAATCTGCAGGCGGGTCCGGCCAATTACCTGTCATCGAACCCGCATTTCTGCCGGTCGGCGCTGGCGCGCTACACCCCGCAGGACTTCCTGGCGCTGATGCGCCGGTACGATATCGACTGGCATGAGAAACATCGCGGCCAGCTGTTCTGTAACAACAGCGCCGAGGACGTGATCCAGATGCTGCGCGCCGAATGTGACGCAGGCAGCGTGCACTGGCGCACCGGCTGCACCATCGACGAAATTCGCCGTGAAGGCGATGACTATCTGCTGCTGACCACGCAAGGCGCGGTGCGCGCCGGCGCGGTGGTCGTGGCAACGGGTGGTCTGTCGATTCCGAAGATCGGGGCCACGGATTTCGGCTACCGCATCGCTCGCCAGTTCGGGCTCAAGATGATCGATACGCGGCCCGCGCTGGTGCCGCTGACGTTCGACGGCCAGGCGTGGCAGCCCTTCGTGCCGCTGGCCGGGGTGTCGATGGAAGTCGATATCCGCACGGGCAGCGGCAAGGCGGCCGGCGCGTTCAAGGAAGACCTGCTGTGGACGCACCGCGGGCTGTCCGGCCCGGCCGTGCTCCAGATTTCCAGCTACTGGCGCCCCGGCACGCCAATCGAGATCGACCTGTTTGATGGCGAGGATGCCGCCGAGTGGCTGATCGGACATAAGAAGGGCAGCCGGAAGCACCTGGCGAACCTGCTCGGCGAGCGCCTGCCGTCGCGGCTGGCCGACGCATGGTGCGCGGCGGCCGGCTTGTCGGGCGCCCTGCCGGTGGCGGACCTACCGGACAAGGCCCTGCGCCAGCTAGGCGACGCGCTGAACCGCTGGCGGCTGGTGCCTTCGGGCACCGAGGGCTACAAGAAGGCCGAAGTGACGATCGGCGGCGTGGACACGCGCGGGCTGTCGTCCGCCACGATGATGGCGCGCGAGGTGGACGGCCTGTACTTCATCGGCGAGGTGGTGGACGTGACTGGCTGGCTGGGCGGCTACAACTTCCAGTGGGCCTGGGCGTCGGCCGTCGCAGCCGGCGAGGCAGTGGCCGAAGCGTCACGTGGCGCGAGCGCTGTGGCGTAGCGGGCACGGTCCGTCCAGGCGCGGCCGATGCGCGTGCAGCGTCACAGGCCTTGCGCTACAATCGGCGCTCTCATCACGCTGGCAAGGGCTGGCAGCCGGCAATCTCTTCTTTCCTTTTTGGCCAAATGACGACGATTCGCCTCAAAGAAAATGAACCGTTCGAAGTCGCGATGCGCCGCTTCAAGCGCACTATCGAGAAGAATGGGCTGATTCCCGAGCTGCGGGCGCGAGAGTTTTACGAGAAGCCGACCGCCGAGCGCAAGCGCAAGCGGGATGCTGCAGTGAAGCGCCATTACAAGCGCATCCGCAGCCAGACGCTGCCCAAGAAGCTCTACTGATCGCGTCTTGCGTCAGCTCCGAACCCGCTGCGGGCATGGCTCCGGCGGGTTTTTGCGTTATGGTCCAATAATCGGTCCGGGCGACGCCGCGCTGGCGGGCCCGGTTGCTGTCCATCCATTTTTTCGGAAATCTGCCATGTCCCTCAAAGCCCGTATCAACGACGACATGAAGGCCGCCATGCGCGCCCGTGAATCCGAGCGGCTCGGCACCATCCGCCTGCTCATGGCGGCCATCAAGCAGCGCGAGGTGGATGACCGCGTGGAACTGGACGACGCCGGCATCACCGCCGTCGTGGACAAGATGCTCAAGCAGCGCAAGGACTCGATCTCGCAGTTCGAGCAGGCCGGCCGTACCGACCTCGCGGACAAGGAGAAGGCCGAGGTGGAAGTGTTGACCGCCTATATGCCGGCCCAGTTGTCCGAAGCCGAGGTGGCCACCGAAGTCCAGAAGGCCGTGAGCGAGTCCGGCGCGGCCGGTCCGCAGGACATGGGCAAGGTCATGGGCCTGGTCAAGGCGCGCCTGGCAGGCCGCGCCGACATGACCGCCGTCTCCGCGCTGGTCAAGGCGGCGCTGACGGGCAAGTAATCGGCAGGTTCAGGGTGTTGGCGTGGCGTTGGGCGAAGATGCCGTCAGGTTGACGGGGCTTGGCGATGAAAGCCCGGTTTTTCGGGCGCCACGTTGCATCTGCACTACAATGATTCGATAGCCACCGGGCGACGTTCCGGTCACGCATTCACAGAAAAGCGGTCGCCAACATGGCAGGCCGCCTCCATCAGGACGGTCAGTCGGGTGATTCCGCAATCCTTTATTCAGGACCTGCTCAACCGTGTCGACATTGTCGATGTGGTGGGCAAGTATGTGCAGCTGAAGAAGGGCGGCGCCAATTTCATGGGCCTCTGCCCGTTCCACAACGAGAAATCCCCGTCGTTCACAGTCTCGCCGACCAAACAGTTCTATCACTGCTTTGGCTGCGGCGCCCATGGTTCGGCCATCGGCTTCCTGATGGAGTATTCGGGCCAGTCCTACCCCGATGCAGTGCGCGAGCTGGCGCAGTCCGTGGGGGTGACGGTGCCGGAGGAGCGTGATCGCCTGCCGCCGGCCCAGCGTGCCGAGCAACAGGCCAAGTCCGTGGCGTTATCCGACGCCATGACGCGCGCCACCGAGTTCTATCGCAAGCAGCTGCGCAGTGCGCCGCAGGCCATCCAGTACCTCAAGGGGCGGGGCCTGACCGGCGAGATCGCGGCGAATTTCGGCCTTGGCTATGCGCCGGACGACTGGCAGGGCCTGGAAGCGGTCTTCGGCAGCTATCGGGACGACAACGTGGCTGCCCCGCTGGTGGAAGGCGGGTTGCTGATCGAGTCGAGCGATAAGCGGGACGCAGACGGCAAGCCGCGCCGCTACGACCGATTCCGCGACCGCATCATGTTCCCGATCCGCAACACGAAGGGGAATGTGATTGGCTTCGGTGGCCGGGTGATGGGCCAGGGCGAGCCAAAGTACCTGAACTCCCCGGAAACGCCGCTCTTCAGCAAGGGAACCGAGCTGTACGGCTTGTTCGAGGCCCGGCACGCCATCCGCGAAAATGGCTACGTGTTGGTGGTGGAAGGCTACATGGACGTAGTGGCGCTGGCCCAACTCGGCTTTGCCAACGCCGTGGCCACGCTCGGTACTGCGTGCACGACCGTGCACGTGCAGAAGCTGTTGCGCCAGACCGACGCCGTGGTGTTCTCGTTCGATGGCGATTCAGCGGGCCGTCGTGCGGCAAGACGGGCGTTGGAGGCATGTTTGCCGCACGTTGCCGACAACAAGACGATACGTTTCCTGTTTTTGCCGGCAGAACACGATCCGGACAGCTATGTGCGGGAAGAGGGCACGGACGCCTTTGCCCGCCAGGTGCAAACCGCGATGCCACTGTCGCGCTTCCTGCTCCAGGTGGTTACGGAGGAGCAGGACCTGCGCCAGCCCGAAGGCCGCGCCCGCGCCCAGTACGAGGCCAAGCCGCTGCTCCAGTCGATGCCGGCTGGCGGCCTGCGGCTACAGATCGTGCGCGAACTTGCCGATGCTACCGGTACGACACCTGCCGAGATCGAGGCCGTGTGTGGGTTGGGCAGCGATTCGTCGCGGGTGGGGCGTTTCGCCCAGCCAAGGCCGCGCGCGCGCCGTCAGGCGCCCACCGGGCTGGAACAGCGCGTGATTCAGTTGCTGATGAGCTATCCGTCACTTGCCAGCCGTCTCGATGCCGATACACGGGCGCTGCTGCTAGATAGCGCAAGGCCAGAAGCCGAAGTGCTCGCTCACTTGGTGGAGGCCTGCGATGGTCTCCAGGGGGCGGTGAACTTCGCGGCATTCAGCGAGCACCTGGCGCAAACGCCGTATGCCGAGGTCTACGCAGGGGCTCGGACGGCGGTGCTCAAGGAAGAAATCGACGAGGAGCCGGCGACGATGGAATTCGACGGCGCCATCCACAAATTATTGGCAGAACCCTTGCAACGCGAGCTGGAAGTGCTTCAAAAGGCAGTTTCGGCCGGTGGCGCCAGCGAGGCGGACAAGACCCGCATGGTCTGGCTGGTGGCCGAGGTGCAGCGCCGCCGTCAGCTCGGCTTGCGGCCCGCCACGGCCGATGGGGCCTGAGCCGGCAAGGGTTGGACAGGATGCGGCGGAAAGGTGAAATGGGGGCTTGAGTGCACAACGGCGGGTGCCCAGACGGGGATATCTGGCGCTTGTCCGGTGCTTAAGCCTTGATTTTTCAGGTGAAAACCTTACCTGAGTGGAAGCCGGGTGTTGGTGACGTGCTACAATGCCCGGTTTGGATTGCGAAATCTCTCTCCAGTACTGGCGAAAGTGAGCGTGCCAATGGCAAAGGCCAAAGCAACCGAAAGGGTAGCCGATAAGGCGCCCTCCAAAGCTCCCCAATCAGGGAGCGGCAAGGCGTCCGTGAAAACAACGGCGGCGAAGACTTCGACCGCGACAGTCAGGACGACAACAGCCCGGTCTGCGCCAGCAAAGCCCGCGCACGGTGCAACTGCACCGGCAGGGACCACTTCCGCCAGGAATCGCATATCCGAAAAGACAAAGCCCTCGACTTCGGCACGCGAGAGCGGCGAGAGCGCCAATACGAGCGGCAAGCATCATGCCGCTTCTGCACCCGTGAAAGGCAAGAGTATCACCGTGGCGAAACAGCAGAATACCGAAGTCGAGAGCAAGCGTGCGGCAACGACGGCCAGCACCCGGAACGGAGGCGCCAAGACTGGCGCTGACGCCGTGGCGCCCAAGGCCCGTGCCGCGACTCCCGCACCCGTTGCATCCGAGCGTCCCGCTGCCCCGGCCGTCAAGCCGGAGCCCAAGAAGCGTGGCCGCAAGCCCAAGGCCGAGATGCAGCAAGACGACAGCACCCCAGAAGACGTGACTGAAGAGTTTTACGAAAACGACGCGCCAGCGGCCGCCGCACCTGCCGCTGCGCCCAAGACCGAGAAGCAGAAGGCCAAGGACCGCAAGGCCAAGGAAAAGGCGCTGCTCAAGGAGTTCGCCTCGACCCAGCAGGGCACCGAGGAGGAACTCGAGGTCCGCCGCCAGAAGCTCAAGGCGCTGATCAAGCTCGGTAAGTCGCGCGGCTACCTGACCTACGCGGAAATCAACGATCACCTGCCGGACGACATGGTCGATTCGGAAACGATCGACACGCTGGTCGCCACGCTGAACGACATCGGCATCGCCGTCTACGAGCAGGCGCCGGACGCCGAAACGCTGCTGCTCAACGACAACGCACCGTCCGCCACGAGCGAGGAAGAGGCTGAGGAAGAGGCGGAAGCCGCACTTTCTACCGTCGATTCCGAATTCGGCCGCACCACCGACCCGGTCCGCATGTACATGCGCGAAATGGGCACGGTGGAGCTGCTGACGCGCGAGGGCGAAATCGAGATCGCCAAGCGGATCGAAGCCGGCCTGAAGGACATGGTCATGGCCATCTCGGCCTGCCCGGTCACGATTTCCGAGATCCTGGCGCACGCCGAGCGCGTGGCGAACGACGAGATCAAGATCGACGAGTTCGTCGATGGCCTGATCGACCCGAACGCCGACGAAGTGGCGGAAGCCCCGGCTGCGGCCGCGGCGGCAGCCGATGAGGAAGATGTCGAGTCCGACGAGGAAAGCGACGGCGACGAGGAAGACGAGGACGACAGCGCTGCTGGCGGCGCGGCTTCGGCTCGCCAGCTGGAAGAACTGAAGCAGAACGCGCTGGAGAAGTTCCGCGTGATCGCCGAGCAGTTCGACAAGATGCGCCGTGCCTTCGAGAAGGAAGGCTACAAGTCCAAGCCGTACGTGAAGGCTCAGGAAGCGATCCAGGCCGAACTGATGGGCATCCGCTTCACCGCGCGTAACGTGGAGCGCCTGTGCGACACGCTGCGTGGCCAGGTGGACGAGGTGCGCAAGCTCGAGCGCGCGATCCTGAACATCGTCGTGGACAAGTGCGGCATGCCGCGTTCGGATTTCGTCGCCCGCTTCCCGGGCAACGAGACGAACCTGGACTGGATCCAGACCGTGGTGGCCGACAGCAAGGGCTACAGCACGATCGTCGAGCGTAACGTGCCGGCCGTGCACGAACTGCAGCAGAAGCTGATCGACCTGCAGGCGCGCGTGGTGCTGCCGCTGAAGGAACTGAAGGACGTCAACCGCAAGATGTCCGAGGGCGAGAAGCGCGCCCGCGAGGCCAAGCGCGAGATGACCGAGGCCAACCTGCGTCTGGTGATCTCGATCGCCAAGAAGTACACGAACCGTGGCCTGCAGTTCCTGGATCTGATCCAGGAAGGCAACATCGGCCTGATGAAGGCGGTGGACAAGTTCGAATATCGTCGCGGCTACAAGTTCTCCACGTACGCCACGTGGTGGATCCGCCAGGCCATCACGCGTTCGATCGCGGACCAGGCGCGCACGATCCGGATTCCGGTGCACATGATCGAAACGATCAACAAGATGAACCGGATTTCGCGTCAGATCCTGCAGGAAACGGGCAACGAGCCCGATCCGGCAACGCTGGCCGAAAAGATGGAGATGCCGGAGGACAAGATCCGCAAGATCATGAAGATCGCGAAGGAGCCGATCTCCATGGAAACGCCGATCGGTGACGACGACGACTCGCATCTGGGCGACTTCATCGAAGACACGAACACGCTGGCGCCGGCCGAGGCCGCGCTGCATGGTTCGATGCGCGACGTGGTGAAGGACGTGCTGGACAGCCTGACGCCGCGCGAGGCCAAGGTGCTGCGGATGCGTTTCGGCATCGAAATGAGCACGGACCACACGCTCGAAGAAGTGGGCAAGCAGTTCGACGTGACACGTGAACGGATTCGCCAGATCGAGGCCAAGGCACTGCGCAAGCTGCGCCACCCGAGCCGCTCCGACAAGCTGAAGAGCTTCCTGGAAGGCAACTAAGCCCTCCAAGGGCCTCTAGCTCATGCCTGGTTAGAGCAGCGGACTCATAATCCGTTGGTGCCGTGTTCGACTCACGGGAGGCCCACCAACTTACGTGGTAGCAAAAAGGGGTTACGGTTATGCCGTAACCCCTTTTTTTTCGGGGACGACTTAGCCCGCCACAGCACCGGCAGCCGGAACGATGCCACCGTCGTTGAACATGGCACAGCTTGGTTGGTGACGATGACGCCTTTAACGGTCACCGGTCTGATCCGCTGAAGTCGCGATTGACAATGTCGACAAAGGTCGACAGGAATTCAGCGGCGCCCTACAAGACCGTTGGCATTCGCACGTGCGCGACGCATCATATGGGGATCGGAATTTCCCCCCCCTTGATTGATGTCCTTCCACGGAGCCCAAGAAATGAGACTGATCGGCATGCTCGATTCCCCCTACGTGCGGCGCGCGGCCATCTCGCTGGCGTTGCTCGACGTGCCGTTCCGGCATGAATCGGTATCGGTGTTCAGCACCTTCGAGCAATTCCGCGCGATCAATCCCGTGGTCAAGGCGCCCTCGCTGGTCTGCGACGACGGCACCGTGCTGATGGATTCCTCGCTGATCATCGACTACGCGGAAGCCGTGGCGGGGCGCAGTCTCATGCCGTCTGAGCTTGGCGCGCGTCAGCCGGTGCTGCGCATCATCGGCCTGGCGCTGGCTGCGTGCGAGAAGGCCGTGCAGGATGTCTACGAACACAACCTGCGCCCGGCCGAGAAGCAGCACCAGCCCTGGCTGGACCGCGTGGACGGGCAACTCGCCCGCGCCTATGCGCTGCTGGAACAGGAAATTGCGACGCGCGCCGTGCCGGCCGATGCCAGCACGCTGACTCAGGCCGACGTGACAACCGCCGTGGTCTGGACCTTCACGCAGGCGCTGCTGCCGGGCAAGGTGGCGCCTGCGCAACATCCGTCGCTCGCGGCATTTACCGCCGCCATAGAGCAATTCGACGTTTTCCGCAATTGGCCACACGCCTGAGGGTGCACCCGTCCGGAGGTGCGATACCCCACTAATTTCCCCACAAATGGGTGATGTCGGCAGAGGGGCCTTCGCGCAAGATAGTCCCGGGGCGACAGGATCCTTGCCCCGCTACCACTTCAGCCCCGCGACCTCCCCGGCCTGCGGGGCTCTTTCATTCCGGGGCCAGGTTTCGGAATCTTCCTATCGCGCGCGCAGGATCGCCTCGATCTTCTCCGCCGCCGCGCGCAGTGGGGGCAGGTAGTGCGATTCCAGATAGGCCTGGTTGCGGCTGCCCAGCACCATGCTTAGCCCCAGGCCGGCCACGGTCTTGCCGGTCTGGTCGCGTAGCGGCACGGAAATGCCGGCGAAGCCATCGACGAGTTCGCTGACCAGCGTGCAGAAGCCATCGGCTCGAACTTGTTCGAGCTTGCGCGCCAGCGCCGCCCGCGAGTCGATCGTGAACGGCGTCAGCTTGCGCAGTTCGGCGGCATCCAGATAGGTCACCAGCGCGGCATCGTCCAGTCCCGCCAGCAGCACGCGGCCCAGCGAGTGGGCATACGCGGGCATGCGGCGGCCGATGGCCATGTCCACGCGCAGCATCTGGCTCGGCTCCTCGCGCGCCACCAGCACCACCGAGTCGCGGTCGAACATGCCGATCGAGCAGCTTTCGCCCACCTCGGCGCAGAGCGCCTGGAGATAGGGGCGGGCCAGTTGCGGCAGGTTCATCGAGGCAAAGTAGGCATAGCCGAGGTCCATCACCTTGGGCGTCAGCGCAAAGTAACGGCCGTCCTGCGCCAGGTAGCCGTTGTGCTCGAGCGTCAGCAGCAGCCGGCGCGCAGCGGCGCGGGTGACGTCGAGGTGCTCGGCCACTTCCTGCATGGTCAGCCGCTCCACGCCGCTCGCATACAGGCGCAGCAGCGCCAGCCCCTTGGTGAGCGAATCGAGCAGCTCGTCCTTCTTCGGGGCGTCGTGGGGGACGTCGTTGGCGGCGGTGGCGGCGGTGGCGTCGGAGCGCGTCATGCGAGGGTGGAAAAGGGGGATAAAGGGAAAGTAGGGGTTTGTCGGGATGCGGCGCAGACTTGCGTCCGGGCGTCCGATCCGTATGATAGGCGTTTTGCGAACATTTGTTCGGGAATCGTGGCTCAGTAGAAACCACGACACAAGAAGAACCTGGAGACAGCAATGAAGGTGATCACCACCCGGCAGGCGGCCGAGCTTGTCCAGAGCGGCTGGACCGTTGCCAGCGCGGGCTTCGTGGGCGCCGGCCACGCCGAGGGCGTGACCGAGGCACTGGAGTCGCGTTTCCTGCAGCACGGCCTGCCACGCGACCTGACGCTGGTCTATTCGGCCGGCCAGGGCGACCGCGGCGCGCGTGGGGTGAATCACTTCGGCAATGCCGGCATGACCCGGGCCATCGTCGGCGGCCACTGGCGCTCGGCCACGCGGCTGGCCACGCTCGCCATGAACGAGGACTGCGAGGGCTTCAACCTGCCACAGGGCGTGCTGACCCACCTGTACCGCGCCATCGCCGGCGGCAAGCCGGGTGTGATGACGAAGATCGGCCTCCATACGTTTGTCGATCCCCGCACGGCGCAGGACGCGCGCTACCACGGCGGCGCCATCAACCAGCGTGCGCGCGACGCCATCGCGGCAGGCCGTGCCAACTGGGTCGAGGCCGTGGATTTCCGGGGTGACGAATACCTGTTCTATCCGAGTTTTCCGATTGACTGCGCGCTGATCCGCTGCACCGCCTCGGACACGCGCGGCAACCTGAGCACGCACCGCGAGGCGTTCCACCATGAGCTGCTGGCGATGGCGCAGGCCGCGCACAACTCGGGCGGCATCGTGATCGCGCAGGTGGAGTCCATCGTCGACTATCACGAGAACCTCCAGGCGATTCACGTGCCGGGCATCCTGGTCGATTACGTGGTGGTCAGCGAGGAGCCGGCGCACCACCAGATGACGTTCGCCGAGACCTATAACGCGGCTTACGTCACGCCGTGGCGCGGGGAGGCCGCCGCCGCTGCGGAAGCGGCTCGCGAGGCCGAGGCACTGCCAACCACCGCCGCGCCGCTCGACGCCCGCACCATCGTCCAGCGCCGCGCCGCCATGGAGATCGCGCGCCGCCAGCCGCGCGTGGTCAACCTCGGCGTGGGCATGCCCGCCGCCGTGGGCGCGCTGGCGCACCAGGCCGGGCTCGGCGGCTTCACGCTGACCGTGGAGGCGGGCCCCATCGGTGGCACGCCGGCGGATGGCCTGAGCTTCGGCGCCTCCGCCTACCCCGAGGCCGTGGTGGATCAGCCGGCCCAGTTCGATTTCTACGAAGGCGGCGGCATCGACCTGGCCATCCTCGGCCTGGCCGAACTCGACGGCCACGGCAACGTCAACGTGAGCAAGTTTGGCGAAGGCGAGGGCGCGCTGATCGCGGGCGTGGGCGGCTTCATCAACATCACCCAGAGCGCCCGCGCGCTGGTCTTCATGGGCACGCTGACGGCGGGCGGGCTGGAAATCCGCGTCGAGGACGATCAACTACGCATCGTGCGCGAAGGCCGCGTCAAGAAGATCGTGCCCGAGGTCTCGCACCTGAGCTTCAACGGCCCGTATGTGGCCTCGCTCGGCGTGCCGGTGCTGTACGTGACCGAGCGCGCGGTCTTCGAGATGCGCGCCGATGCGCATGGCGAAGCACGCCTGACGCTGGTGGAGATCGCCCCGGGCATGGACCTGCAGCGCGACGTGCTCGACCAGTGCGCCACCCCCGTGGCCGTGGCCGACGACCTGCGCCAGATGGACCCGCGCCTGTTCCGCCCCGGCGTGATGACGCTCTGAATCTCGCACTGAATCGATTAGTTTGTGAACGCTAAGAAGCAGGCCGGCCATGACCGGCCCATTGGAGGAAACACCGTGCATTACCAACGTCGTCGTTTTACGATTTCCGCGCTCACGCTGTCCGTCGCGGCCACGCTGCCGCTGGCCGCCGCACCCGCGCTGGCCCAGCAGGGCTACCCGGACAAGCCGATCCGGCTCGTCGTGCCGTTCCCGGCCGGCGGCCCTACCGACACCGCTGCGCGCATCATCGGCCAGAAAATGGGCGAGAGCCTGAAGCAGACCGTGGTGATCGACAACCGCCCCGGCGCCTCGGGCACCATCGGCGCTGAAGCCGTGGCCAAGTCCGCGCCCGATGGCTACACGCTGCTGATGCTGGCCACGCCGACGCTGCTGGCCCCGCATTTGATCCCGCGCAAGAGCTACGACCTGTTCAAGGACCTGGCGCCCGTGGGTGCGGCCTATGAGCTGCCGATCGTGATGGTGGTCAATCCGCAGTCGATGCCCGATGTGACGGACCTCCAGCAGTACATCGCCAAGGTCAAGGCCAAGCCGGGTGAAACCAACTACACCAGCGCCGGCAACGGCAGCTTCGGTCATCTGTCGACGGAACTGCTGAAGAACCTCGGTCATTTCGATGTCCAGCACGTGCCGTACAAGGGCAGCGCGCCGGCGATTTCCGATCTGCTGGCCGGCCAGGTGCCGATGATGTTCGCGGACATGATCGCCGCGCTGCCGCACATCAAGGCCGGCAAGCTGCGGCCGATCGCGGTGGGGTCGGCCAAGCGCGTGAGCTTCACGCCCGATGTGAAGACCGTGGCGGAGCAGGGCTTCCCGGGCTTCGATGCGTCGTCGTGGGGCGGGCTGCTGGTGCCGGCCGGCACGCCGAAGGAGATCGTCGCCAAGTTGTCTGCCGAACTGAAGGCTGCGCTGGCCGATCCGACCGTCCAGCAGAAGATGCTGGGCGCCGGCACGGTGGCGTCCTATATGCCGCCCGACCAGCTCGCCACGCGCATGCGCAACGACTATGCGAAGTGGGGCAAGGTCATCAAGGACAACAACATCAAGAGCGACTAAGGCTGGCTGACGATTCAGACAGCCGTTTGGCGGTTCCTCGCCTATACCGGAGCGGAGCGGGGCGGGGGATAGGGCGGACCTTTGCCGATCAACATGTCGTACTTCGTTGATATTCCGGCCCTATCCTCCAACCCCTCTCCCTCCGGGATCGGGGAGCCACCAGCCGCTCAGCCCTGCGCCTGCAAGGTCTGCGCGTACTGCGACACTCCGTTCAGGTCGCGCAGGTCCACGGTCAGCGCGCGCGAGGCCGGATCGATGTTGATCTCGCCGAAAAACTGGAAACCGGCCAGCGGCGACAGGTTTTGCGCGGGCGGCGCCTTCTGGAACACCACGCGCGGCCCGAAGGTGTTGTCGAGCGGATTGGGGCCGAAGCTGCCCGCGTTGAGCGGCCCCGCCACGAATTCCCAGAACGGATCGAAATCCTGGTAGACCGCCCGCTCGGGCGCGTAATGGTGCGCGGCGCAGTAGTGCACGTCGGCGGTGATCCACACCACATTCTTCAGCCGGGCCTGGCGAATCCGCGTCAGCAGCCGCGCGGTTTCCAGTTCGCGGCCCAGCGCCGGGCCGTCGCCATTGGCGATGGCTTCCCAGCGCGCACGGCCCTGTGCATCCTTGCCATCGGGCACGCCGAGGCCAATCGGCATGTCCGCCGCAATCACCTTCCATGTGGCGCGCGACGCCACCAACTCCGCCATCAGCCACTCCAGCTGCGCGTTGCCGAGGAAGGGCGTGTCCGCGCCTTCCACGGTTTCGCGGTTGTAGCCGTTCGGGCCGCGGAAGCTGCGCATGTCGAGCACAAACACATCAAGCAGCGGGCCCTGGGCGATGTGGCGATGCACGCGCTCGTCCAGCCCCTGGCGGTGCCAGCGCATCGGCGCGTTTTCGAGGAAGGCGCGCCGGCCGCGTGCCACCAGCACGCTGACGTCCTTCTCGGTGTAGCGCGCATCGCCGGACAGATCCTTCGACGCGGACCAGTTGTTGGTCACCTCGTGGTCATCCCACTGCCAGATCTGCGGCACCTGCCGGGCGAAGGCGCGCACGTTCTCATCGAGCATGTTGTAGCGATGGCGGCCTCGGAATTCCTTCAGGGTCTCGGCCACCTTGCTGACTTCCTCGGTGACGACGTTCTTCCAGATCCGGCCGCCCTCGGCCTTCTGCTCGGCCTGGATGGGGCTGTCGGCGTAGATCGTGTCGCCGCTGTGGATGAAGAAGTCCGGGTTGCGCTGGCGCATGGCGTCGTAGATGCGCATGCCACCCAGTTCCGGGTTGATGCCCCAGCCCTGGCCGACCGTATCGCCGGACCAGACGAAGCGCACCGGGCGGTTGGCGGCCAGCGAGGGTGTGCGGAAGCTGCCGTCCAGCCACGGACCCAGGCCGCGCCGCTCGCCCGGATTCTCGAACGCCACGCGCACGAAGTACGGCTGGCCCGGCGCCAGGCCGGTCAGCAGCGTACGGGCGGTGAGATCGGTCTCGGCGCTGGCCAGCGGGCCGGAGAGGCGGGCGGCGTTGCGGAACGCCGGGTCGGCGCTGTATTCGATGACCATCCGCGCCGGGCGGTCGGCGCGCGCCCAGACCACGAGGCCGTCATCCGAGGGATCGCCCAGTTGGAGGCCCGCCGGCGCACCGGGCCGGGCCGAGGACACCACGGCCGGCGCTGCGATCAATGTGCCGCTAAAGGTACTCAGGCCGACGCCGAGACCCAGAAAGCGGCTCGACGTGCGCAGGAAGCGCCGGCGGGCCAGATCGGTCGGAGAAGGCACAAGTTGTGGCGTATTCGGCATGGATGGGTCTGGAATCGGGGTCCGGTGGGCCGCTGCCGGCACATCGTCGGGCCAGTATCGTCGCCGCGCCATGTGACACGGCGTTGACATGACATCTGGCGATACTCACGAAGCACCGGGCACTGATGGTAGAATCCAAGTCTTTGATTTTCTGGGCAATTGCCGATCGTGACCCAACGCCCCGCGTTGGCGCAGCCCGGCATGCCTTTCTCGAGACGCGTGTCAGTTGGCGCGGGCCTCGCCCGCCAGACACCGAAACCATGACGATGACGACCACCCCAGACCAGACCCCAGCCGCAGAGCAAACGTTCGAAAGCTTCGGGCTGGATTCGCGCATCCTGCGCGCCTTGACCGAACAGGGCTACACCACGCCGACGCCGATCCAGGCGCAGGCCATTCCGGTGGTCCTCCTCGGCAAGGACGTGATGGGCGCCGCGCAGACCGGCACCGGCAAGACGGCAGGCTTCGCGCTGCCGATCATCCAGCGCCTGCTGCCGATGTCGAGCGCGAGTGCCTCGCCCGCGCGCCACCCGGTGCGTGCGCTGATGCTGACGCCGACGCGCGAACTGGCCGATCAGGTCTACGACAACGTGGCGCGCTACGCCAAGCATACCGACCTGCGCAGCACGGTGGTGTTCGGCGGCGTGGACATGAACCCGCAGACCGATGCGCTGCGCCGTGGCGTGGAAATCCTCGTCGCCACGCCGGGCCGCCTGCTGGACCACGTGCAGCAGAAGTCGGTGAACCTGTCGCAGGTGCAGATGCTGGTGCTGGATGAAGCCGACCGCATGCTCGACATGGGCTTCCTGCCGGACCTGCAGCGCATCATCAACCTGCTGCCGGCACAGCGCCAGACGCTGCTGTTCTCGGCCACGTTCTCGCCGGAAATCAAGCGGCTGGCCTCGAGCTACCTGAAGCAGCCGGTGACGATCGAAGTGGCACGCAGCAACTCGACCAACGAGAACGTGCGCCAGATGGTCTACCGCGTGGAAGACGGCCACAAGCAGGCCGCCGTGGTGCACCTGCTCAAGCAGCGCGCGACGGAAACCGACTCGCGCCAGTGCATCGTCTTCGTCAACAGCAAGATCGGCTGCTCGCGCCTGGCGCGTCACCTGGAGCGCGAGGGCATCAACGCCGCCGCCATCCACGGCGACAAGACCCAGACCGAGCGCATGCAGACGCTGGAAGGCTTCAAGACCGGCACGATCGACGCCCTGGTGGCCACCGACGTGGCTGCCCGTGGCCTGGACATCCCGGCCATGCCGTGTGTGATCAACTTCGACCTGCCGTTCAGCGCGGAAGACTATGTGCACCGCATCGGCCGTACGGGCCGTGCCGGCGCCAGCGGCGATGCGCTGTCGATCTACGTGCCGGGCGGCGATGACCGCCTGCTGGCCGATATCGAGAAGCTGATCAAGCGCAGCATTCCGCGCGGCACGCTGGAAGGCTTCGACCCGACCGGCGAGCGTGCGCGCAGCGAGGAATCGGACCGTCGCCGCCAGCGTGGCGATGTGCGTCGCGCCCGTGACAACGGTGGCGAAGCGGCGGCGGAGGCGGAAGCCGCGCCGGGCCGTCGTCGTCGCACCGAAAGCGGTGGCCGTCAGGCGTTCCGTCCGTCGGACGATCCGTTCTTCTCGCGCCCTTACGAGCCGTCGAACCACCACGCCAACGCGCAGCCGGCCGACGAGCAACTGGCCGCCGCGCTGAGCCGTGGCCGCCCGGCGCCGAAGCGCCCCGTGGCCGCGCTGCTGGGCGGCGCGCCGCGCAAGTCGTAACAGACGGCTCGGGCAACAAAAAATGGCACCTTCGGGTGCCATTTTTTGTTTGGTCTGGCGGAAAGCCTGGTCAGCGTTGCATCGCCGCCCACTGCGCGGTTGCCGCCGCCAGCCAGGCCGGCAAGTTGGTCTCGCCATTGGCGATGCCGAGGTGCGCCCCGGCCACGCGCAGCGCATCCAGCGGGGCGGCCGTGTCGATGGCCTGCGCGCCGCTCTGCTTGCTCAGCTTCTCGCCATCGGCGTTCACCACCACGGGCACGTGCAGGTAGGACGGCGTGGGCAGGCCCAGCAGGTGTTGCAGGTGGATCTGGCGCGGCGTGGAGTCGAGCAGATCGGACCCGCGCACGATATGGGTAATGCCCTGCGCGGCGTCATCCACCACCACGGCGAGCTGATAGGCCCACAGGCCGT
Organism: Cupriavidus sp. 2KB_3; assembly: GCF_052115685.1. NCBI lineage: Bacteria > Pseudomonadati > Pseudomonadota > Betaproteobacteria > Burkholderiales > Burkholderiaceae > Cupriavidus > Cupriavidus sp. 2KB_3. The sequence goes on from NZ_JBFRHD010000001.1 coordinate 215,645, forward strand.
CCGCGCGGCGCAGGACGAAGTCGCCGAGTTCCTTTTCCAGATCCTGGCACTGGCGGCCCTGCCAGCGGTCGTCGAAGCAGATCGTCGCGGCCGGGCCGTCCGGCACGCGCACCCGCCACGCACGCGGCAGCTTGCCGTGCAGGCCGTTGCGGCAGGTGCCGGGGTAGCCGAGCGTCTGGTGGCGCTCGCGCACGTGTACCAGCGAGTCGGCAATTTCCTTGCGTGAGCAGCCGCAGGGGTAGAGCTGGCCGCTGGCGTCGAGGCGGCGCAGCGCATCGGCGTAGAGGGACTCGCGGCGGCTCTGCCACTCCGGCGCCTCGTCGGGGCGCAGCCCGAGCCGTTCCAAGGTCTGCAGGATGTCGAAATCGGCGCCTTTCACACAGCGCGGATAGTCGATGTCCTCGATGCGGACCAGCCAGTCACCGCCATGGGCGCGCGCGTCGAGCCAGCTGGCCAGTGCCGTGACCAGCGAGCCCAGGTGCAATGGGCCGGTGGGCGAGGGCGCAAAGCGCCCGCGATAGCGGGGCATCGGCAACTCCCTCAGGCCGGCTGGCTGTTCAGCGGCTGCTGCATCAGCGCCTGCGCAAGGCGGGGGTCTTCAAGCTTGCTGGTCCACCATTGCAGCGCCTTGCCGCGCGAGCTGGTGCGCCACGCCACCTTGAAATTGCCCGGCGCGCGCACTTCCACGGTCTCGCGGGCCAGCAGCACGCCGCTCTCGATATGGGGCGCAGCCATCGGGGCCGGCAGCCAGCCGCAGCCCAGGCCACGGATCTGCGCCTCCAGCTTGTCGCGCATGGTCGGCACCACCAGGACATCCTGCCCGGCCAGCACGCCGTGCGTACGCGCCGGCAGGTTGCGCGAGGTATCGCCTACCGCCACGATGCGGTGCTTGGCGATCTGCATCGTCGTCAGCGGCCCTTCCTCGGTGGCCAGCGGATGGTGCGAGGCCACCGCGAACACGAACGGCACCGACCGGAGCGGCCGCACCTGGAAACCCTGCGTGCTGGGCGCCTCATAGGCCCCGCCAATGACCAGATCGACCCGATTGCTGACCAGCGCATCCCAGGCGCCGCCTAGCACTTCCTTCGAAAAGCGCAGCCGCGTGGCGGTGTTCTCGGCATAGAAATCCTGGATCACCGGCAGCAGCGCGCGAAAGTTGACGAGGTCGTCCAGGGCAATGCTGAGGTTGGCTTCCCAGCCCGTGGCAAGGCGCTTGACGCGCCGCGCGAGGTCATCGGCGGCATGGAGCAGGTGGCGGCCTTCGTCCAGCAGGGCGCGGCCGGCCGGGGTCAGTTCGGCGCGGTGACGGCGGCGGTCGAATAGCAGGACGTCCAGGTCCTCCTCCAGCTTGCGGACCACATAGGTCAGCGCGGAGGGCACCTTGCCCATTTCGTGAGCGGCAGCGGCAAAGCTGCCCTTGCGCTCGATGGCGTCCAGGACTTCGAGGGATTCGAGGGAGAGGGGCATGTTCAGAAAATCTGAATGAATTCTTCTAACCGGGTGCCCGTCAATATACGCCGACTCCCCTAAACTGCCTAGCATCGAAACGCCGCTGACCCAAGCCAGTCCGATAGTGACAGGCGATTTTGGGAATCTCGGAGGCCACAAGGAGGGCCATCAAAATGATTGAAATCCGTAAGTCAGACGAACGCGGTTATGCGGACCATGGCTGGCTCAAGTCTTATCACAGCTTCTCCTTCGCAGATTACTACGACCCGCGCCATGTTCAGTTCGGGCCGCTGCGTGTGATCAATGAGGATCGCGTGGCGCCTGGCATGGGCTTTGGCACGCACGGTCACCGGGACATGGAAATCATCAGTTATGTGCTCGATGGTGAACTTGCGCACAAGGACAGCATCGGCAATGGCAGCGTGATCCGTCCGGGCGATGTGCAGCGGATGAGCGCCGGTACCGGCGTGCGGCACTCGGAATACAACCATGCCGCGCACGACACCACGCACTTCCTGCAGATCTGGATCATCCCCGCCGAGAACGGCATCGAGCCGGGCTACGAGGAACGCAATTTCCCGGCCGAGGAAAAGCGCGGCAAGCTGCGCCTCGTCGTCAGCCCGGATGGTGCTGAGGGTTCGGTGGTGATCCATCAGGACGCGCGGCTCTATGCCGGGTTGTTCGATGGGGACGAGGCCGCCACGCTGGCCATCGCCCCGGGCCGCCGTGCCTATGTGCACGTGGCGCGTGGTGCGATCTCGGTCAACGGGCAGGTGCTCGGGGCCGGCGATGCCGCGAAGCTGGAAGCGGTCGAGGCCATCACGCTGGCCCAAGGCAGTGGGGCCGAAGTGCTGGTCTTCGACCTGCCCTGAGCACGACATTAGTCCGTAGCCATCCGCCCGCCGGTGCCCCCGGCGGGCGTTTTCCATCTGGCCTTTAACACCTGCTTACAGGTCTTTCCCATTGACGGTGCGGCGTGACGCTATGCTATCGTCTGGCTATACCGCAATGCGACCGGACCGGCACTTCGCCGTCGCGCCAACGTCCGTCGCCACCGTCACGCGATGACCTTTGTTTCCATTCTTCTGGCGCTGATCGCCGAACAGTTCCGAGCCTTGGGCCGGAATAACCCCATTTACGACATCGTGCGCGTATTGGGCGAGCGGGCCGAACACGCCTTCGACACGGGCCGCCCACGCGACGCCGCGCTGGCCTGGCTGACCGTGGTGCTGCCGCTCACGGTAGCCGCCGTGCTGGTTCACTACCTGCTGGCGTCGATCAGCGTGGCGCTGACGCTGGCCTGGAACGTCCTGCTGCTGTATCTGACCCTGGGCTTCCGCCAGTTCAGCCATTTCTTCACCGATATCCACGAGGCGCTGAACCGCGACGATCCGCACACCGCGCGCACGCTGCTGCACGAGTGGACCGGGCTGGATACCGTCGACATGCCGGTCAGCGAGATCGTGCGTCATACGCTGGAGGCGGCCATCATTGCTGTCCATCGTCATGTATTTGGGGTGTTCTTCTGGTTCCTGGTGCCGATCGGCCCGGGCGGCGTCGTGTTGTACCGCACCGCCGAGTTCCTGAGCCGGCAGTGGAACCTGCCGTCGAACGAGCGCAGCCCGGCGCTGGGGCGCTTTGCCTCGCAGGCGTTCTATGTGCTGGACTGGGTGCCTTCGCGCCTGACGGCCATCGGGTTTGCCATCGTCGGCAATTTCGAGGATGCCGTGTACGCGTGGCGCAACCACGCGCGCAAATGGAATGATGCGATCAACGGCATCCTGCTCGCCAGCGGCGGCGGGGCGCTTGGCGTGCGGCTTGGCGCGCCGCTGGCCGAGGACGACTCCAGCGTGATGCTGCGCACGAGCCTGGCTGGCGTGGACTACGCGCCGGGCATGGAAGACACCGCCGAGCCGGTGCCGCCCGAATACGGCGCCGACCCCGGCGTGCGTACGCTGCAGTCGGCGGTGGGACTGGTCTGGCGCGCGGTCATCCTGTGGATGCTGCTGCTGGCGATGGTGTCGCTGGCGCTCTGGGTGGGCTGACCGCCCGCATCCGCCAACAAAAAATGCCACGATCGTGGCGTTTTTTTATTTCCCCTTGCTCAATCCCGATGGGCCCCGCAGCGCCAGCACGATGCGAACTGCGCCTCGTGCCATTCCGCGCAGCCCGCGCATTGCCAGCGTGGCCCCGGCGGCGGGTTGGCGGCGGCGTTGAGCACGGCCCAGGCGTCGGCTTCGGCCGCATCGTCGAGAATCCAGACCTGCGGCGCGCTCTCCTGGAGCGGGATGTCCCCGGCCGCACCGCCCAGCCACGTGTTGCGAACCTCGGCGCGAATGCCCGCCGCCCGCAGCACGTTCTCGCAGTGCGCGGCATGAACCAGCGATGTGGACCGCAATAGCAGCTTCATCAGGCTATTCCACTATTCCACGGTTACCACGGCTTCTGCTGCCGGGACTCGTGCAGCAGCTGCGTGTAGAGCTGATGGCGGCGCTCGGAGATCTCACCGCCGTCGATGGCCGCCAGCACGCCGCAGCCGGGCTCGTTGATGTGATGGCAGTTATAGAACCGGCATTCGGTCAGCTTGGGCCGGAACTCAGGGAACGCGCGCTCCAGCATGCCTTCGCTGAGGTGATGGAGGCCGAATTCCTGGAAGCCGGGGGAGTCGATCAGGTAGCCGGGCCGGCCCTCGACCGTGCCCCAGTCCGCCGGCAGGTGATAGAGCCGTGTGAACGTGGTGGTGTGCTTGCCGGAATCGAGCTTGGCCGAGATTTCGCGCGTCTGCGCCTCCACGCCCGGGATCAGCAGGTTCAGCAGCGACGACTTGCCCATGCCAGACTGGCCGATCAGGATGCTCGACACCCCGGCTGTGCGCGGCTGGAGTGCCGCCAGCGCCTCTTCCGGGCGGCCGTGGACGGACAGCTCGACAGTGTCGTAGCCCAGGTCCTGATAGAGCTTCAGGCGGCGCCGTGCATCATCGAGTCGCGCGGTCAGGTCGGTCTTGTTCAGGATGACGAGGGGGCGAATTTCGAGCGCCTCCGCCGACACCAGCGCGCGGCCAAGCAGATCCTCGGAAAAACTTGGCTCCGTGGCCAGCACAATGACCACCTGGTCGATATTGGCGGCCAGCAGCTTGGATTTGAACTGGTCCGAGCGATGCAGCAGGTTCTTGCGTGGCGAGACGACGGTGATCACGCACTGGTCCGCCGCCGCCATGTCCACGGCCACGTGGTCGCCCACGGCGCAGTCGCTCTTCTTGCCGCGCGGGAAGGCATGGAGCCGCGATCCGTCGCCCAGCTCCACCACATAGTGGCGGCCATGGGCGGCGATGATCAGTGCGGTCTGGGAGGCTTCGCCGGTGCCCTTGCCGGCGTTGTGATGGCGCGCGTGACGGTTCATGCGTGCGCCAGCAGGCGGTCGATCCGCTGCGCCGCGGGCGGGTGCGAATAGTAGAACGCGCTATAGATGGGGTCGGGCGTCAGCGTGGATGCGTTGTCCTTGTACAGCTTGACCAGCGCGGAGACCAGGTGGCCGGCATCGGTCTGATGGGCGGCGAACTCGTCGGCCTCGAACTCGTGCTTGCGCGACGACTGGCTGGCCAGCGGCCCCAGCACGAAGGTGAACACCGGCAGCGTCAGGAAGAACAGCACCAGCGCCAGGGCGTGGTTGCTGGCGCCGAAGTTCGGCAGCACGCCCAGCCCCGTGTAGAACCACGCCCGTGTGGACAGCCAGCCCAGCAGCGCCAGGAACACCAGCGAGAGCGCGAAGGTGACCGCGATCATCTTGGCCACGTGGCGGCGCTTGAAGTGCCCCAGTTCGTGCGCCAGCACGGCTTCCACTTCCTCGCCGTCCAGGCGGGAGAGCAGCGTGTCGAAGAAGACGATGCGCTTGGCCGCGCCGAAGCCGGTGAAGTAGGCGTTGCCGTGCGCGCTGCGCTTGCTGCCATCCATCACGAACAGGCCCTTGCTGGCAAAGCCGCACTTGCGCAGCAGCGCCTCGATGCGCTGGCGCAGGCCCTCGTCGGCCAGCGGTTCGAACTTGTTGAAGAGCGGGGCGATGAAGGTGGGCACGATCACCTGGAGCAGCAGGCTGAAGGCCATCCACAGCAGCCAGGTCCAGACCCACCAGTAGGTGCCGGCGCGCTCCATCAGCCACAGCACGGCCAGCAGCAGCGGCAGGCCCAGCACGCAGGCAACCAGCGTCATCTTGGCGAGGTCGAGCAGCCACAGGCCGACGGTCATCTTGTTGAAGCCGAAGCGCTGCTCGATGCCGAACTGGCCATATAGCGAAAACGGCAGGTCCACCAGGCCGCCGATCAGCGCGACGCTGGCAATCAGCGCCACGCCGTACAGGTAGCCGCCGCCGTCGAACACGCCGAGCCAGAAATGGTTCAGCGCATGCAGCCCGCCCAGCATGGTGAAGCCGATCAGCACGGCGGCGCCGGCCAGCACCTCAAGCATCGACAGCCGCGTGCGGGCGATGGTGTAGTCGGCGGCCTTCTGGTGGGCGGAGAGCGTGATGGTGTCGGCGAAGCGGGCCGGCACGGCGCCGCGATGGCGGCCCACATGGCGCACCTGGCGCGCGGCCAGCCAGAGCTTGGTCAGCACCATGACGACCAGCGCGGCCAGGAAAATCAACGTGAACATCGGCAAGGCCATAGTAGTTTCGCGAAAGTCGCTCGGTGAGACTGCCGACCGGCGGCGAGGGTGCGCAACCGGGCAATTGTGGCGGATATGCGAGAATTATAAATTGTTCGCGCCGGGCGCCTGTCCGGCCGGTTTTCTTCCTGTCCCCAATATCGAGCCGTACCCAGATGACAAGCCCAGCCGCCACCTCCGTCAAAAGTGAAAACAACCTCATCTGGTTGGATATGGAAATGACCGGCCTGCAGCCGGATTCCGACCGGATTATCGAGGTTGCCGTGGTGGTGACCGACTCCGAACTCAATATCCTGGCCGAAGGCCCGGTGCTGGTGATCCATCAGGCCGACGCCGTGCTCGACGGCATGGACAACTGGAACAAGGGCACGCACGGCCGCTCGGGCCTGATCGACAAGGTCAAGGCGTCCACGCTCACCGAGGCCCAGGCGGAAGCCGAGCTGTTGGCCTTCCTGAAGCGCTGGGTGCCGGCCGGCAAGTCGCCGATGTGCGGCAACTCGATCTGCCAGGATCGTCGCTTCATGGCCCGCTACATGCCGAAGCTGGAATCGTTCTTCCACTACCGGAACCTCGATGTCTCCACGCTGAAGGAGCTCTGCAAGCGCTGGGAGCCGGCCATCCACAAGGGTTTTGCCAAGCGCCAACTGCACACGGCGCTGGCCGATATCCTCGAGTCGGTGGAGGAGTTGCGCTACTACCGCACGCACTTTATCAAGGCGTCCACGCCGGCCCCCACGGACACCCCGGCGACGCCCGCTGCCACGGCGGCCCCGGCCGCCCCGGCTGCCTAAGGCAAAACAAGAACCCAGCGGGCCGGTCCGTCCTTCCGCCTGGCGGGAGGGGCCCCCGGCCACGCCGCCCCCTCCGCCATGTTCACCCGTATCGTTTCGATCATCACGCCGGTCATCCTGATCATCCTGGTCGGATGGCTCTACGGCCGGCGCGCCCACCCCGACATGACCGGCATCAACCGCGCCACGCTCGACGTGATCGCGCCGCTGCTGGTGGTCTCGGCCTTCGTCAGCAAGGATTTCGTGCTGGCGGACCAGTTGTCGCTGCTCGGTTGCGCGGTGGCGGTGGTGATCGGCTCCGGCATCCTGGCGTGGATCGTGGCCCGGCTGATCAAGGCCGATCCGCGTACCTTCGTGCCGCCGATGATGTTCAACAATAGCGGCAACATGGGTCTGCCGCTGTCGGTGTTCGCGTTTGGCCCGGCCGGCCTGGCGCCGGCGGTGGCGCTGTTCGCGGCATCGAACCTGATGCACTTCACGCTGGGGCTCAAGATCGTCAACCGGCATGCCTCGCTGACGCAGATCGCCCGTAACCCGATGGTGCTGGCGACCGTGGCCGGGGTGGCGCTGTCGCTGGCGCGGCCGTGGTTCACGCTGCCGGAGCCGGTTTTTGAATCGATCAAGCTGCTGGGCGATGCCACGGTACCGCTGATGCTGTTCGCGCTCGGCGTGCGGATGAAGGACGTCAGCCTGCGGAACTGGGGGATGGGCTTGCTCGGCGCGGCGGTATGCCCGCTGGTGGGCATTGCGGTGGCGCTGCCGCTGGCGCTGTGGGTGCCGCTGACGGATCTCCAGCGCGGGCTGCTGTTCGTCTTCGCGGCCCTGCCGCCGGCGGTGCTCAATTTCCTGGTGGCCGACCATTTCCGGCAGGAGCCGGATCAGGTGGCCTCCATCGTGCTGCTGGGCAACATCGCGGCCGTGGTGTTCGTGCCCATCGGGCTCTACCTCGGCCTGAAGTAGCCCTTTCTCTATATATCTAGTCAGGACTTCGCGCGGATGGCGTGCTTCGGGCGCCACGCCTTGACCACGGCTTCGTCGGTCTCCACGTAGGGGCCGCCGATCAGGTCGATGCAGTACGGCACCGCCGCGAACACGCCCTGGACCACCGACTTGCCGTCGGCATCGCGCAGACCTTCCAGCGTCTCGCGGATGGCGCGCGGCTGGCCGGGCAGGTTGATGATCAGCGCGGCACGGCTCGGCGTCTCGCGGATCACCGCCACCTGGCGCGACAGGATCGCCGTCGGCACGAAATGCAGGCTGACCTGCCGCATCTGCTCCCCAAATCCCGGCATTTCCTTGGTGCCGACCGCCAAAGTTGCCTCCGGCGTCACATCCCGCCGGGCCGGACCCGTGCCGCCCGTGGTCAGCACGAGGTCGCAGCCGGCCACGTCCACCAGTTCGACCAGCGTGCGCGAGATCAGCGCCTGCTCGTCCGGAATCAGCCGTTCCACGCCTTGCCACGGCGACGTCAGGGTGCGGCCGAACCAGTCGCGCAGGGCGGGGATGCCCTCGTCCTGGTAGGTGCCGGACGACGCCCGGTCAGAAATCGACACGAAACCGACGATCAGTTCGTCCGGATGCTTGCGCAATACGGGGGAACCGAGGGGGGTGGTCAGGGGAGGGGTCATGCCTCGGGCTCCTGTGCGGGCGGGGTGGTGGCGTCGGCTGCGGCGCCCGTGGCGGCATCCTTGTCTTCCAGCGCGGTCTTGACGGCCTGGAACAGCTCGCGGAAGTACTTGGGCGGCTTGCCCATTTCGCGTTCCTTGCGGGCATTGCGGATGATGTTGCGCACGGCCTGCACGTCCACGCTGGGGTGCTCGCCAAGGAACTTGGTCAGCATCGCGTCGTCGGCCAGCAGCAGCTCGCGCCAGCGTTCGATCAGGTGCAGCCGGGCCGTCTCGGCCTTGCTGGTGCCCTTGAAGCCTTCCAGCGCGGCGCGGATGGCGTCGACTTCGTCGTCGTCCAGCCCGCGCATGACCTTGCCGACGAACTGCATCTGGCGGCGCTTGCCTTCGTGGCTGTTGATCTTGCGCGCGGCGTGGATGGCATCGGCCAGCGACTCGGGCATCGGCACGCGCGCCAGGCGGTCCTTGGCCAGGGCTTCGAGCTCGACGCCCAGGTCTTGCAGCGCGGTCATGTCGCGCTTGCGCTGCGACTTGCTCTTGGGCAGGTCGTCGTCCGGCTCGGGGGCAAAGCCGCCGGGGAAACGGGAATTGGAGGGGCTACGGGTATTTCGCGTCATAGCCGGCATTTTATCTTGCTATGATTCCCGTTTGGACTTTTGATCACGCTTGCCCACATGGACCACCGCATGGACCAGATTGCCGACAAAACCTCGCATTTCACCTATTCCCAGGACCAGCTCAAGGCCATGGCGGCCGATGTGCTGCGCGTGGCACGCGAGCTTGGGGCGACCGACGCCGCCACCGAGATCTCGGAGGGCAGCGGCCTGTCGGTGACGGTGCGCAAGGGCCAGGTGGAGACGATCGAGCAGAACCGCGACAAGGTAGTCGGCGTGACGGTGATGATCGGCCAGCGGCGCGGCAATGCCAGCACGTCCGATTTCTCGCCGGCGGCGCTGCGCGCCACGGCCGAGGCCGCCTACAACATCGCCCGCTTCACCGCCGAGGACGACTGCGCCGGGCTGGCCGAGGAAGACCTGCTCGAGAAGAACCCGCAGGACCTGGACCTGTTCCATCCCTGGACGGTGGACGCCGAGGGCGCCATCGACATCGCCCGCCGTGCCGAGGCCGCCGCATTCGCGGTCTCGCCGAAGATCCGCAACAGCGATGGCGCGAGCGTCTCGGCGCAGCATTCGCAATTCGTGCTGGCCACCTCGCGCGGTTTCTCGGGCGGCTACCCGTATTCCCGCCATTTCATCTCGTGCGCGCCGATCGCCGGTTCGGGCGGCGGCATGCAGCGCGACGACTGGTATTCGTCCAAGCGCTCCCCGCTGACGCTGGCCGCGCCCGAGGACATCGGCCGCTACGCCGCCGAGCGCGCGCTGGCCCGCCTGAACGCCCGCAAGCTGACCACGCGCAAGTGCCCGGTGCTGTTTGAGGCGCCGCTGGCCGCCGGCCTGCTCGGCGCGTTCGTCCAGGCCGTGTCCGGTGGCGCGCTGTATCGTAAATCGACGTTTTTGTACGACACGCTCGGCAAGGCCGTGTTCGGCCCGGACATCCAGATCCATGAAAGGCCGCACGTGCCGGGCGCGATGGGCAGCGCTCCGTTCGACGAGGAAGGCGTGCGCACGCGCGAGCGCGACGTGGTGCGCGATGGCGTGGTGGAAGGCTATTTCCTCTCCACCTACTCGGCGCGCAAGCTGGGCATGAAGACCACCGGCAACGCCGGCGGCTCGCACAACCTGACGCTGACCAGCACCCAGACCCAGCCGGGCGACGACTTCGCCGGCATGCTCAAGAAGATGGGTACCGGCCTGCTGGTGACGGAGCTGATGGGGCAGGGCGTGAACTACGTGACGGGCGATTACTCGCGCGGCGCGTCGGGCTACTGGGTGGAAAACGGCGTCATCCAGTATCCGGTGGAAGAAATCACGATTGCCGGCAGCATGGTCGAGATGTTCAAGCAGATCGTGGCCATCGGTTCGGATGCGCTGGTGCGCGGCACCAAGGAAACCGGCTCGATCCTGATCGAACAGATGACGATCGCCGGGAACTGACGGGCCGGGGCCGGGGCTGGATCGCCCAATGAAAAACGGCAGGGTTTGAACCCTGCCGTTTTTTTATGCAGCTTCGGCTTACTCTTCGCCGGAAGGCGGGCGTTCGTACGTCACGAACGCGTAGTCGAACTGGTTGGTCTCGGAATGATGCGTCTCGCGGGCCAGTTCGATCCAGCGGGAGCGGTCCACGGCCGGGAAGAAGGCGTCGCCCGGCACGTCGGCGTCGATCTCGGTGACGATCAGCCGGTCCGCGCTGGGCAGCGCCTCGGCGTAGAGCTGCGCGCCGCCAATCAGGAAGACCTGCTCCACGCCCACGCAGAGCCGCTGGGCGTCCTCGAGCGACGCCACCACCTCGGCACCTTCCAGTTTCAGCTCCCGGTTGCGGCTCACCACGATGTTGCGGCGCCCCGGCAGCGGCCTGCCGATGGAATCCCACGTCTTGCGGCCCATGATGACCGGCGCGCCCATCGTCGTACGCTTGAAATGCTGGAGGTCTTCCGGCAGGCGCCACGGCAGCGTGTTGTCGCGGCCGATGGTGCCGTTGCGCGCCCGGGCGACGATCAGGGTCAGCAGCGTCATACGGCCACCGGCGCCTTGATCGCAGGGTGCGATTCGTAACCCACCAGCGCGAAATCCTCGTACTTGTAGTCGAAAATGCTGTCCGGCTTGCGCTGGATCTGGAGCGTCGGCAGCTTCATCGGCGCGCGCGCGAGCTGGGTCTCCACCTGCTCGAAATGATTGTTGTAGATATGGCAGTCGCCGCCGGTCCAGACGAAGTCGCCCACGCCCAGGCCGGCCTGCTGCGCGATCATGTGCGTCAGCAGCGCGTAGCTGGCGATGTTGAACGGCACGCCGAGGAAAATGTCGGCGCTGCGCTGGTAGAGCTGGCAGGACAGCTTGCCATCGGCCACGTAGAACTGGAAGAACGCGTGGCAGGGCGGCAGCTTCATCTGCGGGATTTCGCCCACGTTCCAGGCCGAGACGATCAGGCGGCGCGAGTCCGGGTTGTTGCGGATCTGCTGCATCAGGTCGGCAATCTGGTCCACGTGGCGGCCGTCCGGTGTCGGCCAGGCGCGCCACTGGTAGCCGTAGATCGGGCCGAGTTCGCCATTCTGGTCGGCCCACTCGTCCCAGATCGACACGCCGTGTTCCTTCAGGTAGGCGATGTTGGTCGAGCCCTGGAGGAACCACAGCAGTTCGTGGATGATGGACTTCAGGTGCAGCTTCTTGGTGGTGACCACCGGGAAGCCCTCGTTCAGGTCGAAGCGCATCTGGTAGCCGAACACCGAACGGGTGCCCGTGCCGGTGCGGTCGGCCTTGTCGGTGCCATGCTCGTAAACATGGCGCATGAAGTCGAGATACTGTTTCATCGGCTTGGAAGCGAGGGCGGGGAGAAAGTGATGTCGGCGCCTTGGGGCGCCAAGCGGGGATTTTACCCGTAATCCGAAAAGCAGAAGACCGCCCGGAGGCGGTCTTCTGCTGCGCCGCGGCAGGGGGCTGCCGCGGGCCGGGGTCTGACTGATGTCAGTGGCTTTCGGCCGGAGTCGTGCGCACGCGACGCTTCTGCGTCAGGTAGCCCGCGCCCAGCACGCCGCCGATGATCAGCACATAGAGGCCAAGCTGCACGACCGAATGCGTCTCGAAGAACGTCTTGATCAGCGGCTCCTTGACGATCATGTGCACGGCCGTGAAGGCCAGCACGCCGGCGCCCACGTAGATGATGACCGGGAAGCGCGACATCAGCTTCAGCACCAGCGTCGAGCCCCAGACCACGATCGGGATGCTGATCAGCAGGCCCAGCACCACCAGCAGGAAGCTGCCGTGCGCGGCGCCGGCCACGGCCAGCACGTTGTCCACGCCCATCACCGCATCCGCGATGATGATGGTCTTCATCGCACCCATCAGCGTGGTCGCGCCGCCGCCGTGCTCGTCGCCATCTTCCTCGGCGGCCAGCAGCTTGTAGGCAATCCAGACCAGCGCCAGGCCACCTACCAGCATCAGGCCAGGGATCTTGAGCAGCCAGACCACGCCGATGGTCATGGCCGAACGGACCACCACGGCGCCGACGGTACCCCAGACAATGGCCTTCTTCTGCAGATGCGGCGGCAGGTTGCGCGCCGCCAGGGCGATCACGATGGCATTGTCCCCGGCCAGCACCAGGTCAATGACGACGATGGACAGCAGCGCCGTCAGGAACTGCATCGTGAACAAATCGGTAAACCACTCCATGAACTCTCCTCGGGTACGAACGAATAGCTGCAGGCCAATTTGGCCCGCAAGGGTTTTTGTTCACCTGAGATCACGGAGCACGGGAGTTGAAAACGCCTTTGCAACGTGAAACCAGGTTGCAAAGGTCTTGCTCGACACACAGACGCGGAATGCGCGCCAGGGTCAGCACAACCGGAGACGGGTCGCGTCTCGGAATGACGATTGTGCTAAGGGCAATGGCCCCCAAGCTACTCCCCTTTGAAGGGGCGCGTCCGCAGATTCTGCGCAGCGGTCGCGCTGGGCGGGATTATAAGCGAAATGCGAGAAAAAATGTTGCGCAGCCTACATGCCATTTGAATGTATCTAACATGAGGCGTTTGGGTGGAATTTCGACAGGGTCAGCGGATGTAAGTCGATGCAAAGCAACCTGCGCGCATATCGATATGCACCTATCCTATTGGGATCGGCTTCGGCCGGTGCGCGCCGGACTGCACAGGCGCGGACTCCGAAGGCGGTCGCCGGGCGCCAGCCATGGCGGTTTTGAGGGATTCACGTAGTGCCCTATCGACAACAAGGAAGCGTCATGCCGGCTGTTACGACACCACTGAACCCAACCCGACCTCTCTCCAAAGCCAATCACAACCACCACGCCCCCACACTTGCTCCCGAGCCGTCCCCGGTCATCGTCAATGGCAATGGCCATGGCCATTGCCATGCCCCGGCGCTCCAGCCCGAATTCGTCCAGCAGTACCACGAGGACAGCGGCGCACTGCGCGCCGAGATCGTTGCTGGCCTGACCCGGCATCCGGCCAGCATCAGTCCGAAGTTCTTCTACGATGTGCTCGGTTCGCGGTTGTTCGAGGCGATTACCGACCTCCCCGAGTACTACCCTACGCGCACGGAAGCATCGATCTTTGCCAGCGCGGCGCCGGCCATCGCGGCGCGTGCCGGCAGCGGCTGCGTGCTGATCGACCTGGGCGCCGGCAACTGCGAAAAGGCCGCGCGGTTGTTCCCCAGCCTCCAGCCGTCGCAGTACGTGGCGCTCGATATTTCCGTGGAGTTCCTGCGCGGCACGCTGACAGGCCTGCAACAGCAGAATCCGCATATTCCGATGCTGGGCCTTGGCGCGGACCTCTGCGGCCCGCTCGACCTGCCCAGCGGCGTCCGGCGCGGCCGGCGGCTGTTCTTCTACCCGGGCTCCAGCATCGGCAACTTCGCCCCGATCGAGGCGCTCGCGCTGCTCCAGCGCCTGCGTGCGGCGGCCGGGCACGGCGACGGCGTGCTGATTGGCGTGGATCTGTTCAAGGATTCTGCGACGCTGGTGTCGGCCTATGACGATGCCCTGGGCGTGACCGCCGCGTTCAACCGCAACGTGCTGCGCAACCTGAACCGCATCGTCGGCAGCGACTTCGCGCTCGATGACTGGCGCCATGCGGCCAGCTTCGACGCCCGGTCCTCGCGCGTGCAGATGCATCTGCAAGCCACGCGCGACGTGACCGTGCGCTGGGCCGACGGCGAGCGGCGCTTCGCGGCCGGGGAGCAGATCCATACGGAAGACTCCTATAAGTATCGCCCCGAGGACTTCTCGATCCTGCTCGAGTCGGCCGGCTTCACCGATCCGGTCTGCTGGACCGATCCGAACGGCTGGTTCGCGGTGTTCCACGCGCGCGGCTGACCGTTGCGGCGGCGGTTGCCGAAGAAGCCGCAGACCAAGCAGGGGATTGAATGCCCGGGGAGGGGCCATCGACGCGCCAGTGTCATAATGCGCGCAGCCGGTGGCCCCGGCATCCCTTTCACCTTCTGTCACGGATCTGTCGATGAGCGGCTTCTCCATGCTTCCCGATCTTCACTTCACTGGCGGCAAGGCGACGTGGGCTGATGCGCGCCGACTGCCGCGCGAAGGGCTGGCGCAGGCGCTGGTGGAGTCGCGCAACCGCACACTCGCGTGGTTGGCCGCCTTCGGCCAGACCCGCAAGGGTTGGATGGTCACGCGCCAATACGACTGCAATCCGCCGTTGTGGACACTCGGTCACATTGCCTGGCATGCCGAATGGTGGTGCCTGCGTGGCGTGCGCCACCTTGAGCGGGGTGGGGTGCGGCTGCCGGTGGCCAGCGAGCCGTCGCTACTCGACGGGGCCGACGAATGGTTCGATCCTGACCGCATTGGCCCGGACGAGCGCTGGGAAATCGTGCTGCCCGATGTCGCGCGCGTAAAGCAGTACGCCACGCAGGTGCTGGACGGCCTGCTGCGCCGCATCGCCCTGCTGCCTGACGACGAAGATGCCACGCTCTATCCGTTTCGCCGGGCGCTGTTCCATGAGGATGCCCAGGGCGAGACCATCGCCGCGCTGCTCCAGGCGCTGGGCATGGCGCCGGCCGAGCCGGCTGCCGTGGGCCCGTCGATCTCGGTCTCGCATAACGGCACATTGCACTTCCCGGGCGGCCGCTTCACGCAGGGCTGGCATGACGCGGACGGCCTCGCGCTGCCCGACGAGCTGCCGGCCCAGCAGACCTATGTGCCTGCGTTCGATATGGACGCCGCGCTGGTCACCAATGCGCAATTCCTGGAGTTTGTCGAAGACCACGGCTACGAGCACCCTTCGTGGTGGTCGGCGGCGGGGCGGCAGTGGCTGATGACGCAGGAACGCTCGGCGCCGCGTTACTGGTCGCGCCACGCGGTGACGCGGGCGTGGATGGTGTCGCGCTTCGGCGCGGAGCGCACGCTCAACCCCGACGAACCGGTGCGTCACGTCACGCTGTTCGAGGCGCAGGCGTGGTGCGTCTGGGCCGGCCGGCGTCTGCCGCAGGAAGTGGAGTGGGAGCTGGCGGCCACGCAGAATCGCGGCCTGCAATGGGGGGCGCTGCGCGAGTGGACGGCCACGCCCTACGAGCCCTACGCGGGCTTCGTGGCGCAGCCGGCCGATCTGGAACTGGTGGGCCGCTTCGGCACGCACCAGGCCGTGCGCGGCGTCTCGTTCGCGAGCCCGGCGCGCCAGCGCCATACCCGGGCGCGCATGGCGCTGCTGCCCGAGGACGATGTCTCCTTCGTAGGCTTCCGGTCCTGCGCGGTGTAGGCCCCGACGTCGGTTTCATCGCGCGCAGGCAATAAAAAACGGCACCCTGGGGTGCCGTTCTTCATGGATCACAGCGACCGGTCACCCGGTCACCCGATCAACGCTCGTAACGCGAGCGGCTGTTGCCGTTGCCGTTGCGCTGGCCGCCGAAGCCGCCACGATCGCCGAAGCTGCGGTTGCCGTCGCGCTGGCCGCCTTCGCGGTTGCCGCCGAAGCCGCCACGGTTAGCGCCTTCGCGGTTACCGAAGCCTTCACGGTTGCCGAAGCCGCGTTGCTCGCCACCGAACGAGCGCTCGCCGCCGAAGCTGCGTTGCTGCTCGCCGCCGAACGGACGCTGTTGCGGCTGGCCACGGTCGCCGAAGCCACGGTTGCCGTCGCGCGGGGCAGCGCCTTCGCGGTTGCCAAAGCCTTCACGGTTGCCGAAGCCGCCGCGATCGCCAAAGCCACGGCTCTCGCCGCCGCCGAACTTGCGGTCGCCGAAGCTGCGCTCGCCGCCGGTGCCGCCATTGCCACGGTAGCCACCGCCGCTACCGCTGTTGCCGCCGCGATAACCGCCGCCGGTGCCGCCGTTACCACGGTAGCCGCCGCCGCTGCCGCCCGGCTTGCCGCCGAAGTTCGAACGCGGCTTGGGTTGGCGACGCGGCTCGAGGCCTTCGATCACCGATGCGTCGATGCGGTGGTTGGTGAAGCGCTCGATGCGCTTCCACTGGAACATGTCGCCATGGTTCACGAGGTTGATCGCGATACCCGAGCGACCCGCACGGCCGGTACGGCCGATACGGTGCACGTAGTCTTCCGCCTGCTTGGGCAGGTCGAAGTTCACCACGTGGGTGATGTCGGGTACGTCGATGCCGCGCGCGGCCACGTCGGTCGCCACCAGCACGCGGATGTTGCCGCGGCGCAGGGCGGTCAGCGTGCGGTTACGCGCACCCTGGGTCATGTCGCCGTGCAGCGCGCCAGCCGAGAAGCCGGTATCCGAAAGACGTTCGGCCAGCGAGTCGGCATCGCGCTTGGTCGCCGTGAAGACGATGGCTTGCTTGAGCGAGGTATCGCGCAGCAGGTGATCCAGCAGGCGCTCCTTGTGCGACATGTCGTCGGTGAAGTGCAGGCGCTGCTCGATGTTGCTCTGGTCGGCGCGCACGGCAGCGATCTCGATGCGCTGCGGGTCGCGCAGCTGGCGCGAGGCCAGTTGGGCGATGCGGGCGTCGAGCGTGGCCGAGAACATCAGCGTCTGGCGCGTGGCCGGCGTGGCCGCGACGATGGCGTCGATGTCATCGGCAAAGCCCATGTCCAGCATGCGGTCGGCTTCGTCGAACACGAGCATGTCGAGTGCGGACAGGTCGATACGGCCGGCGTCGATGTGATCGAGCAGGCGGCCCGGCGTGGCCACGAGGATGTCCGGCATCTTCGACAGCATGGCCAGCTGCTTCGGGTAGGGCATGCCGCCCAGGATGCTGGCGCAGACGATGCGGCGCAGATGGCGGCCGTACTTGGCGGCAGCCTCGGTCACCTGCAGGGCCAGTTCACGCGTCGGCGTGAGCACCAACAGCGACGGCTGGGCCGGCGACGGACGGGGGCGCTTGCCCTTCATGCGCTTGATGGGTTCGTCGCTGCGCGGACGGTTCGTCGGGGCCGGCTTCTCGCTGATGCGCTGGATGGCGGGCAGCATGAACGCGGCGGTCTTGCCCGAGCCGGTCTGGCTCGAGACCAGCAGGTCACGGCCGGCCAGGAACTGGGGAATGGCCTGTGCCTGCACCGGCGTCGGCGTGAGGTAGTTCAGTTCGGAGAGGGCGCGCAGGATGGCGGCGTCCAGGCCGAGCTTGGCAAAGCCATTGTCGGCGATGTCGATGGCCGGGGCTGCCTGGGCGGGTGCTGCGGACGCTTCCGGAGCGTCACCGGCGGTCAGCATGGCGTCGAGCTTGTCGAGCGGGCTGATGTCGGCGGGCGTGGCGGATGCGTCGGTGGCGGAGGCAAAAGATTGCTCCGCACGGAAATCGTGCTGGGTCATGTCGTGCTTATTAAATATGCATGGCACCCCCGCGGTCATGCGCAAAGGGGTGGGCGCAGTGCAAAGTCTTAAAAAAGGCTTCGGCGCCAATCGGTAGGCCGTTCGACAGACTCAGCTGGCAACACGGCGGCAGGCAGGGCGGGCGGCTGGCTTTAAATAAACCGGCTACTAATCCCTGGCAGGCAAACAGCGCAGGCAAACAGGCTGTTCATCAGGATCGGAGACGAGGCGACGTCAGGTGAGCGGTGCGTTCTGGCCAACACCTGTCACGGAACATCTTGGAGGACAGAGGCGGGGTGCAGAGCTTGGGAGGCAGCGGGTACGCCATGGCCGGATTGCCGGGCGTGTTGCGAAACTCACAGTGCGAAACTCACGGCGCGCAGTATAGCAGAACAATTAAATTTTTGTTGCAGTGCGAAACGTAACGAGATGTGTCGCGCACATCGCCATCGCGGCAATCGCGCGGCAATCCTCCGGCGTCACCTGCGATGGCTCCCGCTTGAAAGCGGGGGCGTCGTGCCTATACTCAGAGCGCGAGCAATCCATGCCCGCATGGGGCGGACACCCATCGTTCCCGATGATTCGCCTTCGGCAAGGTTAGCTTGCCGCTCGCCCCCGGCATTGCGGTCATTGATGCCACTGCCAGGTTTTCTTCGACTATCCGGGTGGTCCGGATGGACGTCCGCGTCATGGGCGGAACCATGGGAAAACATGCTTGGCACAGGAATGACCGGAATTCGCCGGCGACGTTGACCCAGGTGGTCCGGGCCCGTCCGCAACCAAAGCCCGCCAGTTGTCTGGCGGGCTTTTCTTTGCTGCGACGGTACTGCTTTGTTTGCCGGGGCGTATCGCGCCTATTTGCGCGGCAGCTTCCCGGTCACCCGTTCCTGCCCTGCATGCTGTCCGGACGCCTCGGGCTTGCCCGGGAAGCCTTCCGGATACTGGATCAGGCGCGCCTGCGCACGGCGGTGGGCCTGCCAGTGGCGGCCGCCTCCAATGCGGGCACCGCCCGTGATGGCGCTCATGGCCTCGCGGTCGAGGTCCATGTTCTCCGTCAAATCCTTGATGACGATCACTGCCATGGCGTTCTCCAGCATTTGGGCCTGGCCATGGCCGGTCTGTTTGGGGCCGGCCGGGCGGCGCCGGGGCAGGCGCGGGCCCGATTCAGTATAGGCCAGCGGTGCCGCCGTGGCGGCACCGCCACCGGAGGGTGGCCGGTCAGGCCGCCGCCCAGTTGCCGCCCCACTGCGACGGGTTGACGCCGAGCTTGATGTTGCCCAGGTCCACGCCGACCAGCGTGTTGTTGTTGAACGCAGCCACGTTCACCTGCTGCAGCTGCTGCACGCTTTGGTTGATGTTGATGTTGACGTTGGCCAGCGGGCCCATGTTGCCGGCCTTGGCGAGCCAGCTATTGCCGCCACGGATGGCGCACAGTGACTTGCGGTCGAGTTCCTTGCTGGCGGCAAGGTCGCGCACGATGATCGAAGACATGATGGACTCCTTGATCCGGAACCGTTGGGCTCAGACCGCGCCGTACACGTTGTTGCTGGCCGTCTGCGAGGTCGTCACGGTGTTCTTCATGTGTTCCTGGAAGGCCGAGCCGTTGCCGAACGCGCTCGTCACGCTTTGCATCTGCTGGTTCTGCTGGTTGATCTCGGTGTGCTTGTCGATGGACAGCTTGAACGGGCTGTAGACCGAGGTGTACGGGGCGAAGAGGCCGAGGCCGCCGGATACGGCGCTCATCTTCTTGGCGTCGAGGGTTGCGGTCGAGGACAGGTCTTGGATGGTCAGCGTGGTCATTTCAGTTCTCCTAGAGAGGAAGGGTGAAGCTTGGTGGTGGTTGAGCATCGGGTTGGTGTCGCGCTCGGTTGTCATATCGCAGCAAGCGTGCCAGCGCAGACCCGGCACATCGAAAAAACCTGAAAAGCCGCGTGGGGCAAGGCGTTGCGGGGAGGTCGGGGCTGGCACGGCGCGAGCGCGCGGTGCCGCAGGGGGAGGAGAGTGGTGGATTGCCGCCAACAGATCGGCCGCGCCTGTCGGGGCGGGGCCAACGACCCGGGCAGTACCGGGTTTGCGATTGGACAGAGTGCGCACTAGTATCCATCGTGGGCGATGGTTCGTGACGTAGCGGCATCGCCGGTCCGCAACCACTCGTCGGGATCGCATCTGATGTCTAGCCTGACCGACCTGATACGCAACTTCCAGCGCGGTGGCCTCTCGCGTGACGAGTTCCTTGCGTCGGTCGACCTGGCCCTCCAGGACGACCAGACCCAGCCGACCCAGCTCGCGCGCGTGCTCAGTGAAGAACACACGCGCGCGCCGCTGCCGCCTGGCGTCTATGCCGAGGTGATGCGCCGCATCGAGTCGCGCGTGGCCACGCAGTTCGACCCGATCATCGGGGACGCCATGCGCGAGCCGCTGGGCGAGGAAACCCGCATGGCGCCCGAGCCGCCGGACCGCAGCGCGCCGCCATCGTCATTCTCTTCAGCCACGTCGCCGTCCGCCTCCTCGCACCCCTCCGGCGGCCAGAGCGGCCAGAGCGGCAACACCGGCAGCACGGGCAACACCGGCGGCTATGTCACCGCCGGGGCCAGCAAGGGCGTGGGCGATACCCTCAACGCCCGCTTCGTGCTCGAGGAGTGCCTGGGCATCGGCGGCATGGGCACGGTCTACAAGGCGCTCGACCTGCGCAAGCTCGAAGCCTCCGACCGCAAGCCCTATATCGCCATCAAGGTGCTGAACCTCCAGTTCAGCGGGCATCCCAAGTCCCTGATGGCATTGCAGCGTGAGGCGCGCAAGGCGCAGACGCTGGCGCACCGGAATATCGTCACCGTCTACGACTTCGACCGGGACGGCCCGACGGTCTTCCTGACCATGGAATATCTGTCCGGGAAGTCCCTCAACCGCGTGCTGCGCGCGCCGGACTTCGCGGGCCTGCCGTATGCCAAGGCGCTGCCGATCATCGTCGGCATGGGCCGGGCACTGGCCTATGCGCACGAGCGCGGCTTCGTGCATTGCGATTTCAAGCCGGCCAATGTGTTCCTGACCGATCGCGGCGAGGTCAAGGTGATCGACTTCGGCATCGCCCGCGGCTTCCAGCAGCCAACCGACGACGCGGACCAGACCGTGTTCGATCCCGGCTCGCTGGGCGGCATGACGCCGGCCTACGCCAGCCCGGAGATGTTCGAGCACCGCGAGCCCGATCCGCGTGACGATATCTACGCGCTGGCCTGCGTGACGTATGAGCTGCTGACGGGCAAGCATCCGTATGAGCGGATGTCGGCCAACCAGGCGCGCGCCTCGCATATGAAGCCGACCCAGCCGAAAGGGCTGGGCCGCAACCAGTGGAAGACGCTGCGCCAGGCGCTCTCGCTGGACCGTGCCACGCGCACGCCCACCGTGAAGCGCTTCCTGGAAGGGCTGGGTGCCGAGCCGGCGCGCGCAACGTCGAGCGTGCCGATGGCGATTGGCGGCGTGCTGGCGGGCGCCGCGCTGGTGGCGGGACTGGGCTACTACGTGTGGCGCATGGGCGCCCCGCCGAAGGCATCGACGGAAACCACCCCCCGGGCCGGCACCACCGAGCCGCCTGCTGCCGAGACGCCAGCCCCGGCCGCCGAGCCGCCGAAAGCTGCCGAGCCGCCGAAAGCTGCCGAGGCGCCGAAAGCCCCGAAAGCCCCCGCCCCCAGGCTCACGCTGCAGGCCGTCACGCCCGTGCTGGCCGCCGCGCCGTGCTCGCTGCTCACGGCTGCCGTCGATGGCGGCACGCTGCACGTGGAGGGCTACGTCGCTGAGACCACCACGCGCAAGCTGCGCGACCAGTTGAACGCCATCCCCGGCGTGAAGTCGCTGAAATTCGATGCCCAGCCGCTTGCCGCCGACAAGTGCGATGTGGTGCGCCTGGTGGCGCCGTACTGGTCCGGGCACAAGCCCGGCGGTGCCGTGGTGCGCACCCGGGGCAGCGCCAAGCTGACCGAGGGCACGCCGCTGATCATGGACCTGACCACGCCGGGGCAGGAGACCTATGTCTACGTCGATTACTTCGTCGTCGACGGCAAGGTGGCCCACCTGGTGCCCAGCAAGCGCATTCCGGGCCATCAGGCGCCGGCCAGCTATAGCGCCACGATCGGGGAGGCGGGGGACTGGGTGGTCTCGCGGCCGTTCGGCACCGAACTGGTGGTGCTGCTGACTACCCCGGCGCCGCTGTTCGAGTCGCGCCGGCCCGAGTTCGAGACCCGGCAGGAATACCTGCGCGCGCTGGACAAGCCCCTCGCGCAGATGGCCGGCAAGTACGGCCGGGACCGCATCAGCGCGGACCTCGTGCAGATCTCGACCAGTCCCCGCTAGTTCAAGCTAGTCTTCGCTAGTCCGCTACTTCATGTCGCGCGCCACGCGGAAGCCATTCTGCGACTGGCGCACGCTGGTGCTGTACTTGAAGCGCGTGGAAGACACCATGTAGGGCGCCCCCTCCCGCCAGGAGCCGCCGCGGATCACGCGCGCGGTGCAGGCTGCTTCGTCCCAGTTGCGGCCATCGACCGGCGCGTTTTTGTACGAGCTGTGCCAGCAGTCGGCCACCCATTCCCAGACGCTGCCATTCATGTCGTGCAGGCCGTACGGATTGGCCGCGAACGAGCCCACGTTGGCCGGCGCAGCATCGCTCCACGGCTCGCCGCAGTCCTTGCAGTTGGCGTTGCCCTTGCGCATCTGGTCGCCCCACCAGTAGGCGGAGCTGGTGCCGCCGCGCGCCGCGTACTCCCATTCGGCCTCGGAGGGCAGCCGGTAGGTCTTGCCGGTGGTCTTGGTGAGCCAGGCAAGGTATTGCTGGGTGTCATCCCAACTCACGTCGCGTACCGGGGCAGCCTTGGCCTCGGCAGGATTGGTGGCAATGCGCGGGCAGGCGTTGGCATCGGCGCAGGCATTCCATTGCTCGACGGTCACCTCGAACTTGCCGATGGCGAACGGCTGGCTGATGGTCACGCGGTGCGGCGGGCGTTCGGCGGGGTCGCTGGTGCTGCTGCCCATGGTGAAGCCGCCCGGGCTCACGCTGACGAGTACCGGGCAGGCCGGGCAGTCGCGGATCTCGCCGCCCTTGGCTTCGGCCGGCCTGGCCGGCGCAGAGGCTGGGGCGGGGGCGCCTTCCTTGCCTTCGTTCGCATAGGTCACGGTGCCCTGCGCGATGGGGCCGCCGCTGCGCGAGCGCGGCTGGTTGGCGGTGGGTGGCGTGGCGGGCGTGGCGGGCGTAGCTGGGGTGCGGGCAGCAGGCGGAGGGGCGGGCGTCGGGGCTGGGGTAGGCGCCGGCTTGGCTTCCACCTTCGGCTCGGGCTTGGCCGGCTGGGTCGGAGACGTGGCCTTGATGCGCTCGATGCGTGACTTGGCGAGCGCCGCGAATCGCCCGTTCGGGTATTGCTTCAGGTACGCCTCGTAGTCGCTGGCGTAGTTGCTGTTCTTGATGGAGTCCCAGAACGACAGTTCGTACTGCTCGTCACTGTTCTTCGGCAGGATGCCGGCGCTGGCCGACGTGGCGAACATCGCACCCGCCACGCCGAGGGCGGCGCAGGACGCGCCGCCACCGAGCAACACACTGCCAATCCATGACACGACAAGAGTTTTCCGCCACATATTCAGGCCCCGTGGGTGCTGCGCAGCGCGCGGTGTGAAGTTGCCGTGACGCAATTCCGGCTCGTTTCAAGATAGCACAGCAGGTGTGGCGCGAAAGGTCGCCGTGCCGGGCCGCCCGGTTCGCTTCCGTTCGCTTTTTCCGATCTTCCGACCTACGCTTGAGGACACATCGCCGAGCGCATGCCGCCACAACACCAATCAAGATCCGCTGCCCGCTCGCCTCGCCGGTGTCCCCGTGAGGGCACCGTGTGAAGCGGACAGATCTCCGGGAGGAGCCGCGTATGTCCAGTCGATCCCCGCTCCGCGTGTTCGCGGCCGCCGTGCTTGCCACGGGACTGGCCGCCTACGCCACCCTCGCCACGCCGCTGACCCCCGCCCCGAAGAACGCCGAGACGTACATCATCTGGCCCGGCGACGGCGCTGTCATCGAAGGCGGCAAGCTCTGGGTCCGCATGGGCCTGAAGGGCATGGGGGTCTGCCCGAAGGGCGTCGAGCGCCCCAACTGCGGCCATCATCATCTGCTGATCGACGCCGAGCTGCCGCCGATGGACAAGGAAATTCCCAACGACCGCAACCACCTGCATTTTGGCGCGGGCGAGACCGACGCGCGCATCGAACTGCCGCCGGGCAAGCACACGCTGCAGCTGCTGCTGGGCGACAGCAAGCACGTGCCGTTCGATCCGCCGATTTACTCGAAGAAGATCACGATCACCGTGCGGTAGCGCACATTCGCCGATGATCGCCGCGCAGGGGAGGGAAGCCATGACGAAGCCAGTCGCCGCAGTGATCGTTCTTGCCGCCGGCTGTCTGTGGGCAGGCAGCGCCATGGCCGCCGACGCTTCGGCGCCCGCCGCCTCCGCCGGGCATGCCGCGCATGGCGCGGCATCGGCACCATCGGCACCATCGGCCACCCCGGCCAGCGGCCCCACGCCGGCGCCGAAGAACGCCTATCTCTATATCGGCTATCCGAACAACAACCAGACCCTGCCGGCCGGCAAGCCGGTCAAGGTCTGGTTCGGGCTGCGCAACATGGGCGTGGCGCCCAAGGACGTCAGGTTCCCGAACACCGGCCACCATCATCTGCTGATCGATGTGGACCTGCCGCCGATGGACAAGGAGATTCCGAACGACCGCAACCACCTGCACTTCGGCGCGGGCGAGACCGAGACCACGGTGGAACTGGCGCCGGGCAAGCACACGCTCCAGTTGCTGATGGGCGACGAGAAGCACATCCCGACCAATCCGCCGGTGTACTCGAAGAAGATCACGATCTATGTGAAGTAGGCGGGCGGAACGCCTGCTCCACGAGGCGCGCAGCGATGCGCGCCTTTTTTTATCGGCGATGTTGGCGGCGGCCAGACAGTTTGCCCGCAGCCGTTGTGTCGCCACCAACAGGCCGGGACTAGGCCAAGCCCGATGCCATGTGACGCGACACTCTGCCAACCCTTGACCCGCCAGCCCTGGCGGGTTTTTTTCAGCCTTCTGGCACGGGCTGGCACGCTTGCTGCGATATGACAACCGAGCGCGACACCAACCCGATGCTCAACCCAACCAAGCCTTACCCCTTCCTCTCTAGGAGAACTGAAATGACCACGCTGACCATCCAAGACCTGTCCTCGACCGAAACCCTCGACGCCAAGAAGATGAGCGCCGTATCCGGTGGCCTGGGCCTCTTCGCCCCGTACACCTCGATCTATCACCCGGTGAAGATCGACTTCGACAAGACCACGACGATCAACCAGAGCAACCAGCAGATGCAGGAAGTCAACAGCCTGTTCGGCAACGGCTCGGCCTTCCAGGAACACATGAAGAACACGGTCACGACGTCGCAAACCGCCACCAACAACGTGTACTGATCCATCGCCGGTTCAGATCGGCAGGGCACCGCGAACGACGGTGCCCCAAGCCGCACGGGGAGCATTGCGCCGGGGACCCCTCCGTCCCGGCGCCTTTTTTTCGCCCCGCACGCATGTCGAGGTTGGAGCTGGCTCCGCTTCGCACCACAATACAGTCGAGCGCCACGGCAGGCAGCACGCGTCCGAGGGCGTTCCATGCAGGATGTCATCGTGTTCGCTTTCGCCCCGGCCCCCGCACTGGCCAGACCTGTTGCCGCTGCGCTTTGCGCGCTGCTGATGGCCGGTTGCGCCGATTTTCGCCCCCCAGAGTACAAGCGCCCGGAAACGCCGGCCAAGGCGGACTGGTCGCGCACGGAGTCGATCTCCGTATCGCCGGCCGAGACCATCGTGCCGAACTGGTGGCAAGGCTTCGGCGACCCCTATCTCGATGAACTGGTGGCCAAGGCGCTGGCCGGCAACTACGACATCCGCGTGCTGGCCGCCCGCATCCGCGTGGCGAGCGCGCAGATTGGCGAGGCACGTGCCGGCGCGCTGCCCGTGTTCGACATCGGCGCCGGCGCGAGTTTCGACAAGACCACCGGCCAGGCGATGACGCGCACCTTCAACCTGGGCGCCACCGTCAACTGGGATATCGATATCTGGGGCAAGGTGGAAAAGGGCGTGCAGGCCCAGACCGCCGAGTACCGCGCCTCCGAGGCGGACTGGCGCGCGGGCTACCTGGCGCTGGTGTCCGATGTGTCGATCACGTACTTCACGCTGCTCCAGCTCGACGAGCAGATCGCCCAGCAGCGGGTCACCGTGTCCCGCAACAACGACATCCTGACCACCTACAAGGCGATGTTCGCCAACGGGCTGCTGCCGCAGATCCGCGTGATGCAGCAGCAGGCGGAAATCAACCGGCTTACCAAGGACCTGATCGAGCTGCGCCGCTCGCGCGACGTGGCCGAGAACGCACTGGGCACGCTGGTCGGCGTGCCGGCTGGCGAGTTCAAGGTGCCGGCGGGGCGGCTGCAGGACCGGGTCAAGCTGCCGGTGGTGCCGGCCGGGCTGCCGTCGCAGTTGCTGGCGCGCCGCCCGGACATCGTGGCCGCCGAGTACCGCGTGCTGTCCGCGTACAACGTCGTCGGCCAGGCCCGGCTCGCCCAGCTGCCCAGTATCAGCCTCACGGCGCGCGGCGGCACGGCCAGCTTCGCGCTGTCCGACCTGCTCAAGTCCTTTACCTTCGGCTTCATGCCGAGCATCAACCTGCCGATGCTCGACCCCAATGTGCGCGCCCGCGTGAAGACCACCGAGGCCAATATCGGCGTGGTGGAGAACGAGTACGGCCGCACGGTGATGACGGCGTTCGAGGAAGTGGAGAGTGCGCTGGTCAATGTGGATGCCCACAAGCGGCAGCGCATTGAACTCCAGCAGCAGGTGGATCAGTTGCGCGTGGTCTCCACCCAGATCGAGGCGCAGGCCAAGGAAGGCATTGCGTCACAGCTGGAGGTCTTCGAGACCGAGCGTTCGCTGCTCCAGGCCCAGCTGGCGTTGTTGGCGGCCCACCAACAAATCCTGGCCGATACCGTCACGCTGTACAAGGCGCTCGGTGGCGGCTGGCCGAGCACCACCGTCAGCAATGCCGCGCCAGCCAACGGCGTGAATACGACAGCGAACGTAGCGCCTTAGCCGCACGCGCGCACAAAGCGTTTCAACCTTGAAACCCGCCTGCCGCGTGCCTTCGCGCAACGCTGCACCGCAGCGGATTGACTCCCGAAAAGCGTGGCCTACTATGTTCATACGCGTGACCTCCCGTACCCCCAAGGCCAGGAAAACCGGCCATGGGCGGCACAGCGCCACCGGCCCGACTGTTGGTTCCGTTGAAACATGACGCGCGACGATGCCCTGATCATGGAAATGCCGGTGAGAACGGGGCAGGCGTTCGACGTCCTGCTGATGCCCGTGTCCCGGCCCGAACTCGGCGAGATCCGGATCGGGGAGGATTTGTTCGCCATCGGCCGTGGCGAGGCGCCGTTCGTCGCCTATCCGGCGGAGACGGTCTCGGTACTTTCGCGCCGCCACGCGCGTATTTTCGCCGAGGACGGCGCCGTCTACGTGGCGGACCTCGGCAGCAAGAACGGCACGCGCGTGAATGGCGATGCC
Source organism: Cupriavidus sp. 2KB_3 (assembly GCF_052115685.1). NCBI lineage: Bacteria > Pseudomonadati > Pseudomonadota > Betaproteobacteria > Burkholderiales > Burkholderiaceae > Cupriavidus > Cupriavidus sp. 2KB_3. The sequence continues at coordinate 243,126 of NZ_JBFRHD010000001.1, forward strand.
GTGGCCAAGCAGCCGGCGCTGCTGCGCGATGGCGACGAGGTGAGCTTTGGCGCGGCGCTGTCGTACCGCGTGCGCGTCTATCCGCGGCCCCCGGCGCCGGAGCCGCCACGTCTGGCCGTCACGCTCGCGCCGATCCGCCCGGAAATCGGCTTGCAGCCGGTGGTCGTGTCGGGCTTCCCGTTCCTGGTCAGCAAGGCCGATGACACCTTCGCGCGCTATCGCGACGACTATCCGCATCAGGTCAACTACCTTTCGCGCCGCCATGCGCACCTGTTCCTGAAGGCGGGGTCGCCGTGGCTGGAGGACCTGGGCAGCACCAACGGCACCTTCGTCAACGGGGTGCGGCTCGAGGACCAGGCCGTGCGCCTGGAGCCCGGCGATGTGATTGCGTTCGGCGGCAGCCATTTCGTCTACCGCGTAGATATCGAGCGTGAAGACGATGCCGACGCCACCGCCACGCGCTCCGTGCTGTACGAGGCACCGCCGCCTGCGTCTGCGCCAGAGGCAGCGTCCGCGCCTGCCGCCCCCGATTCGCTGGGCGCCGACCCTGACAAGACCACCTTCGTCGGCGCCGCCGATTCCTTCCTCGACATCTTCTGCGTGGACTATGCCGCCGCACAGGAGGACGAGGTGAACCCCGAGCCGATGCCGGACGGCGGCCACGCCCCGGCCCACAAGCCGGCGCCGCGCGGCAAGGTGGCCATGCTGCTCGCCGAGGCGGCGCGCACCTTCGGCATCGATGACCGGCGCAAGCAGGCGCGCGTGGCACGCTGGGGCGCCGTGGCACTGCTGCTGGCGGCCATCGGCGGCGGCTACCTGTACTGGCGCGGTGCGCCGGACCGCTCGCTGACCGCGCTGATGGACAAGGGCGACTACGCGCGCGCCGCCGCGCTGGCGGACGACTATCTGACGCGGCATCCCGACAACACCCAGTATCAGGCGACCGGCACCGAGGCGCTGATGCGGGCCTGGGTGCCGCCGTGGACCGCGCGGGTGCGCGCGAAGGATTTCAGCGGCGCCGACGCCGTGCTGGCCGAGATGCGCACCCACAGCCGCCATAACCCCGATGGCCGCGCGCTGATCGATGAACTGGAGTGGGTCGGCAGCGTGGCGCGGCTGATGGCGGCGCGCGGTGACCCGGATGCGCCGATCCGCATGTATGCCGACGAAGCGCGCATCCGCGCCCTGGTGGCCCGCTGGGGCACGGACACGGTGGCGCACCAGCGCGCGCTCGGCCGCATCGCCAACCAGGTGCCGGTGTTCCGCGACGCCTATGCGGAGGGTCTGAGCAACCTGCGCAGGCTCCAGAACGAGGATTCGGTGTACCTCGCCGCGATCGACCGCTTCAATGCTGCCATCGCCACCGAGCTCGCCCGCGAGCAGCCCGAGGCGCTGCAGGCGATGCTGGCCGACTACAAGGACAAGTACCCGCGCCTGGCCGGGCTGGACCGCGTGGAGAGCGACCTCAAGCAGTACACCGCGCTGATCGAGTCGCTGCGCCAGCGCGCCACCGGGCCGCTCGTCGCCCAGATGCGCCAGGTCAGCTTCGCCACGCCGCCGTTCAAGGCGCAGTACGAGGCGCTGCTGGCGGCAAAGCTGCCACCGGCCGACGTGCAGCGCCAGTACGCGCTGGCCGACGATGCCTGGCGGCGAGGCGACAGCACGGCGGCCATCGACGCGCTGCGCCAGATCACCAGCGGCCCGTGGGCGGCCGATGTGGCCAAGGACGTGGCGCACAAGCAGCAGGTGGCGGCGCAGTTCGCCAAGGTGAAGGAGGGCAGGGCGGGCAACAGCGGCTACGAGGACGCCTTGCTTGCCTTCTATGCCGGACTCGATCCGGACGCCGACGCGTATTACGTGAAGGCCATCGACGCCGATGTCAACACGATTCGCGAGGCGGCGCTGCGCCGCGCCAACCAGCTGCTCAACCGCGCCGCCACGCAGTGGCGCCAGTACCGCAACAACGGGCTGATTGCGGGCGAGCAGCGGCTGGAGGCCGGTATCTCGCCGAAGTTCCGCGCGCAGGCCCGCCTGCTGGCCGAAGCGCAGGGCGACGCCCGCCAGGGCTTGCGCATCTACAGCCAGCTCAAGGCTGGCGACATGGCGGAGTGGACCAAGGTGCGCGACGAGATCCAGGCCGAGGTAGACCTCCAGCGGCGCTCGCTCAACGACCTGCGCATGGTGCTGGACCCGGCCGTGCTGCGCGCCAAGCTCGAACTGGTGGGCGAGGGCAGCAAGGGCGCCGCACCCGACGCCGCACCCGAGGGCGCCACCCCTTCCACCCCTGCCGCCACCCCTGCCAGCACTACCGCATCCGGAGGCGCGCGATGAGCGAGGATCCCCGCGACAGCAAGCTGCGCCCGCTCAACGAGGCGCTCGAAGACCACAGCGCCGAAGGCATCGCCATCCTGAGTTCCGAGCCGTGGCGGCTGTCGATGCTGACCGTGGTCATCACCGGCGCGCTGGTGATCTGCGCGCTGATCTGGTCGTTCTTCGGGCATGCCGATGTCATCGTGACGGCGCACGGCACGCTGGCGCCGGAGTCGGAGGTGCGCCGCTTCTATGCGCCCGTCGATGGCGAGCTGGCCGACCTCTACGTGGCCGAGGGCCAGCCGGTGTCGAAGGATGACGTGCTGGCGCGGCTCAACGCGCGCGGCGCGATCGAGGCGGCGGCCAGCGCGCTGGAGGCGCAGCTGAAGCTGGAGGACTCGGAGCGCGAGTGGAAGCAGTTTCCCGAGCGCAAGGTGCTGATGGAGCGCCGCGCGCAGGCGCTCAAGCAGCAGATCGAACTGGCCACGCGCCAGCACGAGAACCGCATGGCCGAGGGCACCACGCGGCTGGCCGAGCAGCAGCGCGCGCAGTTGCAGGAGGCGCGCAGCAACCTCGAGAACGCCCGCCGCGCGCGCGACTTCGCCCGGCAGGAGCAGGACCGCTACGCGCGGCTGTTCGCGCTGCCGGCTGGCGGCGGGGTGTCGCAGTCGCAGGTGGAAGGCAAGCGCGCCATTACCCAGGACGCCGAGAACAACCTGCGCGTGGCGCAGTCGCGGCTGACCGAGCTGGACGCGCGGCTCTCGCAGCAGTACACGCAGGCCAGCGCCCAGCTGGAAGGCAGCGGCCAGGAGCTGGCCAACCTGCGCATCCAGTACGACGCCGCGATGCGCGAGATCAGCAACACCGAGGACAAGCTGCGCCTGCAGGTGCAGACCGCCCGGCTGGTGGCGGAGGCCGCCGCGCGCATCAAGTTCGAGAACATCGACAAGGACAACTTCCTGCTGATCGTGGCGCCGGTGTCGGGCGTGATTACCGACGTCACCTCCACGCAGCGCGGCGACAAGGTGCAGGCCAACGCGCCGCTCGGGGGCATCGCCCCAAAGGATGCCCGGCCGATGCTGCGCATCGAGATTGCCGAGCGCGACCGCGCCTTCCTGCGCGAGGGCCTGCCGGTGAAGCTCAAGTTCAACGCGTTTCCGTACCAGCGCTACGGGCTGATCGCGGGCACGCTGGAGTACATCTCGCCGGCCACCAAGCCGTCGGGGCCGGACAAGCAGCCCGTGTACGAGGGGCGCGTGCGGCTGGCGCAGGACTACTACGCCGTGGCCAGCAACCGCTACCCGCTGCGTTACGGCATGACCGCCACGGCGGAGATCGTGGTGCGTGAGCGCCGCCTGATCGACCTCGGGCTTGACCCGTTCCGGCAGGTGGCGGGCTGAACAGATTCCAGCAATAAAAAAGGAGAGGGCGATGACAGCCATCGTGCGGATCGACGAGGAAGTGATCGGCGTCGACGAATTCGTGAGGGTACTCAAGCTCACCGGCCAGTTCGAGGGGCTGGTGGAGCAGCTCGTGCGCGACAAGCTGACCGCCCACGCGGCGCGGCGGCACGGCATCAAGCTGGCGCCGGCGGAGATCCAGGAGCGCGCCGACCAGTTCCGCCGCGTGCAGGGGCTGCATCGCGCGGCGGACATGAACCATTATCTCGACGCGCTTGGCATCACCCTGGACGAGTTCGAGGCGTTCATCACCGACAGCCTCTACCAGGAGAAGATGCTGGCCGAGGTCTGCAATGACGCAGCCATGGAGACCTACTTCCAGCTCAACTCACCGAAGTTCGACAGCATCGAGGTGAGCCATATCGTCGTGGATACCGAGGGCAAGGCGCGCGAGCTGGTCTCCTACCTCCAGGACGACCCGGACAGCTTCGCCGAGATGGCGCGCGAGCACTCGATAGCCGACACGCGCGAGCAGGGCGGCGACATCGGCAAGGTGCTGCGCGGCTCGCTCAAGAGCGACATCGAGGCCAAGGTCTTCAATGCCGAGCCGGGCGCCCTGCTGGGGCCGTTCCCGGCGGCGGACCGCTCGTTCTTCGAGGTGTTCCTGGTGCGGGCCAAGCATCCGGCGCGGCTCGACGCCGACGTGGCCGTGGAGGTGCGCCGGCTGCTGCGCGAGGAATGGCTGATGGCCAGGGCTCAGGAACATGTCATCCAAGCCCGCTAGCGATGCCGCCGCCGAGGCGCCCCCGCCAGGGGCCGCCCCCACGCCGGCCGCTCCGACGCTAGCCGATTTCCTCGCCACGGTGGAGATCCTCTCGCCGCTCTCGCGCGAGGAACTCGAACGGCTGGCCGCCAGCGCGCGCACGCTGACCTTCGGCTTCGGCGACACGGTCTGCAATGCCGGCGACCCGGCCGAGGGCATTTTCATCGTCCGGGCCGGCTCGGTGCGCGTGTTCAACGAGGAGCACGGCAAGGAAATCAGCATGGGCGTGCGCAAGGCCGGCGAGGTCTTTGCCGATATCGCCTTGCTGCGCGAGTACCGGCACGAGTCCTCCGTGCGGGCGTCGGGCAAGACCGAGCTGATCACGATTCCGCGCAGCGTGTCGGAGCCGGTGGTGGGCGGCAACCCGGCCGCGCTGGCCTTCATCACCAGCTACGTGGCGATCAGCTCGGCTGGCGGCTTCGTCGCGCGGCTGTTCGACCTGCGCGGCAAGCTGGACAAGAGCGAACTCGAAGACGCCGTGCGCAGCGTGGGCGTGAAGCGTGTGGCGGCCGGCAAGCCCATCCTCCAGCAGGACGGCCGCGACGACCGCCGCCTCTACGTGGTGCGGCAGGGCACGGTGCGGATCGTGCGCGAGGAGGACGGCGACACCTTCCCGCTCGCCACGCTCGGCCAGGGCGAGATCTTCGGCGAACGGGCCTGTGTGATGCGGCAGGAGCAGATCGCCTCGGCCATCGCCGAAACCGATACGCGGCTGCTGGTGATTCCCGAGAAGACGGTCCAGCTGATCCTGGAGCGCAACGTGCGGCTGCGCGAGGTGCTGGAGGAACGCATCCGCGCCGTGGACCGCGAGCTGCACCGCCAGAAGAAGCTGGCCGAGCGGCGCAAGCGGCCGGTGCTGCTCGATCTCCATTCCAAACCGGAGTTCGGCGAGCGCGTGATCCGCCGCTTCGCGCTGGTGGAGCAGGCGGAGGAGATGGATTGCGGCGCTGCCTGCCTGGCGATGATCTGCCGGCACCACGGCATTCCGATGACGCTGGGCAAGCTGCGCGAGCTGGCCAACGTGACCACCTCCGGCGCCACGCTGGACAGCCTGGCGCGCGCGGGTGAGTCGCTCGGCTTCACCACGCGCGGCGTGCAATGCACGCGCGACGCGCTGCAGGGCTTTGAGCTGCCCTTCATCGTGCACTGGGAGGGCTATCACTACGTGGTGGTGTACGGCATCTCGGCGCGCCATGTCTGGGTGGCCGACCCCGCCATCGGCTTCCGCAAGATGAGCACGGAGGAATTCGAGCGCGGCTGGAGCGGCACCTGCCTGCTGTTCACGGCCGGCGAGTCCATGACCGAGCTGGCCGTGGCGCGCTCGCCGTGGCTGCGCTTCATCGGCTATCTGTCGCCGTACAAGCGCATCCTCGCGCACCTGTTCCTGGCCACCTTCGTGATCCAGATGCTCGGGGTGGTGCCGCCGCTGATCATCCAGAACATCCTCGACGGCGTGGTGGTGCACCAGAACGTCGGCCTGCTGCACCTGCTGATCCTGGGGCTGGTGATCTCCAACGTGTTCACCCAGCTGATGGCGACCGTCCGCGCGTACCTGGCGAATTTCATGGTGCGCAATATGGACTTCGCGATGATGTCGCACTTCTTCAAGCACACGTTGTCTTTGCCGCTGTCGTTCTTCGCCAAGCGCAAGACGGGCGACATCTTCGCGCGCTTCCAGGAGAACCAGACGATCCGGGCCTTCCTGACCGAATCCACGGTGACCACGGCGCTGAACCTGCTGATGGTGTTCATCTACTTCACCATCATGTTCTTCTACAACGTCAAGCTGACGCTGTTGCTGATCGCCTTCATCATCCCGATTGCCGCGCTGACCGTCATCGTCACGCCGAAGGTGAAGACCTACGCGCGCGACGTGTTCGCGGCCTCGACCGACGCCAAGTCGTACCTGATGGAGACGCTGGGCGGGGCCGAGACGGTGAAGGGCATGGGCATCGAGCGGCCGGTGCGGCTGCGCTGGGAGCGCAAGTACGCCAAGGCGCTGGAAAAGCAGTACCAGGCCCAGTCCTTCCACATCCTGGTCGGGCTGGTCAGCCAGGTCCTGAACGCGGCCACGACCATCGCCGTGCTGTGGGTCGGCGCCACGCTGGTGCTGGAGCGCGAGCTGACCATCGGCCAGTTGATTGCCTTCAACGCCTTCATGGGCAGCGTGCTGGCCCCGGTGATGGGGCTGGTGGCGCTGTGGAGCCAGTTGAACGACGCCGGCGTGGCAATGGAGCGGCTGGGCGACGTGCTGGATCTGGAGCCGGAGCAGAAGCCGCAGGACGTGCTGTCGCGCGTGATGCTGCCGGACCTCCAGGGCGATATCCGCTTCGAGGGCGTGTACTTCCGCTACGGCGGCGAGGACACCCCCTACGTGCTCGAGAACATCAGCTTCCACATGCGGCCCGGCGAGATGGTGGCCATCGTGGGCCGCAGCGGCTCCGGCAAGACCACGCTGGCCAAGCTGCTGGTGGGCTTCTACAAGCCGTGCGAGGGGTCGATGTCGGTGGATGGCTATGACCTCAACGTGATCGACGCCGGCTTCTATCGCGCCCAGGTGGGCTATGTGATGCAGACCAACCTGCTGTTCTCGGGCACCATCGCCGAGAACGTCGCCTGCGGCGAAGACAGCCCCGACCGCCGCCGCATCGAGGAAGTGGCGAAGATGGCGGACGCGCACGCCTTCATCTCCAAGCTGCCGCTCGGCTACGAGCAGGTCGTGGGCGAGCGCGGCATCGGGCTGTCGGGCGGACAGATCCAGCGGCTGTGCATCGCCCGGGCGCTGTATCACGACCCGCGCCTGCTGGTGTTCGACGAGGCCACCTCAGCGCTGGATACGCAGTCCGAGAGCAACATCCTCGCCAACATGCAGGAGATTCTGCGCGGGCGCACGGCGGTCATCATCGCGCACCGGCTCAGCACGATCATGCAGGCGGACAAGATCCTCGTGCTGTACGAAGGCGGCATCGTGGAGCAGGGGCGGCACGAGGAACTGCTCGCGCGCCGCGGCATGTACTACCAGTTGGTCCAGAAACAGTTGAGCGCGGCATGAAGCTATTCAACCAGGGCACGCCTGTTACCTCCGCGGTGTCGTTTGCCGGGCTGATCGAGAAGATCGAGATCCTGCGCTCCACGCTGCGCTGGTCGTCGCGGCTGGAGCGGCCCGAGATCGAGAAGCTGCTCAAGCAGGCCACCACGCTGCGCGACGAGGTGATGGGGCTGTCGCACAAGGAGCGCTTCGTGGCGGCGGCGTCGGCCGAGCCCGAGGCAGTGACCGAGGTGGAGCCGGTGGACCTGTCCTCGCGCGAGCGGCGCCAGGCGCTGATGGAGCGCAGCTTCATCTTCGAGGGCACCTTCGGCGACAACCCCAAGCTGCTGGAGGCGCTGGAGATTGCCGAGAAGGCTTCCCCGACCGACCTCCCGGTGCTGATCGACGGCGAAAGCGGCACCGGCAAGGAGCTGATGGCGAAGGTGATCCACGCCAATGGCTCGCGCACGGACAAGCCGTTCATCTCGGTCAACTGCGGGGCGATTCCGGACAGCCTGCTCGAATCGGAACTGTTCGGCCACAAGAAGGGCGCGTTCACGGGCGCCGCCAACGACCGGCGCGGCAAGTTCGAGAGCGCCCACACCGGTACGATCTTCCTTGACGAGATCGGCGAATTGCCGCTGGTCGGGCAGGTCAAGCTGCTGCGCGTGCTGGAGGCGCACGAGATCCAGCGCGTGGGCTCGGACGAGGTGATCTCCGTGGACGCCCGCATCGTGGCCGCCACCAACAAGGATCTACGGCGGATGAGCCAGGAAGGCACCTTCCGCGAAGACCTGTTCTATCGGCTCAGCGTGATTCATGTGACGTTACCGGCACTGCGCGAGCGGCGCGACGAGATCGCACTGCTGGTGGCCTATTTCGGCGATGAGTCCGCCGGCCAGTTGAAGCGCCGGCCGGTCAAGCTGACGCCCCGCCTGCGCGATTTCCTGATGCACTACGACTACCCCGGCAATATCCGCGAACTGCGCAACCTGATGTACCGGATTTCCTGCCTGGCCGGCGATACGGCCGATCTGGCCCACCTGCCGCAGGACATCCGTCCCCGGCCGGCGGGGCTGTCCGTGGTGGCGGGGGCAGGGCGCGCTGGCGTGGCGGACGTGACCACGGCCACCTCGCTGGCCGAGGCGAAGCGCGCCGCCAGCGACGAGGCCGAGCGGGCCTTCCTCGAACGGGGCCTGCAGGAGGTGGGCGGCACGGTGGCGGAACTGGCGCGGCGCTTCGAGATGAATCGCTCGCACGTGCAGATGCTGCTCAAGAAGCACGGCATCCATTCGAAGGATTTCCGGGGCAGCCGGACGGCGGAGGGCGGGAAGTAGGCTCGCCGCTCAGACTTCCGGATTGAGCAGGGTCATGTCGGAGCCGCCGCCGATGTCCTCGGCGCGCAGCACGACGACGGAGACGTTGTCGTGCCCGCCATTCACCAGCGCTTGCTGCACCAGCTCGTTGGCTGCCGCCGCGCAGTCCCCCGCGCTGGCCGCCAGCACGGCCGCGATGCCGGCATCCTCCACCTCGTTGCTCAGGCCATCGCTGCAGAGCAGGAACATGTCGCCATCGCCCACTTCGAGTGTCAGCACGTCGAGGTCTAGCCGGGTGGCGGCGCCCACGGCGCGCGTGATGGTGTTGTGGGCGGGATGGTGCTTGGCTTCCTCGGCCGTAATCAGCCCCCGGGCGCGCAGCCGCTCCACCTGGCTGTGGTCGCGCGTGAGCTGTTTCAGGTGGCCAGCCCGGAAAAGATAGAGCCGGCTGTCGCCGGCCCAGAGGCACCCACAACGCCGCTCACAGGCCAGCATCGCCACGACGGTGCTGCCGATCACCCGCACCTTCATCCGCACGGCTTCGTCGATCAGCGCCTGGTTCACGGCAAGGAGCGCCGTGCGGGCGTCGTCCAGCGCGCCATCCAGGCTGCCGGGCGGCCCCAGGCCGGAGAGGGCCTGGACGATGGCCCGGCTGGCGAAGTCGCCGACGGCATGGCCGCCCATGCCGTCGGCCACCGCCCAGATGCCGCGTTCGGGCAGGTCCAGGCAGGCGTCCTCGTTGCGTCCCCGCACCCGGCCGACGTCCGTGGCGGCGGCCGAGCTCCAGCGGAATTCCGTTGCGCAGGTCACGGTGTGCTCCGGCGCGGAAGAAAGCGGCTCCGCGCAAGCGCCGCCCCCCGGGGCAGCATCAAAGGGTGGCCGGTGGGAGTGCTCCCCGGCCACCGGGCAGGACTCAGATCAACCGACCCTTGTTCCGGGCGTCCAGCGCGGCGTCCACGGTGATGGTCGAATTGGGCGCGTTGTTCTGGACGTCGATGTTCTGGAACTGGTTGTTCATCTGATCAGCATAGAAGCTGTAGTTGATCTCGTAAAAGTTCACGACAGGAGACGCGCTGGGGCGGGAGGCCACGTAGGGCTGGATCCAGCCGAACACCCACGGGGCGCCGCCGCCGCGAATGCAGGACATGGCGCGGAAATCCAGCTCGTGACGGGTGTCGAGGTCCTTGACGATGAGGGTGGCCATGATGGTCTCCAGAGTCGGGGGCGGCGCGTGGCGCCATGCCTGAATAGAGCAAGCGGTGTGCCATTGCGGATTTGTGATTCACGGGGCGCAAGACGGGCCCAGCGTGGCGTCCGGACGGCCTGCGGCGTTGGCACCAGCCCAACACCGGGCCATACGGGTGTCGGCTGCCATCCGCCACCGCCCGCCATCGCCGGGCGGGCGGGGAATAAGCCCAGCTGATGGCCGCCAGCCAACACATCACCCGGAAAACTGTTGGATGACCGCGCACGGTTGCCGGCCGACAAGGGGGGCGGATCGCCCGCAACCCCTTGTCCTGCCGTGGTTCGATGGCATTGGCACGCTTGATGCGGTTGGTTGGCATCGACACAGCACTGGCTGCCTCCCACCGACACCGAACCGAGAACTGCCATGAACACCCAAGACCAACAACAAGACGACTACCTGCCCGGCGCCCACCTGGTCACCGAACGCAACGGCTACGTCCACCATGGCATCTACGCCGGCAACGGCCGCGTCATCCACTACGCCGGCTTCTGCCACGCCCTGCACGCCGCCCCGGTCGAGGAAACCTCGCTGGCCCAGTTCGCCCACGGCCATACGGTGGCGGTGAAGGCCGAACCCTGCGCCTGCTACCTCGGCATGGAAGCCGTCGCCCGCGCCCGCACCCGCCTTGGCGAAGACCACTACCACCTGCTGACCAACAACTGCGAACACTTCTGCACCTGGTGCCTGCTCGGTCAGGCCCGCAGCGAACAGGTGGATGCCTGCCTGCGCCAGCCCCGCGCCGCCGTCCAAACCGTCATGGCGATGGTGCGGGCCCTGCTGGCCTCGATCGGCACCGGTACCGGCACCGGCCTGACCGCCGCCTGATCCGATCAACGAACCTAACAGGGAGCAAACCATGAGCGGACTAATCGATTGGGTAGGCTGCGAAAGCCGCCAGGCAAGGGCCTGCCACCGGCGGGCCGCCCGGGCCACAGCCAGTGGACGAGGTGACCAGCAAGGCGCGCGCCGCCGAACCAGCGCCCGCCGCCGGCCATGGGCCGAAATTGCCGAGTTTGCTATACTCCGCCCCGTCTTCCGGCTCGGCCGGCCCATGGCGGCTGGTGCACCGTGCAGACGGTCCGCTCGCCGTAGTTCAATGGATAGAACGAGCGCCTCCTAAGCGCTAGATACAGGTTCGATTCCTGTCGGCGGGACCATCATCAAGTCCGCAGTGGTTCTCTGAAGTTCTCCGCTCCGCGATAAATCGCGTCAAATCGATGCACTTCAGAACTACATCAAAAGCCCGCGTGAGCGGGCTTTTGCATTCTTCTGTATCAATGCGCCGCCGATCCGCGTATAGTCCGCCCCGCGGGGTGGAGCAGTTGGCAGCTCGTCGGGCTCATAACCCGAAGGTCGCAGGTTCAAGTCCTGCTCCCGCAACCAGATTCGAAAAGCCCGCCGGCGCTCCGCGCGCCCCCATTCCGGGTATCTCGGCGCCACTGAATTTCCGTGGTCGCCTGAATGCGGTCTTGGAAGCGCAGACTGCAAAGGCCTGACAAGTCCGTAGCACGGAAAACGAATAAGCCCCGCCGGTTCCAGCCGAGCGGGGCTTTTTCATTGGAGCCCGCGATGTTCTGGCCAACCTGCCGGTGCCTGCTCTGCCCGCTGTCTACCCCGGCGTTAGCGCCAAGGGGGCTGGCGGCGCCTTCACCAAACGTTACAGAGATCACTCCGCGCGCGCGGTATCCTTCCCTCCTTCTATTAGAAAGGATGGGAGAAATGAAGCCTTTGCTGGTGATCGTTGCGGCGTGCGCCGCGCTGTTGAGCGGTTGTGTTGTGGCACCGTATCCCTATGAGGAGCCGGCAGGTGGCCCAGGCTGTCCGCCCGGGCAGGCCAAGAAAGGCAACTGCCGTGTCGATCAATATGGCAACGAGTCCTTCTGCCCGCCTGGCAAGGCCAAGAAGGGGCAGTGCTGAATTTGACTTCCCCGCCGGCGTCACCGCCCCATACGAAACAGGCCAGCTTCCCCGAAGCCGGCCTGTTTTGCTTTGGTCGAGCATTTCGGCACCTCCCCATCCTTCCGAGCGTCAGCGCACCGTTTGATGTGGCGGCCGGGCGCCGACCGGCTATGATGTCGCCTGCGCGCCTCCTGCGCGTCGTAGAAATCCTAAAAGACCCGGTTCGCCTTCTTTCGCAAATGCCCCCTGTCAGGTCGTATCACCGCTGGCTGCCGGCGCTGGCCATGTTTGGCGCCATCCACGCCCTGGCTGCCACGCCGGACCCGGCGTTGACCGATACGTCCGGGTGCACCGCGCTGATCGATATCGTCCAGGAAAGCCTGCGGGGTGAGATCGACGTGGCCTGCCCGGTGTCTGACAAGGTGGTCTGCGAATCGAAGAATGGCCAGATCCGGGCGCTGCTCGAGATCATCGACCAGCGTCGCAAGCGCAATGCCGACGAATGCGACACGCTGGCCCAGGTCAACCGGCTGCTCCGCACGCTGCCGCCGAAGTCCTGATTCCCACCGCCCCCCGGGCGGGACTCAGTGGCTGATCTTCGAGAACAACTGGATCACCGCCACCCCCGCAATGATCAGCAGGATGCCGATCCACGCTGCCAGGTCAGGCACCTGACGGTACAGTACTGACGCGATCAGCGTCACCAGCACGATCCCCGCCCCGCACCAGATGGCATAGGCCACGCCCACCGGCACGGTCTTCATGACCTGCATCAGCAGCCAGAACGCGGCCACGTAGCCGGCAACCACCAGCACGCTGGGCCAGAATCGCGTGAAGTTCTCGGCCGCCTTGAGGCTGCTGGTGGCGATGACCTCGGCCACGATGGCCAGCGCAAGCAAAAAGTATCCGTTCGACATGGCAGATGATTGACGTCAAAGGCAGGCCGGAAGTCGGCAAAAAGCGGCGCCAGAGGCGCTATGCCACGGTATTATGCGCCGCGCTGCCAGGCGGAATGTGCACTGCCCTCCCTCGCGGTGGTTGTGCGAAAGCACAATGCAGGCTTGAATGGATGGATGCGTATGACGCAAGGGCCGCCCGGGCAAGTGCAAAAGAGGTGGTCCAGACAGTCGCGGTGTTAGCCCGACCATGCCGGCAACCACAACAAGGGCCGGTGGCGGGTGTTGGCTGACGGGTAAAGGGGAGCAGTATGAAGCACGATATTGACACCGCAACGGCATGGCCGAAGCCGCAGTTCGCCGACATGGAAGGCGCGCCGGACACCTTGCCACCGCATGACGCCACCGACGGCGTCTGGCAGAACACCATCGCTGCCGCGGACCACGCGCTGGAAGAAGCGAACCGCATCCAGCGGGGCGTCCAGCAACATCTCAAGCTGATGCAGGAAGTGCGCGCGTTGCGCGACGAACTCCACAAGGCCCATGCCGAGGTGGATCGCTACCGCGGCATGCACGCCCGGGTGGTGGTGGGTATGCGCCAGCTGGAAGAGGACAACAACGCGGAGATCGCCCAGCTGCGTGCCGACAACGAAATCCTCCAGGTCCGCCACCGGGTCTACAAGCTGCTGGCCGAGCACTACGCGCTGGCCGCGCTGCGCATTGATCCCCCACAGTTTGCCGAGCACCGCGACCGCGTGCTGGAACACGTGCTGTTCCAGCGCCGCAAGGGCGTGCCGGTGACGCAGATGACTGCGTCGGATATCGCCTTCCTGCTGATGTAGGCCGGCTCAGGCCGCCTGCTGGCGCGGGCGCAGCACCGCCAGCGCCAGCATGCCGCCCACCACGCCCCAGAAGGCCGAACCCACCCCGGCCAGCGTCATGCCCGACGCGGTGATCATGAACGTCAGCAGCGCCGACTCACGCTCCGCTGGCGCCTGCATGGCCACGGTCAGACCGTTGGCGATGGAACCCAGCAGCGCGAAGGCCGCCACGGCCACCACCAGTGCCTTCGGGAAGGCCGCGAACAGCGCCGCGATGCTGGCCGCCATGATCCCCGCCGCCAGGTAGCCGATGCCGCAGACCACGGCGGCCATGTAGCGGCGGCGCGGGTCGGCGTCGGCCTCGGGGCCGGTGCAGATGGCTGCCGTGATCGCCGCGAGGTTGATGCCATGCGAGCCGAACGGCGCCAGGATGGCCGATGCCACCCCGGTCACCGAGATCAGCGGGCTGGCCGCCACGTGGTAGCCGTCCGCGCGCAGCACGGCCAGCCCCGGAATGTTCTGCGACGCCAGCGCCACGATGAACAGCGGCACGCCGATGCTGATAAACGCCGACAGCGAGAACGCCGGCGTGGTCCATACCGGCAGCGTCACCGCGAATCGGATTTGTTCGAAATGGAGCTGCCCCAGCACGCCCGCCAGCGCCACGCCCACCAGCAGCACACCCGGCACCGCGTAGCGCGGCCACAGGCGCCGTCCCACCAGGTAGGTGCCGAACATGGTCAGCAGCAGCACCGTCTGGTGCGCCGCCTGCACGAAAACGTCCACGCTGATCCGGAACAGGATGCCCGCCAGCAGGGCGGAGGCGATGCTCGCTGGCAGCGCGCGCATCAGCTTGTCGAACCAGCCGGTCAGCCCGGCGGCCGTCATCAGCAGCGCGGCGAGCAGGAAGGCGCCGATGGCCTCGGGGTAGGGCACGCCGGGCAGGCTGGCAATCAGCAGCGCCGCGCCGGGCGTGGACCAGGCCACCACGATCGGCACCCGGGTCATCAGCGACAGCCCCAGCGTGGTCACCCCCATGCCGATGGACAGCGCCCAGATCCATGAGGCGATCTGGGCCTCGCTCAGATGCGCCGCCTGCCCGGCCTGGATCATCAGCACCAGCGAGCTGGTGTAGCCGGTGAGCAGGGCGATCAGCCCGGCCACCGTCGTGGAAAGGGAAAGGTCGGACAGCTTGAGGGGGGCGGCGGCAGTCATGGTCGATGCGAAGGGGCGGATGACCGACATCTTCGCACGGATGGGGGCGGCGGGGGCGCGCCGGAACAGCGCACCCCTGGCGGTGCCGGTCGCGCCTGCCGACAAGCTTGACCACCGACACCCCGAGAAATTGCGGCAATCCCTCGTTGCTAGCGGGGCGGTTGAGCCGACATGTTCTGGTGTTGCATCATTTGATTCATCATCATTTGCTGCATGCCCATGTACTGGTCCATCATGTATTGCCGCTGCTTCATTTGTTCCGGGGTGAGCTTCGAGTAGTAGCCCCTCATTTGCCCCCATCCCATCATGGGACCGCCGCCCATCATGTGTCCGCCGCCCATGGGCGAGCCCCCGCAGCATCCCATCATTCCCGGGCCCCTCATGCCATGCATCAGCGCCATCGTGGACTGCATGGTCGTGGCGTGCTCCTGAAGTAGTTTCTGACGCTCCTGCGGGTCCTGTGTCTTGCGGATCTTGTCCATCTGGTCCTGCATCTTCCGCATGTTTTCCTGAATCTGCGCCGCCTGCTTGTCGAACTCGGCGACATTGGGCTGCTCCGGTTTTGCGGGAGCGCTCTTGGCGGCCGGCGGGTCCTGCTGAGCCAGGGCAGGTGCTACAGGTGCTATAGCGAGTACGGCAGCGCAGAGCACCGCCGCCATGAGTTGCTTTTCCATATGACGCCTCCCGTGGGCAAGTGACGGCCGGTTCGCCCCGGAACGCCCGGGCGAAGACGCGGTGGGTATGCCTTGTCCTCGGGAAGAGTAGTGCCCCTCATATGAAGAGGTTTGATACAGGACAACGATGCTCCGCGGAACGGATAGCGAGTCTCCGGTCGACCGAAACCCCTAGTCGGCCACCTTGTCGCTCGGGAACTTGAACGAATCGCGCAGCAGGTAGCTCATCGGAATGTCCAATGTGATGCCGTTGGGCGGGATCGGGCTGAGGAACCACTTCCGGTACAGCTTCTGGGTGTCCTGGTCGTAGATCGACGTCACCATGGCCTTGTCCACCAGCCTCTTGAACTCGGCGTCGTGCTTGGACAGCATGATCGCGTACGGCTCGATGGTCAGCAGGTCGCCCGTTACCGCCAGCGCGGCCGGGTTCCTGGCGTTGGCGCGCAGGCCGAACAGCAGCACGTCGTCCATCACGAAGGCGTCGGCGCGGCCTGACTCGACCATGCCGAAGGCTTCGGCGTGGTCCTTGGCCTCCACCACCTTCCAGCCCATGGCGCCCGCCTCATCCATCTTGCGGAGCATGGCCAGCGGCGTGGTGCCGGTGGTGGACACCACGGTCTTGCCGCGCAGGTCCGCCCACTTGCGGATGCCCGAGTCGGCCTTCACCAGCATGCGGCTGCCGGCAATGTAGTGCGGGATGGTGAATGCCACGAGGTCGCGGCGCTCGCGGTTGTTGGTGGTCGATCCGCATTCGAGGTCTGCTTTGCCATCCACGATGGCCGGGATGCGCGAGGCCGGCGTCACCGGCACCCACTCCACGCGCAGCTGCGGCAGCTTGAGCTGGGTGCGCAACGCCTCCGCCACCTTCAGGCACAGGTCCACGGCGTAGCCCATGGGTTTGCCGTCGGCCACGAACGAGAACGGCACCGAGCTTTCGCGGTGGGCGATGCGGATGGTCCCGGTCTGCTGGATGCGCAGCACCACCGAGTTGGGGGACGCGGCCCGCGCCGGCAGGACCGGCAAGGCAAGCAGCGTGGCGAGGAAACATACAACAAGCGCCGTGCCTCTGAGCGAGGCACGGCGCGGCAGGCCCGTATTGGTCATGAATGACACCCGTCCGAAAATTGTCTGGAAAGAAAACCCGGAAAACCGTTGGCCGGATGGGTCCGGCTCTCTACTGCCTTGTTGGTACTGCCTTGTTGTGCTTCTTTTCGGATAAATCCGATTGCGCTGAGTGTGTCGGATTGTTCCACGGCAGGCGCCCGGGGCACAACCGCCGCGCTAGTAGTCGTGCTCGGGCTGCAACGCCTGGCTTGTCGCGCGGTTGACGGGGGCTTTCCCTTAAGGAGTTGTCCGACTTATTGCTCCGCGCCCGAATCGATATTCTTCAAGCGTGCCTTGCGAGCAGGGCACCGAGGAGAGACTCTTGGGCCCGTTTGCTAACGGGCCCTTCTTTTTGGGGCCCTTCTTTTTGGGCCGCGCGGCCCCGGCCACCGGGGTCGACTACAATTCGGGCCTGTTTCCAGTCTCCGCACCATGGCCCTGTTCTCCATTTCCGATGCCCAACTCGCCTTCGGGCACGTGGCACTGCTCGACCACACCGATTTTTCGCTGGAAGCCGGCGAACGCGTTGGCCTGATCGGCCGCAATGGCACGGGCAAGTCGTCGCTGTTGCGGATCGTGGCCGGCATGTCCGCCCCGGACGATGGCCTGATCGCCCGCCAGAGCGGCGTGACCACTGCATATGTGGTGCAAGAGCCACAATTCGCGCCCGGCCTGACCGTGTTCGACGCGGTGAGCCTGGGCATGGGCGCCGCGCACGACCTGCTGGCCCGCTACGAGGCGGCGCTGGCCAAGCTCGACACCCATCACGACGAGGCCACGCTGGCCGAGTTGCACCGCGTGCAGGCCGAACTGGACGCCGCCGACGCCTGGACGCTGCGCACCCGCGTGGAAACCACGCTGGCCCGCCTCGGCCTGGACCCGCACGTGCGCGTGGATTCGCTGTCCGGCGGCCTGCAGAAGCGCGTGGCGCTGGCGCAGGGGCTGGTGGCCGAGCCGGACATCCTGCTGCTCGACGAACCGACCAACCACCTCGACGTCACCGCCATCCGCTGGCTCGAAGACCTGTTGATCGGTTTCCGGGGCAGCGTGCTGCTGATTACCCACGATCGCGCCTTCCTGGACCGCGTGGCCACCCGCATCGTCGAACTGGACCGGGGCCGGCTGGTGTCCTTCCCGGGCAATTTCGCGGCCTATCAGGCCCGCAAGGCCGAACTGCTGGTCGCCGAGGCGGTGGAGCAGGCCAAGTTCGACAAGCTGCTGGCGCAGGAGGAAGTGTGGATCCGCAAGGGCGTGGAAGCGCGCCGCACGCGCAGCGTGGCGCGTATCCAGCGGCTGGTGACCATGCGCACCGAGCGCGCGGCGCGGCGCGAGGTGCAGGGCAATGTGAAGCTGGAGGTGTCGCAGGCGGACCGCTCCGGCAAGATCGTGGCCGAACTGGTCAACGTGTCGAAGTCCTATGGCGACAAGCCGGTGGTCCGTGACTTCACCGGCACCATCATGCGTGGCGACAAGGTCGGCGTGATCGGCCCCAACGGCGTGGGCAAGACCACGCTGCTGCGCCTGATCCTGGGCGAACTGGCGCCGGACAGCGGCACGGTGCGCAACGGCAGCAACCTCCAGGTGGCGTATTTCGACCAGATGCGCACGGCGCTGGACCTGGAGAAGTCGCTGGCGGACACCATCAGCCCGGGCAGCGACTGGGTGGAGGTCAACGGCCAGCGCAAGCACGTGATGAGCTACCTGGGCGACTTCCTGTTCGCGCCGGAGCGCGCGCGGTCGCCGGTCAAGTCGCTCTCGGGCGGCGAGCGCAACCGGCTGCTGCTGGCGCGCCTGTTCGCCCGGCCGGCCAATGTGCTGGTGCTGGACGAACCGACCAACGACCTCGACATCGACACGCTCGAACTGCTGGAAGAACTGCTCCAGGACTACAGCGGCACGGTGTTCCTGGTTTCCCACGACCGGGCCTTCCTGGACAACGTGGTGACCTCGACCATTGCTGCCGAGGGCGAGGGGCAGTGGCGCGAGTCGGTGGGCGGGTATTCGGACTGGGAGGCGCAGTCGGCCCGGGCCGAGGCAAAGCCGGCCGAGGCGCTGAAGACGCAGAACACGCGCGAGGCGCGCGGCGCCAATCGCACGGTCAAGCTCTCCTATAAGGAGCAGCGCGAGCTGGATGGCCTGCCCGAGCGCATCAACGGGCTGGAAGCGGAGCAGAAGACGCTGGCCGGCCAACTGGCGGACGGCGCGCTCTACGCGAGCGACCCCGCCCGCGCGGCCCAGTTGGCCACCCGGCACGACGAAATCGAGATGGAACTGCTGGAGGCGCTCGAGCGCTGGGAAGTGCTCGAGGCAAAGACCAAGGGTGAGGCGCAGTAGGCTAGCGGCTCACCCGCACCACGCCAGCACCATATTGGTGAGGTCGACCATGAACGCCGGCCGCAGGTAGGCCAGGAAGCCCGCCGTCAGCACCCCGGCCAGCGCCAGCAGGCCCACCGCCTTTAGCAGCCTGGCCTTCAGCCCGAGCGGGTGGCGTGCGGCGACCATGGCTCAGACCGCCACCGGCTGCGGGCGCACCAGCGCCTGTTCCCGGATCGGCAGGTTGACCAGCGCCGCCATCACCCCCAGCCCGATGGCGATGAACCACACGAGGTCGTAGCTGCCGGTCCGGTCGAACAGGAACCCGCCCAGCCACGCGCCCAGGAAGCTGCCGATCTGGTGCGAGAAGAACACCACCCCGCTCAGCATCGACAGGTACTTCACCCCGAACACCTGGGCGATGATGCCGTTGGTCAGCGGCACGGTGGACAGCCACAGCAGCCCCATCAGCGCCGCGAAGACCCACGTGCTGGCCGCCGTCAGCGGCAGTAGCAGGTAGCCGGCAATCACGAACGAGCGCGCCAGGTAGATGAACGAGAGCAGGTAGCGCTTGGGCATGCGCTGGCCCATGGCCCCGGCGGTGTAGGTGCCGAACACGTTGAACAGGCCGATCAGCGCCAGCGCCACCGTGGCGATCTTGGGATCGCTGAAGCCACGATCCTTCAGGTACGGCGTCAGATGCACGCCGATGAACACCACCTGGAAGCCGCACACGAAATAGCCGAGCGTCAGCAACTGAAAGTTGCGATTGCCGAAGGCCTCGCGCGTGGCCTCGCCGATGGTCTGGTGATGCCCGCCCGTGGCCGCCGCCACCTTCGGCTCGCGCAGCGCGAACACCAGCGGGAGCATGAAGCAGGCCATCACGGCCATGGTGAACAGCGCGTTTTGCCAGCCGACGAAGGAAATCAGCGACTGTTCGACCGGAATCATCAGGAACTGGCCGAACGAGCCGGCCGCCGCCGCGATGCCCATCGCCCAGATGCGCTTCTCTGCGCTGGCCACCCGGCCGATCACGCCGTAGACCACGCTGTAGGTGGTGCCCGACTGGGCAATGCCGATCATCAGCCCCGCCCCGGAGGCGAAGGCCGTGCCGCTGGTAGCCATCGCCATCACGACCAGCCCGGCCACGTAGAGCGCCACGCCCACCAGCATGATGCGGATGGGGCCGAACTTGTCGGCCAGCGCGCCGGCAATCGGCTGGCTGGCGCCCCACATCAGGTTCTGCAGGGCCAGGGCGAAGGCGAAGGTCTCTCGGTTCCAGCCGTGGGCCTGGGTAATCGGCAGGTTGAACAGGCCGAAGCCGTGCCGGATACCCATCGATAGCGTGACGAGCAGGCCACCGCACACGAGCACGGTGGTCAGGGAGAGTTTGCGGTCGGTCATGTCGGGCGCGGGACTTTGGCAGTCCTTGTCTCTATTGTTATTTGGGGGCGTCGGAGGGATTCCGTCGGCAGCCGGGGGAGTTTACCCCGGGTGGCGTATTTATGCCGAAGCCGCCGGTTGCGCGCGCCAGCGAACCGAGCCGGCCCCGGTCATCCATTACAATGCTGCGCAATCCGGCCGCGACGGCCGGGAGATCCACTTCTCCGTAGCGACTCCATGGCGAGCAAAACCAGTCAGTACAGCGAATCTTCCATCCGGGTCCTGAAGGGCCTGGAGCCGGTCAAGCAACGGCCCGGCATGTACACCCGTACCGACAACCCCCTGCATATCGTGCAGGAGGTGATCGACAACGCGTCGGACGAGGCGCTGGGCGGCCACGGCTCCGAGATTCTGGTCACGCTGCACCGTGACGGCAGCGTCAGCGTGGAAGACGACGGCCGCGGCATTCCGGTGGGTATCCACCCGGAAGAGCAGGTGCCGGTGGTGGAGATCGTGTTCACCCGCCTGCACGCGGGCGGCAAGTTCGACAAGGGACGCGGCGGCGCCTATGCCTTCTCGGGCGGCCTGCACGGCGTGGGCGTGTCCGTGACCAATGCGCTGTCCACCCGACTGGACGTGACGGTCTGGCGTGACGGCACGCTCTCCACGCTGACCTTCTCGGGCGGCGACGTCACCACGCCGCTCACCAGTCGCAAGCTCGAGCGCGGCGAAAAGAAGAACGGCACGCGCGTGCAGGTCTGGCCGGACGCCAGCTATTTCGACTCGGCCACCATTCCGCAGGCTGAACTCCAGCGGCTGCTGCGCAGCAAGGCTGTGCTGCTGCCGGGCGTGAAGGTCACGCTGGAGATCGAGAAGACCGGTGAAAAGCAGGTCTGGCAGTACGACCAGGGCCTGAAGGGCTACCTCGTCGAAGCGCTGGCCCAGGGCAGCGGCGCCGAACTCGTGATCCCGATGTTCGAGGGCGAGCACTTTGCCGACCCGGACGGCAATCCGGGCGAGGAAGGCTTTGCGGAGGGCGAAGGCGCCTCCTGGGTGGTGGCCTGGACCGAGGATGGCGCGCCGGTGCGCGAGTCCTACGTCAACCTGATCCCCACCCCGGCGGGCGGCACCCATGAGTCCGGCCTGCGCGAGGGCCTGTTCCTGGCGGTCAAGAGCTTTATCGAGATGCACTCGCTCCAGCCCAAGGGCGTGAAGCTGATGAGCGAGGACGTGTTCGCGCGCGCCTCGTTCGTGCTCTCGGCCAAGGTGCTGGACCCGCAGTTCCAGGGCCAGATCAAGGAGCGCCTGAACAGCCGCGACGCCGTGCGCCTGGTCTCCACCTTCAGCCGTCCCGCGCTGGAGCTGTGGCTGAACCACCACGTGGACTACGGCAAGAAGCTGGCCGAACTGGTGATCCGCCAGGCCCAGGCGCGCACGCGCGCCGCGCAGAAGGTGGAAAAGAAGAAGGGCTCCGGCGTGGCCGTGCTGCCCGGCAAGCTGACCGATTGCGAATCGACCGATGTGTCGCGCAACGAGATCTTCCTGGTCGAGGGCGACTCGGCCGGCGGCTCGGCCAAGATGGGCCGCGACAAGGAGTTCCAGGCCATCCTGCCGCTGCGCGGCAAGGTGCTGAACACCTGGGAGACCGAGCGCGACCGCCTGTTCGCCAATAATGAAGTGCACGACATTGCCGTGGCGATCGGCGTGGACCCGCACGGCCCGGACGACGAGCCTGACCTGTCCAACCTGCGCTATGGCAAGATCTGCATCTTGTCCGATGCCGACGTGGACGGTGCGCACATCCAGGTGCTGCTGCTCACGCTGTTCTTCCGTCACTTTCCGAAGCTGATCGACAACGGCAACGTCTGTGTGGCGCGCCCGCCGCTGTTCCGTGTGGACGCGCCGGCGCGTGGCAAGAAGCCGGCCCAGAAGCTCTACGCGCTGGACGAAGGCGAGCTGGAAGCCATCCAGGACAAGCTGATGAAGGATGGCGTCAAGGAAGGCGCCTGGCAGATCTCGCGCTTCAAGGGTTTGGGCGAGATGAGCGCCGAGCAGCTGTGGGAAACCACGATGAACCCGGACACGCGCCGGCTGCTGCCGGTGGCGCTGGGCGAATTCGACCTGCCCCAGACCGTGAGCATGATGAACATGCTGATGGGCAAGGGCGAGGCGTCGCAGCGGCGCACGTGGCTCGAGGAAAAGGGCAACGAGGTGGAGGCGGATATCTGACCGCTCCGGCAACGGGCGCAGCGGTCGGCAACGGAGAAGCACCATGCGGACCATCGGCAATCGCCGCGCCCTGGCGCGGCTGGCAAGGCAGGCCACGGCGCTCGGGCTGGCGCTGGCGGGCCTGTGCGCGACCGGTGCGGCCCACGCCGAACTGTATGGCTATATCGACGAAGACGGCGTGGCCCACTTCGCCGACGAGAAGGTCGACGACCGCTACAAGCTGTTCCTCAAGGACGGCGGCAAGCTGGACACGCTGGCCATGCCGCGCGTGGCCGGGGTGCGCATGGTGGGGCGGCCCGGCAAGGGCGATGCCGACGCCGGCAAGCTGTTCCGCTATGTGCTGAACCACCCCAACATCGCCCTGGTCGATCCGATCATCCGCCAGATTGCCGCCGCCCAGAACGTGGACCCGGCGCTGGTCAAGGCGGTGATGGCGGTGGAGAGCGGCTTCAACCCGAGCGCGGTGTCGCCCAAGGGCGCTATCGGGCTGATGCAGGTGATTCCGGATACCGGCGTGCGCTTCGGCATCGCCGCCGACAAGCGCCGCTCGGTGGAGCAGAAGCTCACCGACCCGCGCCTGAACATCTCGGCCGGCGTGCGCTACCTGAGCTGGCTGCAGGGGCAATTTCCCAACAATCTCGAACTGGTACTCGCCGCCTACAACGCCGGCGAGGGCGCCGTGGCGCGCTACAACAACCAGATCCCGCCTTTCCCCGAAACCCGCCAGTACGTGAGCACGGTCATGGAGTTCTACCGGATCTACCAGCCGTCCGGGGTGGCCGTGGTACGCACCGGCAGCCACGCCAGCCGCGTGAAAATGGTGATCGGCGGCCGGCGCAACATGCCGGAATGACAGTCTTGTGACACCCGCTGTCACATCGATCGGGCCTCACTTTCCTGCGGGGCGCCCGAGTTTCGTTAGAATCCCACGCTGACAAGCCGACCCACAGGGTTTGCGAGGCGCCGTCCGGCGCCCGCGTGCCGCATTCTTGCCAACCATGGATCAACCAGACATTTCGTTTCAATCCGAAGAGCCAGCCGATTCGCTGACCCTGGCGCGCTACGCGGAGCGGGCCTACCTCGACTACGCGGTGAGCGTGGTCAAGGGCCGCGCGCTGCCCGAGGTGGCCGATGGCCAGAAGCCCGTGCAGCGCCGCATCCTGTATGCGATGGCGGCCATGGGGCTGCGCGCCGACGCCAAGCCGGTCAAGTCCGCGCGCGTGGTGGGCGAGGTGCTCGGTAAATTCCACCCCCACGGCGACCAGTCGGCCTACGACGCACTCGTGCGCCTGGCGCAGGATTTCTCGCTGCGCTACCCGCTGATCGACGGGCAGGGCAACTTCGGCTCCCGCGACGGCGACGGCGCGGCGGCCATGCGCTACACCGAAGCGCGCCTGACGCCGATCTCGCGGCTGCTGCTGGACGAGATCGACCTCGGCACGGTGGACTTCCTGCCCAACTACGACGGCTCGGAGGAAGAGCCGAGGCTGCTGCCGGCGCGGCTGCCGTTCGTGCTGCTGAACGGCGCCTCCGGCATCGCGGTGGGCATGGCGACGGAAATCCCGCCGCACAACCTGCGCGAAGTGGCCGGGGCCACGGTGGCGATGATCCGCAATCCGGCCATCTCGCTGGCCGAGCTGCTGGCGCTGATGCCCGGCCCGGACTACCCGGGCGGGGGGCAGATCATCTCGCCGGCGGCCGATATCGCCCAGATTTACGAGGGCGGCCGGGGCAGCCTGAAGGTGCGCGCGCGCTGGAAGATCGAGGAAATGGCGCGCGGCCAGTGGCAGATGGTGGTGCACGAGCTGCCGCCGGCGACGTCGGCGCAGAAGGTGCTCGAGGAAATCGAGGAGATCACCAATCCGAAGATCCGCACCGGCAAGAAGGCGCTGACGCCGGAGCAGGTGCAGCTGAAGACCTCGCTGCTGGCCGTGCTGGACGCGGTGCGCGACGAATCCGGCAAGGATGCGCCGGTGCGGCTGGTGTTCGAGCCCAAGAGCAAGAACGTGGACCAGCAGGAGTTCATCCAGACCCTGCTGGCGCATACCAGCCTGGAGTCCGGCGCGCCGATCAACCTGGTGATGATCGGCACCGATGGCCGGCCGCGCCAGAAGGGGCTGCAGGAGATCCTGCGCGAGTGGATCGGATTCCGCTTCGAGACCGTGACGCGCCGTACGCGCTTCCAGCTGAACAAGGTCGAGGACCGCATCCACATCCTGGAAGGCCGGATGCTGGTGCTGCTGAAGATCGACGAGGTGATCCGCATCATCCGCGAGAGCGACGAGCCCAAGCCGGCGCTGATCGAGGCGTTCCAGCTGTCGGACCGGCAGGCCGAGGACATCCTCGAAATCCGGCTGCGCCAGCTGGCGCGGCTGGAGGCTATCCGCATCGAGCAGGAGCTGGCCAAGCTGCGCGACGAGCAGGCCGAGCTGGACGTGCTGCTGAAGTCCGAGACGATGATGCGCCGGCGCATCATCAAGGAAATCGAGCAGGACGCCAAGCAGTACAGCCCCGAGGACAAGGACCCGCGCCGCACGCTGATCCAGGAAGAGCGCCGCGCCGCCGCCGAGGTGCGCGTGGTGGACGAGCCGGTGACGGTGATCGTCTCGGGCAAGGGCTGGGTGCGCACGCGCCAGGGCCATGGCCACGAGACGCAGCAGTTCACCTTCAAGGCCGGCGACAGCCTGTACGACACCTTCGAGTGCCGCACCGTGGACACGCTGCTGGCCTTCGGCAGCAACGGCCGGGTCTATTCGGTGGCGGTGGCCGGGCTGCCCGGCGGCCGCGGTGATGGCGTGCCGGTGACCACGCTGATCGACCTCGCACCGGGCTCGCAGATCGCCCACACCTTCGCGGGCGGCGCCGAGCAGCGCGTGCTGGTGGCCACGGCTGGCGGTAATGGCTTCGTGACCAAGGTTGGCGACATGATCAGCCGGCAGAAGGGCGGCAAGTCCTTTATCACGCTGGACGAGGGCGACACGCTGCTGCCGCCGGCGCCGATTGCCGACGAAGCCACGCATGTGGCCTGCTTCTCGGGCAATGGCCGGCTGCTGCTGGTGGGCCTGGACGAGGTGAAGGTGCTGTCGGCCGGCGGCCGCGGCGTGATCCTGATGGAGCTGGAGCCCAAGGAGCCGCTGACGCACGCCGTGACGGTGGGCGCGCCGGGGCTGCTGATCTCGGGCACCGGCGTCCGGGGCGGCAAGGTGCCGCCGCAGAAGCTGGCCGGCAAGACGCTGCTGCCGTACGTCGGCAAGCGCGCCCGCAAGGGCAAGGCGGTCGAGCCGCGCCTCAAGGAAGTGAAGATCGAGCCAGTGAAGGTGGACGGCGGCAGCTAAGGCAGCCGCCAGGATGCTCCGCTTTCCCATGGGAAGCGGAGCATCCCCACATCATCATCCCTGACCCCCTCTTGCGTATTCGTGATGACCGCGTGCCACGCGGGCCGTCACGATTGCCGTAGTATGTCTGCAGCCCGCGCCCCCCTCCGCGCGGGCATTTATCGCCGCCTATCATGTCCGCCGCCCCGCTGCCCGACGTCGCCGAGCCCGCCCTGGCTCCGCCCCCCAACGCCCGTACCCTGTTCTTCGAATTCGCCCGCATGGGGCTTTCCGGCTTCGGCGGGGTGCTGCCGTTCGTGCGGCGTGCCGTGGTGGAGCGCAATCGCTGGCTCAACGACCGGGATTTCGTCGAGATCCTCAGCCTCGGGCAGGTGTTGCCCGGCCCCAACGTCATCAACCTGGCCCTGATGCTGGGCCTGCGCTTCGCCGGCCTGCGCGGCGCCGTGGCGGCCTTCTGCGGGCTGGTGCTGGTGCCGATGGTGGTGGTGCTGTGCGCCATGGCCCTGTACCTGCGCTACGAGGACGTCTCCGCCGTGCGCCAGATGCTGGCCGGCATGACGGCGGTCTCGGCCGGGCTGGTGCTGTCCACCGGGGTCAAGCTGGCGGAGAGCCAGCCGCGCACGGTGCGCGCGGTGGTGGTGGGCGTGGCGGGGTTCGTCGCCATCGGCCTGCTGCGCTGGCCGCTGCTGCCGGTGATGGCGGTGCTGGTGCCGGTGGCGCTGGTGCTCGAGCATCGCGCTGACAAGCGCCGGGAGCGGGCATGAGTTCCCCGGAGATCCTGCGCAGCCTGTTGGGGCATTTCGGCATGCTGTCGCTGCTGGCCGTGGGCGGTGGCGGCACCGTCATCCCGGACATGCACCGCTACCTCGTGGAAGCCAATGGCTGGATGACCGATGCCCAGTTCGCGGCGCTCTACGCCATCTCGCAGGCGTCGCCGGGACCGAACATCCTGTTCGTGGCGCTGTTCGGCTGGCAGGTGGCAGGGGCGGGCGGCACGTTTGCGGCGATGGTCGGCATGTGCGGGCCGTCGAGCCTGATCGCGCTCGGCTTCGAGTACTTCGCCGGCCGCTCGCCGCACGCGCGCTGGCCGGG
Source organism: Cupriavidus sp. 2KB_3 (assembly GCF_052115685.1). Taxonomy (NCBI): domain Bacteria; kingdom Pseudomonadati; phylum Pseudomonadota; class Betaproteobacteria; order Burkholderiales; family Burkholderiaceae; genus Cupriavidus; species Cupriavidus sp. 2KB_3. Next base: position 270,213 of record NZ_JBFRHD010000001.1, read on the forward strand.
GCTGATCAAGCGCGGCCTGTCCGCGCTGACCATCGGCCTGCTGATGTCCACGGGCTGGGTGCTCGCCAGCAGCGTGGACCACAGCTGGACTGCCGTGGCGGTGACGCTGCTGACCATCGGCCTGATGCTGAAGACGCGGGTCCACCCGCTGATGCTGGTGGCGCTGGGCGCCGGCGCGGGGCTGCTCGGGCTGGTCTGACCGCCGCGCTGACCCCGGTCTGATCAGTCCACGCCGACGAAGCCGCCGGTCTGGTGCGCCCACAGCCGGGCATAGAGCCCGCCGCGCGCGAGCAGCTCGGCATGAGTGCCGGTCTCGACGATATGGCCGCCGTCGAGCACTACCAGCCGGTCCATCCGCGCGATGGTCGAAAGCCGGTGGGCGATGGCGATCACCGTCTTGCCCGCCATCAGCGCCTCCAGGCTCTCCTGGATCGCCGCCTCCACTTCGGAGTCGAGTGCCGAGGTCGCCTCGTCGAGGATCAGGATCGGCGCATCCTTCAACAGCACCCGGGCGATGGCGATGCGCTGGCGCTGCCCGCCGGACAGCTTCACGCCACGCTCGCCCACCAGTGCGTCGAGCCCCCGGTGGCCGTTCCCATCGACCAGTTCGTCGATGAAGTCGTCCGCCCGGGCCCGGCGTAGCGCCTCGCGCAGGTCCGCGTCGGTGCTGTCCGGCCTGCCATAGAGCAGGTTCTCGCGGATCGAGCGATGCAGCAGCGACGTATCCTGCGTGACCATGCCGATCTGCGCGCGCGGGCTCTCCTGCGTCACCCCGGCCACGTCGTGGCCGTCGATCAGGATGCGGCCGGTCTCCACGTCGTAGAGCCGCAGCAGCAGGTTGACCAGTGTGGACTTGCCGGCCCCGGACGGCCCCACGAGCCCGATCTTCTCGCCCGGCTGCACGGTCAGGTTCACATGTTCGATCACCCCGGCGCCCTTGCCGTAGTGGAAACCCACGTCCTCGAACTGCACCTCGCCCCGGGCGATGCGCAGCGGCTGGGCGTCTGGCCGATCCACCACATTGCGCGGCACGGCAATCGTCTTCATGCCGTCCTGCACCTGCCCCACGTTCTCGAAGATGCCATTGACCACCCACATGATCCAGCCGGACATATTGTTGATGCGGATGACCAGCCCGGTCGTCAGCGCGATGGCGCCCGTGGAGACCAGCCCCTGGTTCCACAGCCACAGCGCCAGGCCGGTCGTGCCGGCGATCAGCGCGCCGTTCATCGCCGTGATGGTCACGTCCATGGCGCTGACCATCCGCCCGGCCATGCGCATCTTGTCGGTGTGGCTGGCCATGGCGTCGCGCGCGTAGTGCTCCTCGTGGCGCGTGTGGGCGAACAGCTTCAGCGTGGTGATGTTGGTGTAGCCGTCCACGATGCGGCCCATCAGCCGCGAGCGTGCCTCGGTGGCCACCACGGAGCGCTCCTTCACGCGTGGCGTGAAGTACGCCAGCGCGGCGATGTAGCCGGCAATCCACAGGATCAGCGGGATCATCAGCCGCCAGTCCGCCTCGGCGAACAGGATCAGCGCGCTGATGGCGTAGATGATTACGTGCCAGAGCGCATCCAGCGCATGCACGGCCGAGTCGCGCAGCGAGAAGCCGGTCTGCATGATGCGTTGGGCAATGCGCCCCGCGAAGTCGTTCTGGAAGAACGACAGGCTCTGCTGGAGCAGGTAGCGGTGGTTCTGCCAGCGGATCAGGTTGGCCAGGTTGGGGTTGATGACCTGATGCAGCAGCACATCGTGCAGGCCGAAGAACAGCGGCCGCAGAAGCAGCGCCACGGCGGCCATCCACAGCAGCTCGTTCTGATGGCGCGCGAAGAACTGCCCGTCCGGCGCGCCCTTGGCGAGATCCACGATGCGGCCGAGGAAGCTGAACAGCGACACTTCGATCAGCGCGGCGATCAGGCCCACCACCAGCAGCGCGAACAACACCCCGCGCACCTCGCGCAGGAAGTGCGCGTAGAACCGCCAGATGCTGGCCGGCGGCTGCGTATCCGGCATGTCGCGGAACGGATCGATCAATCTTTCCAGGCGGCGAATCGGCATACGGCGGTCCCTCTTCTCGTCTGTTGGAGTGAACCGGTGATGATACGCCCAACAAAAAGCCCCGCCATGAGGCGGGGCTTGTCTGGCTAACCAGCGTCAAACCGTCACGGTAAGTGAATCACCATATGCGTGAACGGCGGCACGTACGCCTGCAAGGTCACGAACAGGCCGACGAGGAAGGCCAGCACGATCGAGTGGAAGAACACGTAGCGCAGGATCTCGCCCTCGTGGCCGTACCACTTGGTGGCGGTGGAGGCCACCACGATCGACTGGGCGTCGATCATCTTGCCCATCACGCCGCCCGAGCTGTTGGCGGCCGCCATCAGCACCGGCGACAGGCCCAGTTGCTCCGCCGTGGTCTTCTGCAGGCCGCCGAACAGCACGTTGGAGGCCGTGTCGGAGCCGGTCAGCGCCACGCCCAGCCAGCCCAGCATCGTGCCGAACAGCGGGTAGAACACGCCCGTCTGCGCGAAGGCCAGACCCAGCGTGGCGTCCAGGCCCGAGTAGCGGGTCAGGTAGCCGATGCCGAACATCGCGCAGATGGTCAGCAGCGAGTAGCGCACCAGCTTGATCGTTTCCCAGTACTCCTTGAGCAGGCGCGGCACCGAGTAGCCCATCAGCAGGCCGCCGACCAGCGCCGACACCAGGATGCCGGTGCCAGCCATCGACAGCACGTTGAAGTTGAACACCGCGCCTTCGACGATTTCCTTCGGCACCACCGGCGGGCCCTTGATGATCGCCTTGTCCAGGCCCGGGACCGGGAATTTGTACTGCCAGATGCCGTCCACGAGCTTCTTGAACTCGGGGATGCCCCAGACGAACACGAACACCGTCAGGATGACCCACGGCATCCACGCCTTGACCACCGAAATGCCGACGGACGCCGCGTTGGCACGGGCTTCGGCTTCCAGCGCTTCGGGGTGATCGACCTTCGAGTCGTCGTGGCGGCCCAGGATGCGCGTGGAGGTCCAGATCTCCTTCGGTTGCCAGATCTTCAGGAAGGCGGTCAGGCAGCCCATCGAGATCAGCGCCGAGATCACGTCGACCAGCCACGGGCCGTGGTAGTTCGAGACCAGGAACTGCGGCACGGCGAAGCTGACGCCCGCCACCAGGATGGCCGGCCAGATCGCGAGCATGCCGCGGAAGCCTGCGAACGCCCAGATCAGCCAGAACGGCACCAGCACCGAGAAGAACGGCAACTGGCGGCCGATCATCGCGGAGAGCACGGTCTGCTCGATACCCGTCACCGACGAGAGGCCGATGATCGGCGCGCCGAGTGCGCCAAACGCCACCGGAGCGGTATTGGCGATCAGTGCCAGGCCCGAGGCGGCCAGCGGCGAGAAGCCCAGCCCGATCAGGATGGCGCCAGTCACGGCCACCGGCGTGCCGAAGCCGGCGGCGCCCTCGAAGAACGCGCCGAAGCTGAAGGCCACCAGCAGCAGTTGCAGGCGGCGATCTTCGGTCACGCCCGAGATCGAGTTCTGCAACACCCTGAATGACCCGTTAAGCGTGGTCAGCCGGTGCAGGAAGATGATGTTGAGGACGATCCACCCGATCGGAAACAACCCGGAGACGATGCCCAGTCCGGCCGCCTTGCCGGCCATGGCCGCGGGCATGCCGAACACGAACGACGCCACCGCGATGCCAACCGCCAGCGCCAGTCCGGCCGCCAGGTGCGCCTGCATGTGAAAGAACGCCAGCGCTGCGAGCAGCACGGCCACAGGGACCCCCGCGGCAATGGTCGACAGCGCCATATTGCCGAGCGGGTCGTAGATTTGACTCCACACGATTGAATCCTCCTCTGGGTTTGGAAGGCAGCCGTGCCTCTGTCGGGCCTGGACTGCCGTACTGCATATCTCTGGGCGCGCGGCGGCAAGCGGCACCACTACGCACAGAAAGGCGATTGTAAGGACGCAAGTTCCCCGTAATCGCTTAAATCCGGTCATCGGGTTGATGAATCGGATTCAGGGATCAGGGTTTGTTCGGGGGGAAGAGTGCACCTCACAACTCTCGCGCGAGGGTACTCCTAAAACGGACGTTCGAATTGGGGGCGGGTGGGCTCCCCTCAAGGAGAGGGAAGCACTGGGGGGCGATTAGCGCAGCGGCAGGACGAGGATGCCGGTGGCCGCCGGCCGGGCGCGCATGTCGTCCAGCCAGCGTTGAAGATTGGGCCGTGCCGTGTGGGGCACGGGCGTGCCCATCCAGCGGTGCGCCGCGCATGCCAGCGCGATGTCGGCCATGGTGAAACGGTTGCCGCCGATGAACTCCCGGCTGGCGAGCGCCTTGTCCAGCATCGCGGCGAGCGGCTCGGTCCGTTCGCACGACTTGGCGATGACCGCCTCGTCGCGCTTCTCGGCCGGCACGCGCACCATCTGCAGGAAGGCCGCGACCATGGCCGGGCTGAACGCCGTGGTCTGCCAGTCCATCCAGCGGTCGGCGGAGGCGCGCTCCTTGACGTCGGACGGCCACAGCGTGCCCTCGCCATAGCGTGCGCACAGGTAGCGCACGATGGCGTTGGACTCCCACAGCACGAAGGGCTCGCCGGCCACGTCCGTATCGCGGAAATCCTCGATCACCGGAATCAGACGATTCGGATTCAGGCGAATGTAGGCCTCTGTGTCCAGCTCGCCCTGGTGGTTGCCGATGTCGATGCGCTCGTGGTCCAGGTGCAGCTCGCGCGCGCACCAGACCACTTTCTGCACATTGATCGATGACAGGCGGCCCCAGATGCGCAACAGGCCTTGCGGCTCCTCCACGTCCATGGCGATCGGCTCTCCTTCAGGGTTCCCGGGGTGGGCTCAGGCGGCGCGCGGCTGCGGCGCGGCCTTGGCGATGGCTTCGCGGAACAGTTCGCCGAGGATCGTCACGCCTTGCTCGATCCGCTCCGGCGGCACCGTCACGAAGGCCAGGCGCAGCGTGTTCATGCGCGGATTGCCCGCGTAGAACGGCGCGCCCGGCACGTAGGCCACGTTGCGGCGCACGGCTTCCTCAAGGATCTTCATGCTGTCCAGCCCTTCCGGCAGTTCCACCCAGATGAACATGCCGCCTTCAGGCTGATTCCACGTCACGCCCGCAGGCATGTGGCGCTTGAGTGCATCAAGCATCACTTCACATTGCTTGCCGTACAGCGCGCGGATGGTCGGGATATGGCGTTCGAGCAGGCCGTCGCGCACGGACTCGTAGGCCATGCGCTGTGTGAAGCTGGGCGTGTGCAGGTCAGACGCCTGCTTGGCCTGGCATAGCTTGAAGTGCAGCTCGGGCGGGGCGATCACGAAGCCCAGGCGCAGGCCCGGGGCCAGCACCTTCGAGAACGAGCCCATGTAGATCACGCCGTCCGGGTTCATCGAGAGCAGCGTCGGCAGGATGTCGCCGGTGTAGCTCAGTTCGCCGTAGGGGTCGTCTTCCACCAGCAGCAGGTTCAGTTCCTGCGCGCGCTTCACCAGCGCCTGGCGGCGCTCCAGCGGCAGGCGGCGGCCGGTGGGGTTCTGGAAGTTCGGCAGGGCGTAGAGGAAGCGGGCGCCGGCGGTCAGCTCCGGCGTCAGCGCCTCGGGCACCAGCCCGCGCTCGTCGGTCGGCACCGAGACGAACTCGGGCTCGAACAGCGAGAACGCCTGCAGGGCGCCGAGGTAGCTCGGCGTCTCCACCAGCACCGGGCTGCCCGGGTCGATCATCACCTTGGCGATCAGGTCCAGCGCCTGTTGGCTGCCGGTGGTGATCAGCACGCGCTCCACCTCCACGTTGTAGCGCTTGGCCACGAATTCGCGCAGCGGCAGATACCCCTCGGTGGCGGCATATTGCAGCGCGCCCTGCGGGTTATCGGCGAATACGCGGGCCACCGCCGCTTCCATGGCCGCTACCGGGAACGACGCCGGGGACGGCAGGCCGCCGGCGAAGGAAATGACTTCCGGACGCTCGGTGACCTTCAGGATTTCGCGGATGGCCGAGCTGGTCAGTTGCTGCGCCCGGCGGGAGATGGCCCATTTCATGATCTGTCTCTGGTGGGGTGAATCTTGCACTGCGTGGTGGAAAAAATACGAATTATGCGATTTCGACGATCATTTCGATCTCGACGCAGGCGCCCATCGGCACCTGGGCCACGCCGAACGCGCTGCGCGCATGGCGGCCCTTGTCGCCGAAGACCTCGGCCAGGAACTCGGACGCGCCGTTGGTCACCAGGTGCTGCTCGGTGAATTCCAGCGTGGAGTTGACCAGGCTCATCACCTTGACGATGCGCTGGACCCGGTTCAGGTCGCCGATATGGGCGTGCAGCGTGGCCAGCAGGTCGATGGCGATGGCGCGCGCGGCGGCCTTGCCGGTCTCGGTGTCGATGTCCTTGCCGAGCTTGCCGGCCCAGACCTTGCCGTCCTTGCGGGCGATGTGGCCCGAGAGGAAGACGGTGTTGCCGGTGGTGGCGGCCATTACATAGGCGGCGGCGGGGGCGCTGACGGGGGGCAGTTCCACGCCGAGGCGGGCGAGGGTGTCATAGACGGACATGCATGGCTCCTGTTAGTGAAGTCGCTCTGGAAATATGGGGGGCGCCCCTTCGGCCGCGGTGGCGGCCGGTGGCGTGGCGGGTGCGGTGTTGCGCACGGCGGCGCGGCGGCCAAGGGCCACTACGGCAATCACCGCCACGGCAAAGGCGAGGGTGGGGGCGTCCAGGGGCTCGGCCAGAATCACGGCGCCGCCCGCCAGCGTGAGGAACGGCTGGAGCAATTGTATCTGGCCTACGCGGGCCACGCCGCCTTTTGCGAGTCCGGCGTACCAGAACAGGAAGCCGATGAACATCGAGAAGACCGATACATAGGCCATGCCGAGCCACGCCCGGGACGACGCCGCGCCAATCGCAGGCGCCTGCGCCACGGCCAGCCACGCCACCACGGGCACCAGCACCGGCAGGGAAACCACCAGCGCCCAGCTGATGGTTTCCAGCCCGCCCAACTCGCGCGACAGCTTGCCGCCCTCGGCATAGCCCAGTGCACCAAGCAGCACGGCGGCGAACAGGTACCAGTCGGCATGTTGCAGGCCGCCGGCCCCCTGCCACAGGGCGAAGGCGATCACCAGCGCGCTGCCGGCCATGGCCGAGAGCCAGAACGCCGGCGAAGGGCGCTCGCTGCCGAACCACGCCGCGAACACGGCGGTGGCCAGCGGCAGCAGGCCGATCACGATGGCGCCATGGCCGGCCGGCACTTCGCGCATGGCGAGTGACGAGAACAGCGGAAAACCGACCACCACGCCCAGCGCCGTCACGGCCAGCCGCGCCCACTGGCGCCCGCGCGGCCGCCGTGCCGGAGCCAGCGCGCCGCGCAGGGCGAGCAGCCCCAGCGCCAGCGCAGCCGCCAGCACCGCGCGGGCCAGCGCCACGAAGATGGGGTCCAGTTCGGCCACGGCCATGCGCGTGAACGGCAGCGTCTGGCTGAAGATCGCCACGCCGAGGAAGCCGAGCCACATGCCGCCGGAGGCGGGCGGATGGGCGGGCGGATGGGCGGGCGGATGGGTGGGGGAGGAGGAAGATGGATTTGCCATGATGGGGATGCCTGGAAAGGTCAGTGCGGCTGCGCGGCGAGGGCGATCCAGATCGCCGTCACACCGAGCGCCAGCCCCATCGTTCCATTGAACCAGCGTACGCGGTTGCCCTGCGCCAGCCAGTGCCGCAGCGAGGCGCCCAGCAGCCCATAGGCGCCATTGCTGAAGAAGCCGAACACCGCGAACACCGTGCTGACCAGCGCCACGCGCTGGGCGGGCGAGGGCGCGCCGGCCATGTAGGATGCCGCCACGGCCAGCGCCAGCATCCACGCCTTGATATTGGCGTACTGGAACGCGGCCGATTGCCAGACGTTCATCGGCTTGAGCACGGTCTTCTCGGCCAGCGAGGCGCTGCGGGCAATCTTCCATGCCAGCCAGAGCAGGTACGCCACGCCGATGATATGGATGGCGCGCGCCAGCATCGGGCTGGCCAGGATCAGCGCGCCCACGCCGGTGGCGCACAGGGCGACGATGCTCGCGAAGCCGAACGCCACCCCGACGCAGTGCGGCAGCGTGGCGCGCAGCCCGAAGTTGGCGCCGGTCACGGCGGCGATGGTGGTATTGGGGCCGGGCGTGAACGCGCCCACGGCCAGCAGCGTGATCAAAGCGAGGAACTGGGCCATCGACAGGCCCGTCAGCCAGTTGGCATCCATGACGGCTACCCTCAGGCCAGTGCGGTGAAGTTGACCACCACGCGGCGGTTGGTGCGGCTCTTCTTCTCGATCTTGGTCACGGTGACCGCGCCGATCTCGCCCGTATTGGCCACGTGGGTGCCGCCGCAGGGCTGGCGGTCCACGCCGGGGATCTCGATGATGCGGATGGTGGACGTGCCGGCCGGCGGCGCGGCGCCCACAGTGCGCACCAGGTCGGGCTGCGCAGCCAGTTGCTCGGGCGTGATGCGGTCGATCCGCACATCGGTCTTCGCGCCGATCAGCGCGTTGAGCTGATCGGTCAGCTCGGCCTTGTCCAGCGTGGACTCGGGGAGGTCGAAGTCGATGCGCGCGGAATCGGGCGAGATGCTGCACCCCGTCACCGGCACCGGGATCAGCGACCCCAGCAGGTGCAGGCAGGTGTGCAGCCGCATGAGCTTGTGGCGGCGCGCCCAGTCGATGCGCACTTCGCCCTGGTCGCCGGGCTGCACCGCCGGGGCGTCCGGCGCCGGCACGTGGAGGATGCGGGTGCGGTCCTCGGCGTAGAGGGTGTCGATCAGCGTCACCACGCGGCCATCGGCCAGCACCAGCGTGCCGGTGTCCCCGGCCTGCCCGCCGCTGCGCGCGTAGCAGACGGTCTGGTCCAGCTCGATGCCGGCCTCGCTCACGGCCACGACCGTGGCGGTGCAGTGGTCGAGGTAGGCGTCGTCGTCGAAACGCTTGGTGGTGGTGGCGGACATCGTCGGGGGCTCCTTCTGGGGGTATCTATATAGTCAGCGCAGGGTCTTGGTGCCTGCTGGGGTGTCGATCTCGGCCACCAGCTGTGGCGGCCCATCGGTCTGTTCGATCTCGATCAGGTCTGCCGCGCCGATCCACGCCAGCCCCTGCCGCAGCAGTTCCGCCTGCGGATGGCTGCCGCGCAGCCGGCGCAGCGCCAGGTCCTGGCGCGGCAGGCTGATGGCGGGGTGGTTGGGCACGTCCCACTGGATCAGCGTGGGGAACAGGCCGTCACCGGCGTGCGTGGCCTCGCCCGGCCAGGCGGGCAGGCTGCCGTCGTCGGGCACGGTCAGGCGCCAGTGCAGGGCGCCGCGCGTCATCGGAATGGCCGGGGCGATGCGGTCCGGGTACTGCGCCTGCCAGCGCGACAGATCGACCGGACGTTCCACCCGGGCCGCCCAGTGGGCCAGGAACGGGCCGTCGGCCAGCCGCTGGCGCATGGCGTCGCTGTCCAGCCCGAACCAGCGCGGCCGTTCCGGCGCCGGGGCAGCGGGGTCGATCGCGATCACTTCGAGGTACATCCCGCCGAACATGCCCATCACGCGGTTGTGCGTGCCCATGCGCGGGTGCGCGCCGCCGCCCTGCGGGGCAACGCCGAGTAGGTCGGCAACATGGTTCGCGCCGGATTCCAGATCCGGGGCCGCAATCACGAGGTGGTCTATGGCGAGCTTCATTGTCGGTTGATGGTAGACAAGGTTATCGGTACAGTACCGATACAGTTCAGCAGATCGTATTCAGTACAGTTGCGGGAGCACCACATGGAAGGCAGCGAAGCGGACCAAGGACGACACACCGGGCCAGACCGCAAGGATAGCGGAGGGCGCTCGGGTGCGTCAGGCGGCACACGGCCCTTGCGGCTGGTGATGCCGACGGCTGGCCACGAGCAGTTGCCGGACCCGATTCCCTCGGCCCAGATGACGCTGGTCGAGCAACTGACCGAATGGGCGCGGCTGCGCATCGACGAACGGGTGTTCCGGGCCGGCATGCGCATGCCGTCGATCCGGCAACTGGCCACCGAGAAGGGGATTTCGCGCTTCACGGTGGTGGAAGCCTACGAGCGGCTGGTGGCGCTGGGCTACCTGGAGTCGCGGCGCGGCTCCGGCTTCTATGTGCGCGAGCGCGTGGCGCATCCGTCCACGGCCGCCACGCCGCCTTCCAACGCCATCCGCAATATCGACGTGACCTGGCTGCTGCGCAGCATGTTCCACTCGGCGGAGAGCCACAAGGCGCCGGGCTGGGGCTTCCTGCCGAACGAGTGGCTGGACGGCGAGCTGATGTCCGGCGCGCTGCGCAGCCTGGGGCGGCAGCCGGGCAACCATTTTTTGTCGAGCGGCACGCCGCAGGGCTTCCTGCCGCTGCGCCAGCAACTGCGCACGCGGCTGGAGGAGCTGGAGATCGGCGTCACGCCGGACCAGATCGTCATGACGTCCGGCATCACGCAGGCGTTCGACCTGATCGCGCGGCAGTACCTGCACCCCGGCGATACCGTGCTGGTGGGCGATCCGGCCTGGTTCGTGATGTTCGCGCGCTTTGCCGCGCAGGGCGCCCACGTGATCGGCGTGCCTTACACCGCCGATGGCCCGGACCTGGAGGCGCTCGAGCGCGTGGTCCAGGCCCATCGGCCCAAGCTGTTCGTGGTCAATTCCGTGCTCCACAACCCCACGGGCACCTCGCTCTCCGCCGCGCGGGCCTTCCGGCTGCTGCAACTGGCCGAGCAGTACGACTTCCTGGTGGTGGAGGACGATATCTATTGCGATCTCTGCCCGCCCGGCCACGCCGCCACCCGGCTGGCCAGCCTTGACCAGCTGCGGCGGGTGATCTATCTCGGCAGCTTCTCCAAGACGCTGGCCGCCAACCTGCGCGTGGGGTTCATCGCCGCCAGCCCGGAGCTGGCCGTGACGCTGACCGATAACAAGCTGCTGACCGGCATGGCCACGCCGGAGATCAACGAGCGCGTGGTCTACAAGGTGCTGACCGAGGGCCACTACCGCAAGCACGTGGAGCGCGTGCGCGGCCGGCTGGACCGGGCGCGCGACGAGACCCGCCACCAGCTTGAGCGGCTGGGTTTGCGGATGTTCCCGGGCCAGCACGCCGGCATGTACCTGTGGGCAGATACGGGCGTGGACACCAATGTCATTGCTACGGCCGGGCACGAGGAGGGCTACCTGTTCGCCCCGGGCAGCCTGTTCTCGCCCAGCCAGATGCCATCCACGTGGACGCGCTTCAACGTGGCCAGCAGCGCCGACCCCGGCATGCTGCGCTTCCTGGCCGCGCAGATGGAGCGCTTGTCCGGCCAGCCGGCCTCCGCCGCCCCTACCGCCCCTACCGCCCACGCCCCCGCCCCCGCCGCCCCGGGGGCTTGAAAAACTGTCCGTCCATCCCGATTTGAAGGCCCATCGACCCCGTCCGCGCACCGCGCGCCGGGGCAACCCCGGATGTGCCCGCTTTGTTTTCAAGCTTTCAAGAGGAGAACCATGACCGCACCGCACGAAACGATGAGCTTCCAGGCGGAAGTGAAGCAGCTGCTGCACCTGATGATCCACTCGCTGTACAGCAACAAGGAAATCTTCCTGCGCGAGCTGGTGTCGAATGCTTCGGACGCCACTGACAAGCTGCGCTTCGAGGCGATTGCCAACCCGTCGCTGCTCGAGAACGATGCCGACCTGGCCATCCGGATCGAAGCCGACGCCGCCAGCCGCACGCTGAAGATCACCGACAACGGCATCGGCATGAGCCGCGACGAGGCGATCCGCAACCTCGGTACGATCGCGCGTTCCGGCACCAAGGAATTCTTCCAGCAGCTGTCCGGCGACCAGCAGAAGGACGCCGCGCTGATCGGCCAGTTCGGCGTGGGCTTCTACTCGGCCTTCATCGTCGCAGACAAGGTCACCGTGGAGACGCGCCGCGCCGGCGTGGCCGCCGAGGAAGCCGTGCGCTGGGAAAGCACCGGCGACGGCGAGTTCACGGTGGACGCCATCTCGCGCGCCGAGCGCGGCACCACCATCACGCTGCACCTGCGCGAGGGCGAGGACGACTTCCTGTCGTCATACCGCCTGCGCCACATCATCCAGAAGTATTCGGACCATATCTCGCTGCCGATCCGCATGCCCAAGGAAGAATGGGATGCCGAGGCCAGCGCCCACAAGGCCACGGGCGAGTGGGAGAGCGTGAACCAGGCCAGCGCGCTGTGGACGCGCGCCAAGTCCGACATCACCGACGAGCAGTACCAGGCGTTCTACCAGCACATCGCCCATGACCAGGAAGCCCCGCTGACCTGGACCCACAACCGCGTGGAAGGCCGCAGCGAGTACACCCAGCTGCTGTTCATCCCGGCGCGCGCCCCGTTCGACCTGTGGGACCGCAACCACAAGGCCGGCCTGAAGCTGTACGTGAAGCGCGTGTTCATCATGGACGACGCAGACCAGCTGCTGCCGTCTTACCTGCGCTGGGTCAAGGGCGTGGTGGATTCGGCGGACCTGCCGCTGAACGTCTCGCGCGAGTTGCTGCAGGAGAGCCGCGATGTGCGTGCGATCCGCGAGGGCAGCACCAAGCGCGTGCTGTCGATGCTCGAATCGCTGGCGGACAGCGAGGACGAAGCCGATCGCGCCAAGTACAAGACCTTCTGGGAGCAGTTCGGCCAGGTGCTCAAGGAAGGCATGGGCGAGGACCAGGCCAATGCCGAGCGCATCGCCAAGCTGCTGCGCTTCGCGTCCACCCACGGCGACACGGCCGAGCAGTCGGTCTCGCTGGGCGACTACGTGAGCCGCATGAAGGAAGGGCAGGACAAGGTCTACTACGTGACCGCCGACACCTGGGTCGCCGCCAAGTCGAGCCCGCATCTGGAAGTCTTCCGCAAGAAGGGCATCGAGGTGCTGCTGCTGACCGAGCGCGTGGACGAGTGGATGCTGTCCTACCTGCACGAGTTCGACGGCAAGGAACTGGTGTCCGTGGCCCGTGGCGACCTGGATCTGGGCGCGCTGGCCGACGAGGCGGAGAAGGCCGAGCAGGAGAAGGCTGAAACCGACTGGAAGGACGTGGTCGAACGTGCCAAGGGCGTGCTGGAAGGCAAGGCCAAGGACGTGCGCGTGACGCTGCGCCTGACCGAATCGGCCTCGTGCCTGGTGTCGGACGACGGCGACATGAGCGGCTACCTGCAACGCCTGCTCAAGCAGGCCGGCCAGAAGGCGCCCGACGCCCAGCCGATCCTGGAGCTGAACCCCGAGCACGCGCTGGTCAGGAAGCTGCGCGACGTGGCTGGCGACGAAGCTTTCGCCGACCGCGTGAGCGTCCTGTTCGACCAGGCCCTGCTGGCCGAGGGCGGCATGCTCGAAGACCCCGCCACCTACGTGCAACGCGTGAACCGCCTGCTGGCCTGAGGCCGGTTTGCGGCCCCGCTCCCGCCTGSGGGGGAGGGGCCGCCCGCCCGCGAAGATCCTCCCAAGATGACCACCAAACGCTGTTTCCCTCCGGTCGTCGATTCCCGCACCCGCATCCTCGTGCTTGGCAGCCTGCCGGGCGAGGTCTCGCTCGCCCAGAGCCAGTATTACGCGCACAAGCAGAACCGCTTCTGGCATCTGATGGGCGATGTGCTCGGGGTCGATCTGGTCGGGCTGGACTACCCTGGCCGCCTGCAAGCGCTGCAGGGGCATGGCGTGGGGCTGTGGGACGTGGTGGCCGAGGCGCGGCGCGATGGCAGCCTCGACAGCAATATCCGCGACCATGCCGGGAATGACCTGATCGGGCTGATCGGCACGCTGCCTGGCCTGCGGGCGATTGCCTTCAACGGTGGCACGGCGGCGAAGATCGGGGGGAAGGCGCTGGGGGCGCTGGGGGAGCATGGCGACCGCCATGCGATCCTGCGGCTGCCGTCGAGCAGTCCGGCCTATACGCTCGCGTATGCGCAGAAGCGGGTCGCGTGGCTGGCCTTGCGCGCCTGGCTGGACTGAATCGCCCAGCCAGGCGTGGGGCGTCTTCTTTCGATGACTAGGGGCGACGCCGCTCAGGCCGTCGTGTTGACGATGTTCCCGGTGCTGCTGCCGGCGGCCTGCTGAATGGCTTCGGCCAGCTTGGCGACGGCCTGCTGGAGCGACGCCGAGGTGGACGTCACGCCGGCCTGCAGCGCGGCCACGGTGCTGGCCTTGGTGCTGTCGTCCGCGCCGCTGTTCTGCGCGGCCTGGAGCTGCTGCATCTGGGCGGCCAGTTGCTTCTGCAGCGCTTCGATCTGCTGCTTCAGCGCCTTGATGACCGCCGAATCGCTGTCTTCGCTGCTGGCCGCGCTGCCGCTGGCGGCACCAGCACCGCCCACGCGGCCGGCGCCGGCCGGGCCCTGGATGGTGCCGCTGGCGCTGGCCGAGGACGTAGAGGCGGCCGAGTCCCCGGCTTCCGTGCTGCTGGCGGCGGCGGCTTGCGCCGCGTCGTCAGCCGGCGCGGTAAAGCGGCGGGTGTTGGTTACGTTGGCGTCACTGGCGGTGACGATCTGAGGGGTAACGCTGCTGATTGTTGTCATGTGCGTGGTTCCGATCGGGAGAGAGCCCACTCCTTCTTCGGCGCAAATCAGCAAAACTTTAGGCGTACCGGACAAGTCTCACCGCCAGTCACTTCTGTCACAATCGCGGCCATGGCCCGCCCGCGCGGCGGGCCGGCCTCCCAATTCGGTAAATTCCTATGTCCAGTCTCGGCCTTGGCGGTATTGGCGGTATCGGCCTGCATGTCATCGTCGCCATCTTCTTTGCGGTGCATGCGGTGCGCACGCACCAGAATATGTACTGGCTCCTGCTGCTGTTCCTGTTTCCGGGGCTCGGCAGCGTGGTCTATTTCTTCGCGGTCTACCTGCCCAGCCTGCGCCAGACGCGCGGGGCGCGGGCGGCGGGGCGGGCGATCCGGCAGATCGTGGATCCGAACCGTGCCGTGCGGGAGGCCCGCGACGCCTTCGACCGGGCGCCCACCGTGGACCACCGCATGCGCCTGGGCGCCGCATTGCTCGATGCCGGCCAGCCGGCCGAGGCGCTGACGCACTACCAGGCGGCTGCCAACGGCCCGTTCGCGTCCGATCCGGCCCTGCTGGAAGGGCTGGCGCGCGCCCAGGTGGCCACCGGCCAGCCCGCGCCCGCGCAGGCCACGCTGGAGACGCTGTTCTCGCACCACCCGCAGGCGCGCGAGCAGGCCACGCCGTCGCTGCTGTACGCCCAGGCACTGGCCGCCACCGGCGCGCCGGGCACGCGGGCCGCGTTCGAGCAGGCCCTGACCAGCGCCAGCGATGCCGCGCCGCGCTGCCTGTTTGCCGACTGGCTGGCGGCCCAGCCCGATGCCGCCGACCGCGAGCGCGCGAAAGTGCTCTATGCCGATATCGTCCATGACGCGCGCCACTGGCCGCGCCATGCCCGCGAACACAATCGCGAATGGCTCCAGCGCGCCCAGGCGGCGCTGGGCCAGTGATTCGCCCATGATCCGCGCCCTCGGCGCCTTGCTCTCTGCCATGACCCTTCTGAAACGCAAATCGATCGAGGCCGTGGCCTCGCGCCGTCCCGCCCGTGAACACCGTGATGCATCGCGCGGCAACCTGAACGCCCGGCAGGACTCCCGGCAGGACCCCCGCCACGAAGCGCGCATGAAACCGCGCTTTGCGCCGGTGACGTTCTCCGAGATGGATGGCGTGCGCTACCTGCATTTCGGCACCGAATGGGTCCAGGGCGCGATGCGCCTGCGCAAGCCGGACGCCATCGAGCTTGAATACGCGCAGCAGATGATGGCCTGGCTGCTGTTCCAGTCGCCCTCGGTCGATGACTTCCACGTGGTGCAGCTGGGCCTCGGGGCTGCCGCGCTGACCAAGTTCTGCCATCGCCAGTTCGCCCGCGCCAAGGTGACGGCGGTGGAGCTGAACCCGGCCGTGATCGTGGCCGGCCGCAGCATGTTTGGCCTGCGTGAGGACGATGCGCGCCTGACCGTGCGCGAGCAGGACGCCTGGGACTTCGTGATGGACAGCGCCAGCACGGCGGCCGTCGATACCCTCCAGGTGGACCTCTACGACGCCACCGCGCGGGGCCCGGTGCTGGACACCACGGCGTTCTACCGCGCCTGCCGCCGCGTGCTGAAGACGCCCGGCGTGATGACGATCAACCTGTTCGGCGACCACGAGAGCTTTCCGAAGAACATCGTGCGGATCTGCGATGCCTTCGACAACCGCGTGCTGGTCTTCCCGGAGGTGCACGACGGCAACATCATCGCCATGGCGTTCAACGGGCCGGCCATCGACGTGTCCTGGGAAACGCTGGAAGCGCGCGCAGACGTGGTGGAAGCCGCGACGAACCTGCCCGCCCGGGACTGGGTCAAGAAGCTGCGCGCGGCCAATGCCAATCAGGAAGAGCGGCTGGTGATCTGAGCGTTTTCCGAGAGAAAACGGTCATTCCTTGTGGAAGAACTGCGCCAGCGACCACTCGTCGGTACGGGCCTCGTAGCGCAGGCCCTTGCGCATCGCCCACATCGCCAGCTGGCTGTGCGAGGGGATGATGGCGTGGTCCGCCAGCGCGACCTTCGCTGCGGCGCGGGCGTTCTCCTCGCGCGCCTTGTCGCTGCTGACCGTGGTCAGTGACGTCTCGATCAGCTTGTCCAACTGCGGATTGCTGTACTTGCCCCAGTTCCAGGTGCCATAGCCGGTCTTCGGGTTTGGCGTGCCGGTAATCGAGCGCAGCGCCACGTCGGCTGCCGCCGAGCCCCATCCCAGCATCTGGAACGAGAACTCGCCCTGGCGCGCGCGCGTGAAGTAGGCCGCCACGGGCAGGGTCTCCACCTTGGTCTGGATGCCGATGCGGGTCAGCATGCTGGCCGTGGCCTGTGCCACCTGGGCGTCGTTGAGGTAGCGGTTGTTGGTGGCGTGCAGCGTCAGGGCGAAGCCGTCCGGGTAGCCGGCCTGGGCCAGCAGCTTCTTGGCGCCCTCCACGTCGTAGGCATCCGGCCTGGTGCCCGGATGGCCGAAGATCTGCGGCGAGACGATGGACGAGGCCGGCACCGCCAGCCCCTCCATGATGCGGCTGACGATGGCGTCCCGGTTCAGCGCGTGGCTCACGGCGGCCCGCACGCGGGCGTCCTTGAACGGGTTCCTGGCGAGCGGCTTGCCAGCCTTGTCGGTCACGAACGGCGAGTTGTCGCGCGACTGGTCCATCTGCCAGAAGATGGTGCGCCAGGACACCGTCTGCTCGATCTTGAACTTCGGATTTTGCTTAAGTTTGGCCACGTCTGCCGAGGGCACGCTCTCGATCACGTCCACGTCACCGGCCAGCAGCGCCGCGCTGCGTGCGCCGTTGTCGGTCAGTATGCGGAACACCGCGCGGTCCCAGTCCACCTTCGGCCCCCAGTAGTCGGGGTTCTTCGCCATCACGATTTCCTGCCCGCGCGCGAAGCGCACGAACTTGAACGGCCCGGTGCCGATCATCGCCTTGCCCGAGTCGAAATCGGCCTGGGTCAGCGTGGCGGCCACCTTCTTCGGCATGATCGGCACGCTGTTCAGGTCGTTGGCGAGGTTGGCGTAGTTCGGCACGCTCATGGTCAGGCGCACGGTGAGCGGGTCTGGCGTGTCGATGCGGGCGATCGGCTTGGTGTAGCTGGTGAACGAGCCGGGGCTGTTGGTCAGCTTGTCGGGCCGTTCCAGCGACGCCTTGACGTCCTCGCTCGTGAACGGCGTGCCGTCATGCCACTTCACGTTCGGGCGCAGCTTGATCTCCCACGTGATGGCGTTCACCGGCTTCCACGACAGCGCCAGCCCGGGGATGTAGCGCGCGTTCTTGTCCATGAACACCAGCGACTCGAAGATATGCAGCGCGATGGCGTTGTTCGGGCCCGCGTTGTTCCAGTGCGGGTCCATCGAGGTGACATCGGCAGCCAGGCCGATGCGCAGGTCCTCGGCGTGCGCGGCGCTTACCGGCAGCCCGGCGGATACCGCTACGGAGAGCAGGGCGCCCAGCAAGGCATGGCGGATCTTGGCGGAACGATGGCTTGCTTTCATCGACAGGCTCCTCGGGGTCGTGCGGGGATGGAATGTCATGCATTGTGCCGTCAAACGTACATGCCTGCGCGGGTTGGGGGGCTTCCCAGGCGATGGCAAGACAATGATGTGTTTTCGGCACTTTTTGGCTGCGACGCCTTCCGCCCCGTCGCGCCGATAAAAAAAACCCGCTTGCGCGGGTTTTTTGCTTTCGTCGAGCCGGCTCAGTGGAACAGCGGCTGCTGGGTCGGCGCGTCCTCGGGCAGTTCGGCGTGGACAATCTCGCCCGAACGGTCCGCATAGAGCGGCGTGCCGCAGTCCTCGCAGTACTCGGGGTCGAACAGCGCGGCGTGGCGGAAGATCTCCTCCACGCCGGCGTTGCGCAGCTCCTCGCAGATCTGCTCGAGCGGGTTGCCTTTCTCCTCGGCATCGACCTCGCCGGCCTCGCGGCCATAGACGGGCCAGACGATGCCGTAGATCACGTCCTTCTCGCCGCGCATGGTGAAGCCGACGCGGTATTCCTCGACCACTTCCTCGCCGAACGAGGCCACCACGGCCGCCAACTGGCCGGCGGGCACATCCAGCGTGCCGCACAGGTAGTTCACGGCGGCGCGCACGGTCAGCGGGCGGATGCTCTTGTCCGATTCGCGGCACGACAGGAAGAAGGCATCGGGCAGCAGCAGTTCGAACTCGCAGCCCGGCAGCAGCACGGCCACGGACGGCTGCACCTGCTGGCGCCATTGCTCCAGGCAGGTGGAGCGCTCGGCGTGGTGCTCCTTGGCATCTTCCTGCCAGCGGAACAGGGCGCCTTCGTGCGGCGCCACCACCACGGCCAGCAGGTAGCGCGGATCGGCCAGGATCGGGGCGGTCTCGGGCAGGTCGCGCAGGTCCACCTTGGGCACCGTCCCGGCCAGCGCCGCCGAGGCGAGCTTGTGGGTCAGCGCGAAGGTGTCGCTATGGGTGCGCGGGAGCTGGTCGATGCTGTACAGGTACGGCGACAGCGCCACCTGGGTCTGCGTGGCCAGCACGTGGGCCTGCAGGTGCACGGCCAGCGTCTGGGCCAGCTCGGGCTTGAGCGCGCCGGACGGAATCGCGTAGCGGGTATGGGCCAGGATCGGGGCGGCGATCAGCAGGGCGTCGTGACGCACGCCGTCGATCTCTAGCGTGGCAGACTCGGCCAGCGTCTCGGCCTGCTCGGCCAGCACGTCGGAGGCATCCGCATTGTGCTTGAACAGGTGTTCGAGCGCGGCGTCGAGGGCGGTCTGGCTGCCGTTCTTCAGGAGGCGGCCCAGGCGCTGCGACAGCCGCCGCTCCCAATACCCGTCCTCCATGCGGCTGCCCGAGGCGTCGAGCGCAAGCGCGTCGGCCACCAGTCGCTCGGCATCGGGCGAGAGTCGGGGGGAAGACTTGGGGCGAAAACCTGCCATATGTGAAGACCGTCCGTTTTACGTAAAACGGTATTCTACTCGCTGCGTTGACAAACACAGCGCCCCGCGGCGTTCCCGTCTTATTTCTGTGCGGGCGCTGCCGGGGTCTCGGTGGCGGCCGGGGCGTGGGTCTCGACACCGTGCTGCTCGCCGCCCATGGAGACGTCGCCGCCACCCTTCGTCAGCAGATACAGGGCGGCGCCGGCGACGACGATGAAAGCGATGAGGATCTTGACCATGGTGTCTCCAGTCGGTGCGGGGGCGTGCCTTGGCCGCGCCCGCTTATAGGGATGAACGCCGAATTGCGTAGGGGCCAGTCTGGCAGTGCAGCCTTGCGTGGAACTTACGCGCCGGATCGGGGATAACCCGCAAGCTGGCCCGGCGGCGCGCCGCCCGCCAGAAAAACGGCGCACCGTGGGGTGCGCCGTTGTCACTTCCTGGCCTGGGCCGGGACCGCTTACGCGGCCAGCAGCTGGCGCAGCACGAACGGCAGGATGCCGCCGTGGTTGTAATAGTCCACCTCGATCGGGGTGTCGATGCGCAGCAGCACCGGCACGCGCTGCGTATCGCCGTTGGCGCGATGGATCACCAGCACCACATCCTGCTGCGGCTTCAGGTCGCCCTCGATGCCTTCCACGTCGAAGGTCTCGTTGCCGATGATGCCGAGCGACTGCGCGCTGTCGCCGCCCTTGAACTGCAGGGGCAGCACGCCCATGCCGACCAGGTTCGAACGGTGGATCCGCTCGAAGCTGCGCGCCACCACGGCCTTCACGCCGAGCAGTTGCGTGCCCTTGGCCGCCCAGTCGCGCGAGGAACCCGTGCCGTATTCCTCGCCGCCGATCACCACCGTGGGCGTGCCCTCGGCGATGTACTTCATGGCGGCGTCGTAGATCGACATCTGCTCGCCGGTGGGCTGGTGCAGCGTCAGGCCGCCTTCCACGCGGGAGCCGTCGGCCTTGGGCGGAATCATCAGGTTCTTGATCCGCACGTTGGCGAACGTGCCGCGCATCATCACCTCATGGTTGCCGCGGCGCGAGCCGTAGCTGTTGAAGTCCGCCTTCAGCACGCCGTGCGCGAGCAGGTACTTGCCCGCCGGCGAGGTGTCCTTGATCGAGCCGGCCGGGGAGATGTGGTCGGTTGTCACGGAATCGCCGAACACGCCCAGCGCCCGCGCGCCGCGCACGCTGGCCGAGACCGCCTTGGGCTCGAGCTCGAAGTCCTGGAAGAACGGCGGTTCGGCGATGTAGGTGGAAGTCGGCCAGTCGTAGACCTGCCCCGTGGTGCCCTTGATGTTGGCCCACAGCTTGCTCGGCTTCTTGACCTGCTCGTAGTTCGTCTTGAATACCTTGGCATTCATCGCGAACTTCAGCAGCGCGTGGATTTCCTCGGACGACGGCCAGATATCGCCCAGCCAGATGTCCTTGCCGTTCTTGCCCTTGCCCACCGGTTCGGTCATCAGGTCGCGGGTGACGTTGCCGGCGATGGCGTAGGCCACCACCAACGGCGGCGAGGCGAGGAAGTTGGCGCGGATGTTCGGGTGGATGCGGGCCTCGAAGTTGCGGTTACCCGACAGCACGGCGGCCGCGACGATGTCGTTCTGGACGATGGCCTCGTTCAGCGCCGGGGTCAGGTCGCCCGCATTGCCGATGCAGGTGGTGCAGCCGTAGGCCGTCACGCCGAAGCCAAGCTTCTCCAGGTACGGCAGCAGGCCCGTGGCGGTCAGGTACTCGGTGACCACGCGGCTGCCCGGGGCCAGCGACGTCTTGATGTGCGGCGCCACGGTCAGGCCGGCTTCCACCGCCTTCTTGGCCAGCAGGCCGGCGGCCAGCAGCACGCTCGGGTTGGAGGTGTTCGTGCACGACGTGATGGCGGCGATCAGCACGTCGCCGCTCTTCACCTTCACGCCGTCGGCGTTGGTGTACTCGCGGTTCAGGTCGTCGGGGTCCTTGTTGAAGCCGTTCTCGGCCACGGGCTTGGAGAACAGCGAGGCGAAGGTGCTCTTGACGTTGCCGATCTCGATGCGGTCCTGCGGGCGCTTGGGGCCCGCCAGCGACGGCGCCACCGTGCCCAGGTCCAGCGTCAGCGTGGTGCTGTAGTCGATATCGCCGGCCATCGGCACGCCGAACATCTCCTGGGCGCGGAAGTAGCCCTCGAACGCGGCGATTTCCTCGTCGGTGCGGCCCGTGCCCTTGAAATAGTCGATGGTCTTCTCGTCCACCGGGAAAAAGCCCATCGTGGCGCCGTACTCGGGCGCCATGTTGCCGATGGTGGCGCGGTCCGGGGTGGTCAGGCTGGCGGTGCCTTCGCCGAAGAACTCGACAAACTTGCCCACGACCTTCTCGCGGCGCAGCATTTCGGTGATGGTCAGCACCAGGTCGGTGGCGGTCACGCCCTCGCGCAGGCGGCCTTTCAGTTCCACGCCGACCACGTCAGGCGTCAGGAAGTACACCGGCTGGCCAAGCATGCCGGCTTCGGCCTCGATACCACCCACGCCCCAGCCCACCACGCCGATGCCGTTGATCATCGTGGTATGCGAGTCGGTGCCAACGAGCGTGTCCGGATAGTAGACACCGTCCTTCTTGTGCACGCCGCGCGCCAGGTATTCCAGGTTCACCTGGTGGACGATGCCGAAGCCCGGCTGCACCACGCCGAAGGTGTCGAAGGCCTGCATGCCCCACTTCATGAACTGGTAGCGCTCGTTGTTGCGCTTGAATTCCAGCTGCATGTTCAGGTCGAGCGCCTTCTTCTCGCGGAAATGGTCGATCTGGACCGAGTGGTCCACCACCAGATCCACCGGAACCAGCGGCTCGATCTTCTTGGGGTTCTTGCCCATCTTCTCGGCCACGTTGCGCATCGCGGCCAGGTCGGCCAGCAGCGGCACGCCCGTGAAGTCCTGCAGCACCACACGCGCCACCACGAAGGGAATTTCGTCCACGCGGTCAGCGCGCGGCTTCCAGTGGGCCAGTTGCCGCACGTGTTCCTCGGTCACCTTCTTGCCGTCGCAGTTGCGCAGCACCGATTCCAGTACCAGCCGGATGGAGATCGGCAGCCGTTCGATCTTCACGCCCAGCGCCTTGCCCAACTGCGGCAGGGAATAGTACTGGCCGCGGCCGCCGGTGCCGAGCTTGAATTCCTTGAGAGTGTTATTGAGATTGTGGGGCATTGCCTGACTCCAATCGAGGGATGACGCGGGACGCGATTTTCTAAACTTTCTTCTTCTTCAGACCCCGGTGCACGAGAGGGTTCCGCCGCCTTGACGCGGCGCGGCCGGAGACTCCCCGGACGCGCACCGTGACAACAAACTCAACTGCCACGCGGCGAGGCGCCGCGCGAAGTACCGCAATGATCGCAAATTTACGACTTTACTGCTTCGGGGTGACCTGGGCAGCGGGGGCGGGCTGGGCTTCGGTAGTAGCCGGGGCCACCAGCAGCGGCGTGGCCACCGGCGCGCGCAGGGCGCCGGCCTGGGTCGGGGCCGAGCCACCGGCCAGCATGTCGGCGCTTTGGCATTCGTCGGCCAGGCGCTGGCCCATGTTCTTGTTGAACAGCATGGCCTTGCTCGGGATCACGACGAGGTCGAGGCCCGATTGCTGGTCGAAGTAGCGGTCGGCGCCGGTCACGGTGGACTGGCGCGGCAGGCGGTAGTCACGGCCTTGCCAGTGCACGGTCAGCACTTCGTCGCGCAGCATGTTGCCATTGATATAGATGACATTGCCCAGCTCGCACTGCCACTTCTCGCCGGACGGCGTGACCGGGGCTGCGGCGGTGGTCGTGGCCTTCTTGCTGGACTTGGCGGGCGCTTTCTTGGTCGCAGCCGGCTTCTTGGCGGGTTCCTGAGCCATGGCGGTGGAGGCGACGGTCAGCGAGAGGGCGCCGAGCAAGGAGGCGAGCACGATCTTTTTCATGGGTATTCCTTCCGGATTTGAATGATTACTGGGGGGCTCTAGTATTGGGCGGGGCCGGGTGCCCGTGGGCGGCCCGGCAACTTTCCGCCGCTATTCTCTACGATTTGCCTGACAGGGCGAAGTCCGTCATCTATTGGTTACACAATCGGAAATGTCTGGTTTGCCATGGGGCACTTCGGGCCGGAAAAGGGCAGTATCCGCGCGCGGAGGCGTCACCCGGGCCGCCATTCAGTCGAAGAACAGCTCGGCCGCTGCCGCCGGCAGGCTGGTGCCGGTGGCGTGGGCGCGTTGCAGCAGCGCCCAGTAATACCGGTAGCTGGCGCGGTCGTGCAGCTGGCCGTCATGGCGGATCGGGGCCCAGTTGTTCTCATGGGCCGCCAGCAGGATCTCGCTCGCCGCGCCGATCTCGGTATCGGTGGGGCGGAAAGCGGCCACGATCGGGGCGATCTGGCCCGGATGGATGCTCCACTTGCGCAGGTAGCCGAACTCGGCGCGGGCGCGGCTGGCGTCGTCGCCGGCACGCTGCGGATGCTGCACGTCGGTGCTGACGTTGTGCGACGGCACCTTGCCGTGGCGATGGCAGGCCGCCGAGATCTCGAGCATGGCGCGGCGGATCAGCGGATATTCGAACTGGCCCGGCGAGCGCATCGCATCGCCAGGAATGGCGCCGTGGTGGGCGGAGACGAAGTCCATCAGCCCGAAGCTGAGGCACTCCACCTGAACCAGCGCGGCGATGTCGAAGACCTGTTCAAGTGCTGCATGTGTCTCAATCAGCACATGGATCGGGATGTGCCGGGCAATGCCGGCACTGCGCGCCACATGGTTGACGTGGTCGGTCACGCGGGCGACTTCCACTACATCGGTCACCTTCGGGACCACCACATAGGCCAGGCGCGCGCCGGCGGCGGCCACCAGGATGTCGATGTCCTCGCGCCAGTGCGGGTGGGCGGGGTCGTGGATGCGCACGCCCACGCGGTTGTGGACGTTCTCGGGGCTGTTGATCAGCTGGGCGCACAGCGTGGCGTGCTCGCGCTCGAGGCCGACGGCGGCGCCGTCCTCGCAATCGAACGTGATGTCGAACACGGGCCCAAGCTCTTGCTGCAGGGCCAGCGACTTGCGCATGAGCTTTTCGCTGCCGGCATAGTGGTCACACACCGGCAACTGGACCGGGATGGCTTCGCCCTGGAACAAGACCTCGGAAGGATGCACGTTGAATACTTATGGAGTGGGGGGTAATTGACGAGACAAAGCCCGCGCCCATGAAAAAACCGGGGTCCGCGCCGATTGTTGCATCGATGCGGGACCCCGGTTCGTCATGCGCGGGAAGCTCCGGAGGATCAGCCCAGCAGATGCTGCACGCCGGCCTTTTCTTCTTCCAGTTCCTTCAGGGTGATGTTGATCTTTTCCTGGCTGTAGGCGTCGATCTCCAGACCCTTCACGATTTCATACTTGCCGTTGGCCGTGGTCACCGGGTAGCCGAACATGGTGTCGGCCGGGATGCCGTATTCGCCGTTCGACGGGATACCCATCGTGACGACCTTGCCGTTCGAGCCCAGCACCCAGTCGTGCACGTGGTCGATGGCGGCGTTGGCGGCCGAGGCAGCCGACGACAGGCCGCGCGCCTCGATGATGGCGGCGCCGCGCTTGCCGACGGTCGGCAGGAACACGTCGTTGTTCCAGACCGGGTCGTTGATCATGTCCTTGACGCTCTTGCCGTCCACGGTGGCGTAGCGGTAGTCGGCGTACATGGTCGGGCTGTGGTTGCCCCACACGAACATCTTCTCGATCGACGACACCGGCTTGCCGGTCTTGGCGGCGATCTGCGACAGCGCACGGTTGTGGTCCAGGCGCAGCATCGCGGTGAAGTTCTCGCGCGGCAGGCTCGGGGCCGACTTCATGGCGATGTAGGCGTTGGTGTTGGCCGGGTTGCCCACCACCAGCACCTTGACGTTGCGGCTTGCCACTTCGTCGAGCGCCTTGCCCTGCACCGTGAAGATCTGGGCGTTGGCTTCGAGCAGGTCCTTGCGTTCCATGCCCTTGCTACGGGGACGGGCGCCAACCAGCAGGGCCACATCGGCGTCCTTGAAGGCAACCTTGGGGTCATCGGTGATGACCACGCCAGCCAGCAGCGGGAACGCGCAGTCTTCCAGTTCCATCACCACGCCCTTGACGGCGGCCTGGGCTTGCGGGAGGTCGAGCAGTTGGAGGATGACCGGCTGGTCTTTGCCGAGCATGTCGCCGTTGGCGATGCGGAACAGCAGGGAATAGCCGATCTGGCCAGCGGCGCCGGTCACTGCGACGCGCATTGGGGCTTTAGCCATGAGTAAATCTCCAAACGAAAAGAGGGGTAACCGGTCAGTGGCGCCTGCCGCATGGGGCGGGCGCGTCGCGTGTCGCCACGGGGCAGGCTGGCGTCCGCCGCGTCGAGGGCGACAAGGCGTAAGTCTACTACTGCTATGTGGTGCGCCGCATCCCGAACGGTGCCGCGATGCCCGAAGCCGGGTCTCGCGGGGGATGGCGGCCGGGGGCGGCGGCGCGGACTGCGCGAGTGTAGGACGGCCCTCCGTGACTGTCAATTTATATGTCTTATATAAGACATAAGACATTTCATAGCGTGCTGGACGCGATTCTCGATTTTGTGGTGAAATCCGGGCTATGTCATCCCTGCCCACGTCCCTGTCCGCCGCAGCCGGCAACGGCGCGCCGGAATCTGGCACCCCTCAGAGCGGTGCCGGGGCGCAGCCGCCCGCCGCCAATGCGCCGGCCGCCGGCCCGGCCAATCCCTCGCCCACGTTCAGTCCGCTCTACCAGCAGATCAAGGCCCTGATTACCCAGAGCCTGCAGTCCGGCGAATGGAAACCGGGCGAGATGATCCCGAGCGAGATGGACCTGGCCGCGCGCTACAAGGTCAGCCAGGGCACGGTGCGCAAGGCCATCGACGAACTGGCCGCCGAGAACCTGGTGGCGCGCCGGCAGGGCAAGGGCACTTTCGTGACCACGCACTACGAGGACGTGGTCAAGTTCCGTTTCCTGCGGCTAGTGCCCGACGAGGGCGAGCCGCACTATGGCGCGAGCCGCGTGCTGGAGTGCAAGCGCCTGCGCGCGCCGGCCGAGATCGCGCGGCTGCTGGATATCCGCACCGGCGACAGCGTCGTGCAGATCCGCCGCGTGCTGACGTTTTCGAATGAAGCCACGGTGCTGGACGAGATCTGGCTGCTGGGCACCAATTTCAAAGGACTGACAGCCGAGAAGCTCAACGAGTGGAAGGGCCCGATGTACGCGTTGTTCGAGGCCGAGTTCGGCACGCGCATGATCCGCGCCACGGAAAAGATTCGGGCGGTATCTGCCGATAATACGGCGGCCGAACTGCTGTCCGTGGCCCCGGGTACGCCGCTGCTGTCGGTGGAGCGGGTGTCGTTCACCTATGGCGACCGGCCGGTGGAAGTCCGCCGCGGGCTGTATGTGACCACGCGGCACTATTACCAGAATGACTTGAGTTAATGCATGGTGGCGATGATCGCCGGGTCAGGGGCGCGATTATTGCGGCGCCTGCGGATTACCCGTGCCGACCGTTGCGACCATTGAATGGAATCGTCAGGAATGCGCCGGGGAGAAGTCCGATCCGGTGTGGTGCGCGGAGAATTGCGTGCGATTGTCGGGCACGCCGGGTTGGTGCGCGATAGCTGAAAATTATTGGTGCGGCGCGCAACAAAGGCGCTAAAATCATGTGGATTTGCTCCAGTGCATTCATTTGCATCCAGCGCTACCCACGCGCAGGATCCAAACCGGTGCGCACCGGAAGGCGGGTGTGTCCCGTGCCTTCAAGGTACCCGGAGTCGCCTCACTGCGCAATCGCGTAGCGATCCGGTGAAACCCGGAGCAATGGCAGTTTTCGTTCTTTTGCAGTTTTTTTTCTACCGCAAATGGGGTCTCGCATGGCTGAAGCCGTCAAACAAGCCAGGCCGGAGTTCCGGAATATCGGTATTGCGCAGATCGCGCGCTATCGGTTGCCCTGGGCCGGCAAGGTATCCATCCTGCATCGCGTCAGCGGTGCATTGATGTTCCTCCTCCTTCCGTTCGTTCTGTACCTGTTTGAGCAGAGCGTCACGTCCGAGCTGAGCTTCGCCAAGTTCTCGGCACTGCTGTCCAACGGCTTCGTCAAACTGGTCATCCTGGCGCTGATCTGGGGTTACCTGCATCACTTCTGCGCCGGCATCCGCTTCCTGCTGCTGGACGTACACGTCGGCGTGGCAAAGCCCACGTCCGCCAAGTCGGCCATCGCGGTGCTCGTCGTCAGCCTGCTGCTCACCCTGATTTTCGGGCTGAAGCTATTCGGCCTGTTCTGAGGAGAATCAAGGTGGCAAACAATAATATCGGTCCCAAGCGTCTTGTTGTCGGTGCGCACTACGGTCTGAAAGACTGGCTGGCGCAGCGCGTGACCGCCGTGATCATGGTGCTGTTCACCGTGATCCTGGCGGGTGTGTACCTGGCTTTCGGCAATCCGTCGTACGAAGGCTGGGCAGGTCTCTTCTCCAACCAGTGGATGAAGATCCTGACGTTCCTCACCATCCTCTCGCTGCTGTATCACGCCTGGTTCGGTGTGCGCGACATCTGGATGGACTATGTGAAGCCGATGGCCGTGCGCCTCGTGCTGCAAGTTCTTACGATTCTGTGGCTCGTCGGTTGTGCGGGCTACGCTGCTCAGATTCTCTGGAGGGTGTAATAAATGGTCGCAGTCAAGACTGGATTGCCGCGTCGTCGGTTTGACGTGGTCATCGTCGGGGCGGGCGGCGCCGGGATGCGCGCATCCCTCCAGCTCGCAGAAGCCGGCCTGAACGTGGCCGTGCTGTCGAAGGTTTTCCCCACCCGCTCGCACACCGTGGCGGCGCAGGGTGGCATCGGTGCCTCGCTTGGCAACATGAGCGAGGACAACTGGCACTATCACTTCTACGACACCATCAAGGGCTCGGACTGGCTGGGCGACCAGGACGCCATCGAGTTCATGTGCCGGGAAGCGCCGAAGGTCGTGTATGAGCTCGAGCACTTCGGCATGCCGTTCGACCGTAACGCCGATGGCACGATCTACCAGCGTCCGTTCGGCGGCCACACGGCCAACTACGGCGAGAAGCCCGTGCAGCGTGCCTGCGCCGCGGCTGACCGTACCGGCCACGCGCTGCTGCACACGCTGTACCAGCGCAATGTGCGCGCCAAGACGCATTTCTTCGTCGAATGGATGGCGCTGGACCTGATCCGCGACGAAGACGGTGATGTGCTGGGCGTGACCGCGCTGGAAATGGAAACCGGCGAGGTCTACATCCTCGAAGCCAAGACCACCCTGTTCGCCACTGGCGGCGCGGGCCGGATCTACGCGGCTTCCACCAACGCCTTCATCAACACGGGCGATGGCCTGGGCATGGCGGCGCGTGCCGGCGTACCCCTGGAAGACATGGAGTTCTGGCAGTTCCACCCGACCGGCGTGGCCGGCGCGGGCGTGCTGATCACGGAAGGCGTGCGTGGCGAGGGCGGCATCCTGCGTAACAAGGATGGCGAGCGCTTCATGGAGCGCTATGCCCCGACGCTGAAGGATCTGGCGCCGCGTGACTTCGTGTCGCGCTCGATGGACCAGGAAATCAAGGAAGGCCGTGGCTGCGGCCCGAACGGCGACTACGTGCTGCTCGACCTGACCCACGTCGGTGCCGAGACCATCATGAAGCGCCTGCCGTCGATCCGCGAGATCGGCATGAAGTTCGCCAACGTCGACGCGATCAAGGAACCGATCCCCGTCGTGCCGACCATCCACTACCAGATGGGCGGTATCCCGACGAACTTCCACGGTCAGGTCGTGGTGCCGAAGAACGGCAACCCGAACGAGATCGTGAACGGCTTCTACGCGATCGGCGAATGCTCGTGCGTGTCGGTGCACGGCGCCAACCGCCTGGGCACGAACTCGCTGCTGGATCTGGTGGTGTTCGGCCGTGCGGCCGGCAACCACATCATTGCCAACGCGAACAAGCAGAAGGAACACAAGCCGCTGCCGGCTGACGCCGCGGACCGCGCCATGGCGCGCCTGGCCAAGCTGCAGAATTCGTCGTCGGGCGAGTACACGCAGGACGTGGCCAACGACATCCGTCGCAACATGCAGTCGCATGCCGGCGTGTTCCGTACGCAGAAGCTGATGGACGAAGGCGTCGAGCGCATCCTGGAAGTGGCGGAGCGTGCCAACAACATCCACCTGAAGGACAAGTCCAAGGTCTTCAACACCGCGCTGGTGGAAGCCCTGGAAGTGTCGAACCTGGTGGAAGTGGCCAAGGCGACGATGATCTCGGCCGCGGCCCGCAAGGAATCGCGTGGCGCCCACGCCCACAGCGACTTCCCGAACCGCGACGACAACAACTGGCTCAAGCACACGCTGTTCTACAGCGAAGGCAACCGCCTCGACTACAAGCCGGTGAAGATGGAGCCGCTGACGGTGGAATCGGTTCCGCCGAAGGCCCGTACCTTCTGAGCCCCGCATCGTAGAGACAACAGGACCCACAGAAATGAAGCGTATTTTCGAAGTCTACCGCTACGATCCGGACAAGGACGACGCGCCCCGCATGCAGACCTACGAGGTGGAACTCGATGGTCACGAGCGCATGCTGCTCGATGCGCTGGTCAAGCTGAAGAAGCTCGACGAGACCATCTCGTTCCGCCGCTCGTGCCGTGAAGGCGTGTGCGGTTCGGACGCGATGAACATCAACGGCAAGAACGGCCTGGCCTGCCTGACGAACATGCGCGAGCTGCCGGACCGCATCGTGCTGCGTCCGCTGCCCGGCCTGCCGGTGGTGCGGGACCTGATCGTCGACATGACGAACTTCTTCAAGCAGTACAACTCGATCAAGCCGTTTCTGATCAACGACGAGCCGCCGCCCGAGAAGGAACGTCTGCAGTCGCCGCAGGAACGTGACGAGCTGGACGGCCTGTACGAGTGCATCCTGTGCGCGAGCTGCTCCACGTCGTGCCCGTCGTTCTGGTGGAACCCGGACAAGTTCGTCGGCCCGGCCGGCCTGCTGCAAGCCTACCGCTTCATCGCGGACAGCCGCGACCAGGCTACCGGCGAGCGTCTGGACAACCTGAACGACCCGTACCGCCTGTTCCGCTGCCACAGCATCATGAACTGCGTCGACGTGTGCCCGAAGGGTCTCAATCCGACCAAGGCCATCGGCAAGATCAAGGAACTGATGGTCCGCCGCGCGGTATAAGCCAGCGGTATAAACTGCCTTCTGCCACCACGCGGGAGGCTGCAGTATCGCAGTCTGCAGTTGAAGTAAGCGGCGCGTCAGCCTGGTGAGCTATATCAGGTGACGCGCCGATCGCAAGAAGGCTGACCATGAGTCTTTCCACCACTTTCTCCCATCAGGCCGATCCGCATAAGCGTGCCCGTTTGCGCTGGCGTGCCCGCCGCGGCCTCCTGGAGAACGACATCATCGTCGAACGTTTCTTCAACCGTTACGAGGAGAGCCTGTCCGATGAGGACGTGGCATCGCTGGGCGAGCTGTTCGAGCTCAGCGACAACGAGTTGATGGACCTGCTGCTTGCCCGCAAGGAGCTGGACGGTGAGCTCGACACGCCCCCGATGCATCGGGTCCTCGACCTGCTGCGTTCGGTCTGAGTTTGGTCAACACTATTATTCACAGCATTAGAAGGAACCGACATGACGCCGTCCGATGTGAAAGCCACGCTATCGTTTTCCGATGGTTCCCCCAGCGTTGAGCTGCCGATCTACAAGGGTACCGTTGGCCCCGACGTGATCGACATTCGCAAGCTGTACGGACAGACCGGCAAGTTCACCTATGACCCGGGGTTCATGTCGACTGCGTCGTGCAACTCCAAGATCACCTACATCGATGGTGACAAGGGTGAACTGCTGTACCGCGGCTATCCGATCGAGCAGCTGGCAGGCAAGTGCGATCACCTGGAAACCTGCTACCTGCTGCTGAAGGGCGAACTGCCCAACGCCAAGCAGAAGGAAGAGTTCGTCAACAGCGTGATGAACCACACGATGGTTCACGAGCAGCTGCAATTCTTCCTGCGCGGCTTCCGCCGCGATGCCCACCCGATGGCCGTGCTGACGGGTCTCGTGGGCGCGATGAGCGCGTTCTACCACGACGCGATGGACATCGATGATCCGCACCAGCGCGAGATCTCGGCCATTCGCCTGATCGCCAAGATGCCGACCCTCGTGGCCATGGCATACAAGTACAACATCGGCCAGCCGTACATCTACCCGCAGAACGACCTGTCCTACTCGGGCAACTTCCTGCGCATGATGTTCGGCACGCCGTGCGCCCCGTACACCGTGAACCCGGTGCTCGAGCGCGCGCTGGACCGCATCTTCATCCTGCACGCCGACCACGAGCAGAACGCCTCCACCTCGACGGTGCGCCTGGCTGGCTCGTCGGGCACGAACCCGTTCGCCGCCATCGCCGCTGGCGTGGCCTGCCTGTGGGGTCCGGCCCACGGCGGTGCCAACGAAGCTGCGCTGAAGATGCTGGAAGAGATCGGCAGCGTGGACAACATCAACGAGTTCATCAAGCAGGTCAAGGACAAGAACTCGGGCGTGCGCCTGATGGGCTTTGGCCACCGCGTGTACAAGAACTACGATCCGCGCGCCAAGCTGATGCGCGAAACCTGCCATGAAGTGCTGAACGAACTGGGCCTGCACAACGACCCGCTGTTCAAGCTCGCCATGGAACTGGAAAAGATCGCGCTGGAAGACGAGTACTTCGTGAGCCGCAAGCTGTACCCGAACGTGGACTTCTACTCGGGTATCGTGCAGCGCGCGCTGGGCATCCCGACCTCGCTGTTCACCTGCATCTTCGCCCTGGCACGTACGCCGGGCTGGATCTCGCAGTGGGAAGAGATGATCACGGACCCCGAGTACAAGATCGGCCGTCCGCGCCAGCTGTTCAACGGCGCCGCCGCCCGCGAAGTGCCGGACATGGCCAAGCGCTGATCCCGCCGCGCAAACGCAGGGCGGCCCGGCCGCCTTGCGCTGCAGCAAACACGAACGCCCCGGCTTGCCGGGGCGTTTGTTTTTCCGCCTGCGGGGCGTTGTGCGCCGCCGCGTGAGGGTCATCGTCGCGGTTATGCACAACAGTTGTGAAAGACCATTTTTGCGACGATTCCTGCCATGGGAAGGTTGCAACAGTCTGCATTTGTTGTCTGATTTTCGGCAAAGTCGGGAACTATCGCCCCAACCGGTTGCAACTTCCCTCTATAATGCGGGCTGCTTTTGCCACCGGCAGCCGGGCCACCCTTCCGGCACGTCGCGCGGCAAGGCGGGGCAGGCGAAGCGCTTGCGCAATAGAGAACGCATCAACGTTGTCTTTCCGAACTTTTGGCGCCACGAGCTTCCGGGGCGCTGACACATGCCGGGCCCCGCATCGCTTCACGTCTTCATCGCAGGCCCGTCTTCCGCTTCGGGTCTTCCCTCCGCCACCTCTGGCGGCTCTCCCCGCGGGTGTTGTTCGATTGCGCAGGTCATGCCACCTCTGCCCGGAATGACCTACACATAATCGAGGAGCTCCTGATGACGCTGTCCCGTCTCACGTCCACTGCCATGGCCGCCGTGATTGCCACCGCCGGCCTCACTGCCGCCAGCCTGGCCCACGCCGAAACCGTCAAGATCGCCATCGCCGGCCCCATGAGCGGCTCGGTCGCCCAGTACGGCGACATGGTCAAGGCCGGTGCCCTGACCGCCATCGAACAGATCAATGCCGCGGGCGGTGCAGGCGGTAACAAGCTCGAAGTGGTGCTGATGGACGACGCCTGCGAGCCCAAGCAGGCCGTGGCGGTGGCCAACAGGATCGTGAGCCAGAACATTCGCTTCGTGATTGGCCACGTGTGCTCCGGCTCGACGATTCCGGCATCGGACATCTACGAGAACGAAGGCATCGTGATGGTCACGCCGTCGGCCACCGCGCCGCAGCTGACCGAGAACAAGAAGCGCAAGTTCATCTTCCGCACCATCGGCCGTGACGACCAGCAGGGTCCTGCCGCTGCCCAGTACATCATCGGCAAGGTCAAGCCGAAGAAGGTGGCCGTGCTGCACGACAAGCAGTCGTACGGCCAGGGCATCGCTTCGTCGGTGAAGAAGGATCTGGAAGCTGCCAAGATTCCCGTGGCCGTGTTCGAAGGCATCAACGCCGGTGACTCGGACTACTCCGCCGTGATCACGAAGTTGAAGTCGCAGGGCGTGGACTTCGTCTACTTCGGCGGCTATCACCCGGAAATGGGCCTGCTGCTGCGCCAGGCGCGCGAGCAGGGCGTGAAGGCGACGTTCATGGGCCCCGAGGGCGTGGGCAACAAGGACGTGACGGCCATCGCCGGCCCGTCGTCGGAAGGCATGCTGGTCACGCTGCCGGCCGACTTCTCGGCCGACCCGGCCAACGCCGCGCTGGTGAAGGCCTTCGCCGACAAGAAGCGTGACGCCAACGGCCCGTTCCAGATGCCCGCCTACGCCGCCGTGAAGATCATCGGCGACGCCATCGCCGGCGCCAAGAGCACGGACCCGGCCAAGGTGGCCGCGTACATGCACAAGAACGCGTTCACCACGCCGATCGGCAAGGTCGAGTACGACGAGCGCGGCGACCTGAAGTCCTTCAAGTTCGTCGTCTACACGTGGCACAAGGACGCCACGAAGACCGCCGCCAACTAAGTCCGGCGCCACTCTGGCGAAACGCCTCGCTCCCGCACCGGGAGCGGGGCGTTTTGGTATCGGTTCGATGTCGGATAATCGTCACATCCTGACGGCCCGCACGCCGCATCGGCCTTCCCGATCCACAAGGTCCTCCGCATGAACGAATTCCTTCCACAGTTCACCCAGCAGCTGGTCAACGGCCTGACGCTGGGTGCGATCTATGCGCTGATCGCCATTGGCTACACCATGGTCTACGGCATCATCGGCATGATCAACTTTGCCCACGGCGAGATCTACATGATCGGCGCCTACGTGGGCCTCGTCACCCTGACCGCCATCGGCGCGCAGGCCGGCTACCCGCTGCCGCTGGTGCTGGGCGCCGCGCTGATCGTGGCCGTGGCCGTCACTGGCTGCTATGGCTTTGCCGTGGAGCGCGTGGCGTATCGCCCCTTGCGCGGCGGGCCGCGGCTGGTGCCGCTGATCTCGGCCATCGGCATGTCGATTTTTCTTCAGAACTACGTCCAGATCGGGCAGGGCGCGCGTGACGTGTCCGTGCCGGTGCTGATCTCGGGCGCCATTGAATTTCAGATGGGCGGCGACTTCGTCGTGACCGTGCCCTATTCGCGCCTGCTGATCGTGGGCGTGACGCTGGTGCTGATGGTGGCGCTGACGCTGTTTATCGGCCATTCGCGCATGGGCCGCGCCTGCCGCGCCTGCGCGGAGGACATGCGCATGGCCAACCTGCTCGGCATCGACACGAACCGCGTGATCTCGTTCACCTTCGTGCTCGGCGCGATGCTGGCCGCCGTGGGTGGCGTGCTGATCGGGCTCACCATCGGCAAGCTCAATCCGTTCATCGGCTTTATCGCCGGCATCAAGGCCTTTACGGCCGCCGTGCTGGGTGGCATCGGCAGTATTCCGGGCGCGATGCTCGGCGGCGTGCTGCTGGGCCTGGCCGAAACCTTCGCCTCCGGCTATATGCCGGCCGAGTACAAGGACGTGGTGGCGTTTGGGCTGCTGGTCCTGGTGCTGCTGTTCCGTCCGACCGGCCTGCTTGGCAAGCCGGATGTGGAAAAGGTCTGAGGAGGGCGCCATGACACAAGCGATGTACCAAAAATCTGTATCGCATTCCGTCGCGCAGACGATGAAGGGCGCGGTGACGGCGGCTGTGATGACGGCCATCCTCACCATTCCCGTGCTGGGCCTGCAACTGAAGCTGGACGGCTACAAGGTGGTGCTGGAGCCGCACTGGCGGCCGGTCTGGATCGCCGTGGCAGCCGTTTTCGTCTTCCAGCTACTCAAGCCGCTGCTAACGCGGGCCCGTAGCGCCGTGAAGCTGCCGGCCGCGCCGGCGATGGGCGCGCAGCAGCAGCGCGTGGTGATCTGGGTGCTGCTGGCGGTGGGGCTGGTCTGGCCGTTCTTCGGCTCGCGCGGCGCGGTGGACGTTGCCACGCTCGCGCTGATCTACGTGATCCTCGGCCTGGGCCTGAACATCGTGGTGGGCTTCGCCGGTCTGCTCGATCTGGGCTACGTGGGCTTCTACGCGGTGGGCGGCTACACGTACGCGCTGCTCAACCAGTACTTCGGGTTCACGTTCTGGGAGTGCCTGCCGATTGCTGCGGGCATGTCGGCGCTGTTCGGCTTCGTGCTCGGCTTCCCGGTGCTGCGGCTGCGCGGCGACTACCTGGCCATCGTCACGCTCGGCTTTGGTGAAATCATCCGCCTGCTGCTGAACAACCTGACCAGCCTGACCGGCGGCCCGGACGGCGTCTCGGGCATTCCGAAGCCGACCGTGTTCGGCATCGAGATGGCGCGCAGCGCGAGCGTGGAAGGCACGCGCACGTTCCACGAGATGATCGGGTTCGACTACACCGGCCAGCACATGGTGATCTTCCTGTACCTGCTGGCACTGCTGCTGGTGGGCTTCACCCTGTTTGTGACGAGCCGCCTGATCCGCATGCCGATGGGCCGCGCCTGGGAGGCGCTGCGCGACGATGAGATCGCCTGCCGCTCGCTGGGCCTGAACCCCACGCGCATCAAGCTGTCGGCGTTCACGCTGGGCGCCTCGTTCGCCGGGCTGGCCGGCGCGTTTTTCGCGGCGCGCCAGGGGCTGGTCAATCCGGAGTCGTTCACGTTCATCGAATCGGCGCTGATCCTGGCCGTGGTGGTGCTGGGCGGCATGGGCTCACAATTGGGCGTGATCCTCGCGGCCATCCTGCTGACGGTGCTGCCCGAAGTGGCGCGCGATTTTGCCGAATACCGCATGCTGATTTTCGGCCTGGTGATGGTGCTGATGATGATGTGGCGTCCGCAGGGCCTGCTGCCCGCGAGCCGTCCCCACGTGGAGTTGCCGCAATGAGCGCGGAAATGCTGAAAGTATCCGGCCTGCAGATGCGCTTTGGCGGGCTGCTGGCCGTGGACGGCATCGATTTCGATGTGCGTCGCGACGAGGTCTTCGCCATCATCGGCCCGAACGGCGCCGGCAAGACCACGGTGTTCAACTGCGTGGGCGGCTTCTACAAGCCCACCGCCGGCGAGGTCACGCTGGACGGCCAGGCCATCGCCGGCCTGCCGAGCCACCAGGTGGCGCGGCGCGGGCTGGTGCGTACATTTCAGAATATTCGCCTGTTCAGGTCGCTGACCGTGGTGGAGAACCTGCTCGTGGCGCAGCACCTGCAGGTCAAGTCCGGCCTGCTGCGCGGGCTGTTCGCCACGCCGGCCTACCGCCGCGCCGAGCGCGAGGCGCTGGAACGGGCCGCCGTCTGGCTGGAACGCATGGGTCTGACCTCGGTGGCCAACCGTGAGGCGGGCACGCTGTCCTACGGGCACCAGCGCCGGCTCGAGATCGCGCGCTGCATGATCACCAAGCCGC
Source organism: Cupriavidus sp. 2KB_3 (assembly GCF_052115685.1). Taxonomy (NCBI): domain Bacteria; kingdom Pseudomonadati; phylum Pseudomonadota; class Betaproteobacteria; order Burkholderiales; family Burkholderiaceae; genus Cupriavidus; species Cupriavidus sp. 2KB_3. The sequence goes on from NZ_JBFRHD010000001.1 coordinate 307,080, forward strand.
GCCTGCTGATGCTCGACGAGCCGGCCGCTGGTCTGAATCCGCAGGAGAAGATCGAACTGCAACAATTGATCGACAAATTGCGCCACGAATTCAACATTTCGGTGCTGTTGATCGAGCATGACATGAGCCTCGTCATGGGCGTGTCCGACCGCATCCTCGTGATGGAGCACGGCAAGCCGATCGTCATCGGCAAGCCCGAGGAAGTGCGCAACGACCCGCGCGTAATCAAGGCCTACCTGGGAGAGGACTGATGCTGAAGCTGGAACAGGTCCATACCCACTATGGCGCCGTGGAGGCGCTGAGCGGCGTATCGATCGAAGTGAACAAGGGCGAGATCGTCACGCTGATCGGCAGCAACGGCGCGGGCAAGACCACGCTGATGATGACCGTGTGCGGCTCGCCGCGCGCCTCGAGCGGCCGCGTGTCGTTCGAGGGGCAGGACATCACGCAGCGCAACACCCACGAGATCATGCGCATGGGCATGGCGATCTCGCCGGAAGGGCGCCGCGTGTTTCCGAGCCTGACCGTGCTGGAAAACCTGAAGATGGGCGCCTTCTTCGCCAGCCGGCACGACATCGAGGCCGGCATCGAGCACGTTTTCAAGCTATTTCCGAGGCTGAACCAGCGCTCGGGCCAGCGCGCAGGCACGATGTCCGGCGGCGAACAGCAAATGCTGGCCATCGGCCGCGCCCTGATGAGCCGCCCCCGGTTGCTGCTGCTGGACGAGCCGACACTGGGCCTCGCCCCGCTGATCATCGCCCAGATCTTCGACATCATCCGCACCATTCGTGACGAAGGTGTCACAGTGTTCCTGGTCGAACAGAACGCCAACAAGGCACTGCAGGTGGCCGACCGGGGCTACGTGCTGGAAACCGGGAAAGTGGTGCTGGCGGATACCGGGGAGAATTTGCTGGCGAATGACCGGATACGGGCGGCGTATTTGGGTGGGTGAGGGGGAGTGGACAGAGCTTGGAGTCCAGGCTTTGCCCTCCATATATCGCTTACCGCTTGAAGAGTCGGTTGAGTAGCGAGCACCTCTTTGGGTGTGAGCTATTCGCTCTCAGGTATTCCTCGGACTCCTTGGCGTCTTGATCGACATCGAGCTCCGAGAAGGACTCGAAAACAAGAGCAATTGCCTCTCGCCATTCAGGGCTGGCCTGCCAGCCGTCTAGATAGAGATCCCGTTGTATCGGCGTCAGCGACGTCCAGAAGGGCCTCCATTCCCGGTCGAACCATGGTTCGGCTACGCCTTGCCTGACATGTGGCGCCAGTTCACCAGGTTCGATGTGCGGGAATACGATCCAATGCGGCTGGGGAGCGTCCGGATAGTGCTCCACGCGGCCTTGGGCCGTCAGCATTCCGGCTCGTCGCTAAGACCATATGCGCAAGCGAAAGGGTCGTGCCATTTGTTGCTCTTGTAGAGCAGGTCGACCGTATTGCCTCCTAACCAGAATAATGTCGCTGTCCCTCCTGAGTAGAGTCGAAATCTGCCGGAAGTGTTATCGCTGAACGATACCTCGCCGATCGCAAAGCATGGGGAATAACGCTCGTGCGTCAGAATGCGGCTCTCTATCGGATAAGCCTTGGAGAAATACCGTTTCACTTGGCTGTCTGTCGGCTTGAAGGTCTTACAGTTTTCCGTGAGGCTGGCGTCGTCAGTGTGCGAGGTTAAGCCCGTTTCCTTGATGACGACGTTTTTTACGGTTCTCTCTTGGGCCGTTACGGGTAATGCGTAAAATGCGGCCATCATTGAGACACAGATCAGTCCGACCTTTACCATACTGCGGTGCTCGCCTCGGTTGGGTTCTTGTATGAGACCTGAGGATGTCGATAAATCTCTCCGGTCGAAACGTTGAACGTTGCAACCAGTTCTGCGATGAGCCAGCGGAGCGACGCATTTTGCTGGGTGGTGACGTTCTCGTAGATTCTTGCGGTCTTGCTGTCACTGGCTGGATCAATCGGCACGGATTTCCCAACGATTTCGATACCGATGGAGTCGTCGCTGGAAGGGTAGCGCTCGGGCCAAGGCTTTTTGTGTTCGTGTATCGATAGCTTTGTATATTGAAGTTGGATTGCAGTGGTCAGCTTCAATTCAGCCGGCGCGCATTTGTGCGTAACAATGCAGCGAGACTGTAGCTTTCCCACGTGTCTGGTGATTTTCTTCAGCGAAGCTGTTTGATATACCGTCCCGTCCTTGTCAATCAGGAAATGGGCGCCGAGCGCGCCTTTTGCTCGATAACTGCTGAATGTACTTTCAGTTGTGGAGCCGTCTGTCTGGTGAACAATAATTCCATTAACCCTGTCCATCGGCCCCCGCTCAATGTTCGGGAAGATCTTGATCTTGACGCGTTCGGCATCCACCCGGCCATTCTTGTCAATAAAGAACATATGTGTCTCCCGGTCAGATTGCCCTGTTTGCCTTCACGTCATAACCCATGCTGACCGTCCCGGCACTGCCGCCGGAGGCGTTCTGCACGACGTATTCCTGCTTCACTCGCGAGAATGAAAGGCTGACTTCTTCCCGGGGCGCGCGCATATTGATGTTGTGAGCTGGTTTCACCTGCGTGATCAGGACGTCCTCCATCGTGATCCTAAGAAACTCAAGCGGCTTGCCACCCGCCTTGCGCATCGTCAGCACTGCGCTGCCGATATGTTTCCCGGTCAGGCAGTACTGAACCAGATTGGGCGTGGCGCGGTCGACATAGTGTTCGAACGTCAGGTCCTCAACGGTCGCCTTGCCTGCGCCACCGCCCCTTCCTGCGTGCATGTTCGATGGCTGCTTCACCGACCATTCCCACGTCAGAACCTCGATTTCCTTCGAATGGCTGGCGTCCGCCGCTTCGCCTTCGATTCCTGTCAGCTTCAAGAAAATGTCCTGCGCCATCGCATGCTCCCGTTCAGGTGAGAAGTACTCCGGGAGCCTATCGATCGCCCGCCAAGTGATCTATAGGACTAGTTCGAAAGGCGCCGCCGCCCCGGACTTGCCGCCACCCACCCCTTTTCGCCAACCGCGAAATCCCCCTTTCGTCAATGACTGCCGGGTTATCGATAGCGTCTGACCGCCTGAGGAAGCCCCGCGTGGCATAATCGCTTGCGATGTCAAGCAATCACCGGCCACGCCGGAGGCGCGGCACAATAGCGGCGCCGACCCGCGAAGGCATCCGGTTAATAACAATCCCTGCAAACCACTGCGCGGACCTCCGCCGTCCCTGCCCGGACGGACGGTCTGCCCCCCCCTGCATCATGGCCAAGACGCTCTACGACAAACTCTGGGATGACCACACCGTCCACGTCGAGGAAGACGGCACGACGCTGCTCTACATCGATCGCCACCTGCTGCACGAAGTGACCAGCCCGCAGGCGTTCGAGGGGCTGAAGCTGGCGGAGCGTCCGGTCTGGCGCATCAGCGCGAACCTGGCGGTGTCCGACCACAACGTGCCGACCACGGACCGTACGCAAGGCATCGCGGACCCCGTCTCGAAGCTCCAGGTCGATACGCTGGACGCCAACTGCGACGCCTTCGGCATCACCCAGTTCAAGATGAACGATCACCGCCAGGGCATCGTCCACGTGATCGGGCCGGAGCAGGGCGCCACGCTGCCGGGCATGACGGTGGTCTGCGGCGATTCGCACACCAGCACGCACGGCGCGTTCGGTGCGCTGGCGCATGGCATCGGCACGTCCGAGGTGGAGCACGTGCTCGCCACGCAGACGCTGCTGGGCAAGAAGGCCAAGAACATGCTGATCCGCGTGGAAGGCAAGCTGCCGCGCGGCTGCACCGCCAAGGACATCGTGCTGGCCATCATCGGCAAGATCGGCACGGCCGGCGGTACGGGCTACACCATGGAGTTCGCCGGGTCCGCCATCCGTGACCTGACGATGGAAGGCCGCATGACCGTCTGCAACATGGCGATCGAAGCCGGCGCGCGCGCCGGCCTGGTGGCCGTGGATGACGTGACACTGGAATACGTGAAGGGTCGTCCGTACGCGCCGCAGGGCGTGGAATGGGACCAGGCCGTGGCCTACTGGCGCACGCTGCATTCGGACGCGGGCGCCCACTTCGACAAGGTGGTGGAGCTGCGCGGCGAGGACATCCGTCCGCAGGTCACCTGGGGCACGTCGCCCGAGATGGTGGTCAGCATCGAGGACCGCGTGCCCGATCCCGAGAAGGAAAAGGACCCGAACCGCCGCAACGCCATGGAGCGCGCGCTCGAGTACATGAACCTGCAGCCGAATGTGCCGATGGAGTCGATCCAGATCGACAAGGTGTTTATCGGCTCCTGCACCAACAGCCGCATCGAGGACATGCGCGCCGCCGCCTGGGTGGTGCAGAAGCTGGGGCGCAAGGTCGCTGGCAATGTGAAGCTGGCGATGGTGGTGCCGGGCTCGGGCCTGGTGAAGGCGCAGGCCGAGCACGAAGGGCTGGACAAGGTCTTCAAGGCCGCCGGCTTCGAATGGCGCGAGCCGGGCTGCTCGATGTGCCTGGCGATGAACGCCGACCGGCTGGAGCCGGGCGAGCGCTGCGCGTCCACCTCGAACCGTAACTTCGAAGGTCGCCAGGGCGCCGGCGGCCGGACCCACCTGGTCAGCCCGGCGATGGCCGCCGCCGCTGCCATCGAGGGGCATTTCGTCGACATCCGCAAGCTGGGCTGAAGCGTTACGCAACGGCATCCGTACACGGCTAATCGAATAAGCAGAACATGAAAAAGATCGTGATCACGTTCCTGGCATGCCTGGGCATGCTGCAACTGGCTGGCTGCAACACGATGGCCGGCCTCGGCAAGGACACGCAGGCCGCCGGCCGTTCCCTCGAGAACGCGGCGCGCAAGTAAGGACATACTCATGGACAAGTTCACCGTACACAGCGGCCTCGTGGCGCCGCTGGACCGCGAAAACGTCGACACCGACGCCATCATTCCGAAGCAGTTCCTGAAGTCGATCAAGCGCACGGGCTTCGGCCCGAACCTGTTCGACGAATGGCGCTACAAGGACGTTGGCCAGCCCGGCCAGGACAACAGCAAGCGTCCGCTGAACCCGGACTTCGTGCTGAACCAGGCGCGCTACCAGGGCGCGAGCATCCTGCTGGCGCGCAACAACTTCGGCTGCGGCAGCTCGCGCGAGCACGCGCCGTGGGCGCTCACGCAATACGGCTTCCGCGCCGTCATCGCGCCGAGCTTTGCCGACATCTTCTTCAACAACTGCTACAAGAACGGCCTGCTGCCGGTGGTGCTGACGGCGCTCCAGGTCGACCACCTGTTCAACGAGACCAACGCGTTCCCGGGCTACCAGCTGACCATCGACCTGGACAAGCAGGTGGTGGTCACGGCGGGCGGCAACAGCTATCCGTTCGACATCGCCCCGTTCCGCAAGTACTGCATGCTGAACGGCTTCGACGACGTGGCGCTGACGCTGCGCCACAAGGACAAGATCAAGGCGTACGAAGCCGAGCGCCTGACGAAGATGCCCTGGCTGGGCAATCGCCTGGTCGGCTGACGGCCCGAGACACACCTCCAATACAGGAAGACAGATGAAGATTGCAGTCCTGCCGGGTGACGGCATTGGTCCCGAGATCGTTGCCGAAGCCGTCAAGGTGCTCAACGCCCTCGACGAGAAATTTGAACTGGAAACGGCGCCCGTGGGCGGCGCCGGCTACGAGGCCGAAGGCCATCCGCTGCCCGAGAACACGCTGAAGCTGGCCAAGGAGGCCGATGCCATCCTGTTCGGCGCCGTGGGCGACTGGAAGTACGACAGCCTGGAGCGTCCGCTGCGCCCGGAGCAGGCCATCCTGGGCCTGCGCAAGCACCTGCAGCTGTTTGCGAACTTCCGCCCGGCGATCTGCTATCCGGAGTTGACCGGCGCCTCGAGCCTGAAGCCCGAGCTGGTGGCTGGCCTGGACATCCTGATCGTGCGCGAGCTGAACGGCGACATTTACTTCGGCCAGCCGCGCGGCATGCGCGAGGCGCCGGACGGCCTGTTCAAGGGCGCCCGCGAAGCCTTCGATACGATGCGCTACAGCGAGCCCGAGATCCGCCGCATTGCCCACGTGGCGTTCCAGGCAGCGGCCAAGCGCGGCAAGAAGTTGTGCAGCGTGGACAAGGCCAACGTGCTGGAGACCTTCCAGTTCTGGAAGGACATCGTGATCGATGTCAGCAAGGAATATCCGGACGTCGAGCTGTCGCACATGTACGTGGACAACGCGGCCATGCAGCTGGTGAAGGCGCCGAAGAGCTTCGACGTGATCGTCACCGGCAACATGTTCGGCGACATCCTGTCCGACGAAGCCGCAATGCTGACCGGCTCCATCGGCATGCTGCCGTCGGCGTCGCTCGATGCCAACAACAAGGGTCTGTACGAGCCGTCGCACGGCTCGGCGCCGGACATCGCCGGCAAGGGCGTGGCCAATCCGCTGGCCACCATCCTCTCCGCCGCGATGATGCTGCGTTACTCGCTGAACAAGGCCGAGCAGGCCGACCGCATCGAGAACGCCGTCAAGAAGGTGCTGGCTCAGGGCTACCGCACCGGCGACATCCTCACGCCGGGCTGCAAGCAGGTCGGCACGCGGGAGATGGGCGAAGCCGTGCTGGCTGCGCTGTAATCGGCCGTTTTTTGCCAGTTCGTGCCAAAAACGGGGCCTTCGGGCCCCGTTGGCGCAAGAAAATCGTGTAGACTCCGCGAATGGTCCGAATTCCCCAGTTCCTCGCTACTGCCATCGCTGCCGTGATCACGGCCGGCGTGGGTTCGCGCGACCATACCGCGACGATTAAAACCATTACTACCAAAACGATCCCCTAAGATCGTTCGTCGTGCCTGCCCGTCTTCCCCGCGCAGCGTACGCCGGGCGAGGAAAATGGCGGGGAAGTACTCATCACATCCGAGGTAAGTCATGATTGTAGGTCTCGTCGGTTGGCGAGGAATGGTCGGCAGCGTCCTGATGCAACGCATGCAGGAAGAGCGCGATTTCGACCATATCGAGCCCGTTTTCTTCAGCACGTCCAACGCCGGCGGCAAGGCCCCGGCCATGGCGAAGAACGAAACCACGCTGAAAGATGCCAATGACATCGATGCACTGAAGCAGTGCGACGTGGTGCTCACCGCCCAGGGCGGCGACTACACCAGTGATGTCTTCCCGCGCCTGCGCGCGGCCGGCTGGAACGGCTACTGGATTGACGCGGCGTCCTCGCTGCGCATGAAGGACGACGCGATCATCGTGCTCGACCCGGTCAACCAGGACGTGATCAAGGATGCGCTTTCGAAGGGCGTCAAGAACTTCATCGGCGGCAACTGCACGGTCAGCTGCATGCTGATGGGCCTGGGCGGCCTGTTCGAGAACGACCTGGTCGAGTGGATGACCTCCATGACTTACCAGGCCGCCTCGGGCGGCGGCGCGCAGCACATGCGCGAGCTGCTGACGCAGTTCGGCACCCTGAACGCCTCGGTCAAGCCGCTGCTGGACAACCCCGCCTCGGCGATCCTCGAGATCGACCGCACCATCCTGGCCACGCAGCACGGCCTGTCGGCGGACGAAACCAAGCAGTTCGGCGTGCCGCTGGCCGGCAACCTGATTCCCTGGATCGACAAGGATCTGGGCAACGGCGTGTCGCGCGAAGAATGGAAGGGCGGCGCCGAGACCAACAAGATCCTGGGTCGTGGCGATGGCTTCCTGGGCGCGACCGGGGCCACCCCGATCGCCGTGGACGGCCTGTGCGTGCGGATTGGCGCCATGCGCTGCCACTCGCAGGCGCTGACCATCAAGCTGCGCAAGGATGTGCCGCTGGATGAGATCGAAGGCATGCTGGCCGCCCACAACCCTTGGGCCAAGGTAGTGCCGAACACGCGCGAAGCGAGCATGACCGACCTGACCCCGGCTGCCGTGACCGGCACGCTGAGCATTCCGGTGGGTCGCCTGCGCAAGATGCAGATGGGCGGCGAGTACCTGTCGGCCTTCACGGTGGGCGACCAACTGCTGTGGGGCGCCGCCGAGCCGCTGCGGCGTATGCTACGCATTCTGATCGAGAAGTAAGCAGGTACTGAGTCTCCCCGGCATTCGTTGCGGGGAGGCAACAGAATCCGGTGCTTTCCTGCCAACGCCGCGCCCCAGCGCGGCGTTGTTACGTTCGGACCCCTATTTTTCTCGGGCTTGCGTCACAATACAGCCGGCATTCGCCTGGCCAAGGGGTCACCGTCGCGTCATTGCGGCGAAGGGGTGAGACAATCGGGCACGACGTTTTTCGTCCGCACCGGCCGTCCGCCCACCAGCCAGGCATTTGGGGTCGGGTTTATTTTTCGCTACTAGAAACATAAATGGAGCACGAGGTGAGTGTGAGCCTACATCGCCGGAAAGATGCGCCTACTGTCCGTCAGCGCTGGTCAACGCTGGCCGTCACGGCTCTCGGTTTGCTGCTGATGCAGCCGGCCGCGTACGCCGCGGGGTTCGGACAATTACGGGTACAGTCCAATCTGGGGCAACCGCTCCAGGCTGAAATCGATATCAGCGGCGTTTCGGCCGAGGAAGCGGACAGTCTCAACGTCAAGCTCGCCTCGCCGGCCGCCTATGCCAGGGCAGGGCTGACGTACCTGCCGGCCGTTTCCGGCGTGCGGCTCCAGGTGGAGCAGCGCCCCAACGGCAGCTATGTGGCAACCGTCCGTTCCAACCAGCCGATCAGCGAGCCGTTCGTCGACATCCTCGTCGACATGAGCTGGTCGAGCGGCAAGGTGACGCGGGCCTATACGTTCCTGCTCGATCCGGCGGGCGCGAAGTCCAACCAGAGCTTTGCCCCGACCACGGTGGTGCAGGCGGCCACGCCCGATGCGTCGCCGGCCGAGGCCCCCGCACAGGCGGCCAGGCCCGCCGCGCCGGTGCCGGCCGCCGCTTCGTTGGAGCCCGCACGTCCGGCCCCGGCGCCGCGCCAGCCGCGCCGCGCCGCCCAGTCGGCCCCGGCAGCCCCCGCATCGACCGACGGCGCCGCCGCCGGCGAGCCATACACGATTCAGCGCGGCGACACCCTGTCCAGCATTGCGGGCGATGCCGCGCAAGGCCAGGACGTGTCGCTCGAGCAGATGCTGCTCGCGCTGTATCGGAATAATCCGAATGCATTCATCGGCGGCAACATCAACCGGATCAAGTCCGGCGCGGTGTTGAAGGTGCCGAGCGCCCAGCAGGCGCAGGCCGTGAGCCCGCGCGAAGCCCGCCGCGAAGTCGTGGCGCGCACGCAGGGTTTCGACAGCTATCGCAGCCGTCTGGCCGCCGCCGCCGCCGCAAAGTCCGTGGAAGCGGGCTCGGGCCGCGAGCAGTCCGGCAACGTGACCGCGCGCGTGCAGGACACCACGGTGCCTGCCGCTGGTCCGCGCGACGAACTGAAGCTGAGCAAGGCGGACCGCGCCGCGCAGGCCAAGGCGCAAGCCCAGGCCGAAGCCGAAGTGGCCACGCAGCGCAAGCTCAAGGACGCCGAGTCGAAGCTGGCCCAGCTCGAGAAGAACGTCACGGACATGCAGCGCCTGATGGAGCTGAAGAATGCCGAGATCGCCAAGCTGAACCAGGCCAAGGCGGCTCCGGCCCCGGCTGCTGCGCCGGCCACGCCGGCGGCCAGCACCGCGCCGACTGTGGTGCCCGCCGAGCCAGCCAAGCCGGCCGACACGGCGACTGCCGCGACGAGCACGGCCACGCCCACGCCGGCTCCGGCCGCCACGGCAGCTGCACCGGCCTCCGCAGCCGATGCCGCCGCGCCGGCCGCAGCCGCTGTGGCTGCAACGGCCGCCGCTTCGGCACCGCAGGCAGACGCCGCCGCACCCGCGCCGGCTGCCGCGGCTTCCGCCCCTGTGGCCGTGAAGAAGCCTGCGCCGCGCGTGCAGCCCGCACCGGTGCCGGAAACCTCGTTCCTGGACGAACTGCTTGGCAACCCGATGCTGCTGCCGGGCGCCGGCCTGCTGGTCGCGCTGCTGGGCGGCTACGCCGTCTATCGCCGCCGCCAGAAGCAGAAGACCGCCGACAATGGTGGCTTCGGCGACAGCATCCTCTCGCAGGAAAGCACGGTGATGGCCGGTGGCCATTCGCTGTTCGGCACCGCCGGTGGCCAGAGCGTGGATACCTCGCAGCACAGCGTGTTTGGCGCCGATTTCCGGATTGGCAACAACTCGCCGGAAGCCACCGAGGTGGACCCGATCGCCGAGGCGGAGGTGTATATCGCCTACGGGCGCGACGTGCAGGCAGAAGAAATCCTGCGCGAAGCGCTGCAACAGAACCCAGAGCGTCAGGCCATTCGCCTGAAGCTGCTGGAGATTTACAACACTCGTCAGGATGTGGAAGGTTTCCGAGTGATTGCAGAAGAAATGTTCGCCCAGACGGGCGGGCAAGGCGCGGACTGGCTGCAGGCCGCCGAAATGGGTCGCAAGCTGGACTCGAGCAATGCCTTGTATTTGTCGGTAACGCCGGACACCACGGCCGAAGTGGATACCACCACGCCGGTCGCGGACCAGTGGCGCACGCAGGACCCCGCGCACAACCTCGAGCAGCCGCCGCGCGAGCCCGCCATGGCGGACCTGGCGCTGCCGCTCGACGCCTTCCCGGCGCCCGCGCCGGGGGAGCCCATCGTGGCACCGGAGTCGGCCTCGCTGGTATTCGGTAGCGAATCCCAAGCGGAACCGGTGGCACGTCTGGATGACGTACTCGACGAAAGCCACGATGCCGGTCTCGACATGCCGGCCCACGTGGACAGCCGCCATCTGGCCGAGGTGCCGGCACTCGATACCCCGACGCGTTCGCGCCCACTGGAGTTCGACATGTCGGGCATCTCGCTCGACCTGAACCCCGGCAGCGCCGGCAAGCCGGCGGACAACGACCCGCTGGCCGACTCGGTGCCGCTGCCGGCGCCGACGATGCTGCAGAACGGCCGTCTGGCCGAGCCGATCGACCTGACCCGCGTGACGTCCGAGGGCGGTGGTGATACCACCCACGGCGTGTCCGCCAGCACCCTGTCCGCCAACGGCATGGACGGCGGCCGCGACATGCAGATCAAGCTCGACCTGGCCCGTGCCTACATCGAGATCGGCGACAAGGAAGGGGCCCGCGAGCTGCTCCAGGAAGTGGTGGATCAGTCGCAAGACCCGCTCCAGGCCGAAGCCCGCACGCTGCTGCGCGAGGTGGCCTGACCGGAAGCGGTCACGCGTCGGAAAACGGCCTGCAAAGGCCGGTATGATGGAGGGCTTGCACGGCGCCACGCCGTTGCGGCCCGAAGCGATGCGCCGGAAGCGTCCCTTCCGGCGCATTTTCTTTTGGGATCCATGAATCGCATCGCCATCGGGCTTCATTACGACGGATCGGCCTTCTCGGGCTGGCAGTCGCAACCGCACCGCAATACCGTGCAGGACCATCTGGAGGACGCCATCGAGCGTTTTGCGGGGACTCGCCTGCTGACCACGGTGGCGGGGCGTACCGATGCCGGCGTGCATGCGCTCGGGCAGGTGATTCATCTCGATACCGAACTCTCGCGCGACAAGTTTTCCTGGGTGCGCGGCATCAACGCCTTCCTGCCGCCGTCGGTGGCCCTGCAATGGGCTGAGCCGGTGGACGAGGGCTTCCACGCGCGCTTCCTGGCGTTCGAGCGCAAGTATTACTACGCGCTCTACACCGGCCCGCACCGCGTGCCGATGCTGCACGGCCGCGCCGGCTACCTGATGCTGCCACCGGGCCAGCAGCTCGACGTTGACGCCATGCGCGCTGCCGCGAGCTGCCTGCTGGGCGAGCACGATTTCTCGGCCTTCCGCGCCGCCGAGTGCCAAGCCAAGTCGCCCATCAAGACAATGTACGACGTGACGCTGAAGGCCGATGGCAACTGGGTCTTCCTGCGCTTCCGCGCCAGCGCCTTCCTGCACCACATGGTGCGCAACCTGATGGGTTGCCTCGTGGCGGTCGGGCGGGGCCGCTATCCGGCCAGCTGGATGGCCGAGGTGCTGGCTGGCCGTGACCGCCGCCAGGCTGCGCCAACCTTCATGCCCGACGGCCTCTACCTGGCCGGCGTAAAGTATCCTGAGCCGTACCGGCTGCCCGCCGCGGACCCGTCCGCGAGCTTCTTCCACGGAGTCTTTACCGATGACGGCGCCTGATTTCAGCCAGATGCCCGCCCGCACCCGCGTCAAGATCTGCGGCCTGACCCGCGAGGACGACGTCCGCGCCGCCGTGGACGCCGGTGCCGATGCCATCGGCCTGGTCTGCTACGCCGGCAGCCCGCGCTATGTGGACGTGGCACGCGCGGCGGCACTGGCCGAGCGCGTGGCGCCATTCGTCTCGGTGGTCGGCCTGTTCGTCAATGCCGATGCCGAGGAAGTGGCCCACGTGTCCGAGCGGGTGCCGTTGACGTTACTCCAGTTCCACGGTGACGAGACCCCCGAGCAGTGCGCGGAGATCGCCCGGCGCTGCCGGCTGCCTTTCGTGCGCGCGGCCCGTGTTCGACCGGGGCTCGATTTGGTAGAATTCGCCGATCAATACCGTGACGCCGCCGGCCTGTTGCTCGATGCCTTCGTGGAAGGCTATGGCGGTGGCGGCCACGTCTTCGACTGGACCCTGATTCCCGGCCAATGGCTTCCGACCGATCCGGCGCTGGTTTCCACCTCGCAGCCGGCACCCTCCGTGCCCCCCAAGGGCAGCCCGAACGCAAACGGCGCTCCTCGCATCGTTTTGAGTGGTGGGTTGAACGCGCAAAACGTCGCTGGCGCGATTGAGCGCGTGCGCCCCTATGCCGTGGATGTAAGTAGCGGCGTGGAGGCGTCGAAGGGCGTGAAGGACCACGCCCGCATTGCCGCGTTCATGCGTGCCGTGCGCATGGCGGAAGCAGGGTGACCCGGGGCCTCCCGGACCCGTTCCCGCCGCCTGCCGGCCGCATCCCCGAATTTCCGCGCCCCTGCCCGAACTGGGCCGGTGCGCCATCCTGAGAGCCTGGACATGTACGACTTGCCCGATTCCCGTGGCCATTTCGGCCCCTATGGCGGCACCTTCGTTTCCGAGACGCTGGTTCACGCGCTGGACGAGCTGCGCGAAGCCTATGCGCAATCCCAGAACGATCCTGCGTTCGACGCCGAATACCGGCGCGAGCTGAAGCACTTCGTCGGCCGCCCGTCGCCGATCTACCATGCGCAACGCTGGAGCGAGACGCTCGGCGGGGCCCAGATCTTCCTCAAGCGCGAAGACCTGAACCACACCGGTGCGCACAAGATCAACAATGTGATCGGCCAGGCGATTCTGGCCCGCAAGATGGGCAAGAAGCGCGTGATCGCCGAAACCGGCGCCGGCATGCACGGCGTGGCCACGGCGACGATTGCCGCGCGCTTCGGCATGGAATGTGTGGTCTACATGGGCGCCGAGGACGTGCAGCGCCAGGCCGCCAACGTCTACCGCATGAAGCTGCTCGGCGCCACCGTCGTGCCCGTGGAGTCCGGCTCGCGCACGCTCAAGGACGCACTCAATGAAGCGATGCGCGACTGGGTGACCAACGTGGAATCCACGTTCTACATCATCGGTACCGTGGCTGGCCCGCACCCGTATCCGATGATGGTGCGTGACTTCCAGTGCGTGATCGGCGAGGAAGCCAAGGTGCAGATGCCCGAGCTGGCAGGCCGCCAGCCGGACGCGGTCATCGCGTGCGTGGGCGGTGGCTCCAATGCGATGGGCATCTTCTACCCGTATATCGACTATCCCGATGTGCAGCTGATCGGCGTGGAAGCCGCCGGCGACGGCCTGGAGACGGGCCGCCACGCGGCGTCGCTGACCGGCGGCTTGCCGGGCGTGCTGCACGGCAACCGCACCTACCTGCTGCAGGACGCCAACGGCCAGATCATCGAGACCCATTCGGTTTCGGCTGGCCTGGACTATCCCGGCGTAGGCCCCGAGCACGCATGGCTCAAGGACATCGGCCGCGCGCAGTACGTGCCGATCACCGACGACGAGGCGCTCAAGGCCTTCCATGACTGCTGCCGCATCGAGGGCATCATCCCGGCGCTGGAGTCGAGCCATGCCATCGCCTACGCGTGCAAGCTGGCGCCGACGCTGCCGAAGGACAAGCTGTTGCTGGTGAACCTCTCCGGCCGGGGCGACAAGGACATGCACACCGTGGCCGAACGTGCGGGGCTGAAGCTCTGATGCAAGTGCTGCCTCCCGAATCCGACCTGCTGGACTCCTCCGCGCTGCGGCTCTACCAGGAAGACGTGCTGGAGGGGATCTCCAAGATCCCCGACGGCTCCATCGATCTCGTCGTGGCTGACCCACCCTATGGGCTGGGCAAGGACTACGGCAACGATTCCGACCGCCTCTCGGGCCAGGCCTACCTTGAATGGTCCGAGCGGTGGATGGACGCCATCGTGCCGAAAATCGCGCCGCGCGGCTCGCTCTACCTGTTCTGCACGTGGCAGTACTCGCCCGAGCTGTTCGTGATGCTCAAGCAACGGTTGACCATGATCAACGAGATCATCTGGGACCGCCGCGTGCCGAGCATGGGAGGCACCACCCGCAAGTATTCATCGGTGCATGACAACATCGGCTTCTTCGCCCGCCAGCGCGACTACTACTTCGATCTCGACCCGGTACGGATTCCGTACGACGCCGAGACCAAGAAGGCGCGCAGCCGGCCGCGCTTCGAGGGCAAGAAGTGGCTCGAGGTGGGGTACAACCCGAAGGACCTGTGGAGCGTGTCCCGCATCCATCGCCAGGACCCCGAGCGCGCCGACCATCCGACCCAGAAGCCGCTCGAGATCGTGGAGCGGATGGTGCTGTCGAGCTGCCCGCCGGGCGGGCTCGTGCTCGATCCGTTCACGGGCAGCGGTACCACCGCCGTGGCCTGCGTGCGCCATGGCCGGCGCTTCGTCGGCTATGAGATGAATCCTGAGTACGCGCAGCTGGTGCGGCAGCGGGTGGAGGCGGCCATTCCGCTGGTCACGCCCGCCGTTCCAGATCCGGTTCCCGCCGCCGCCCCCGCAGCCAATGACGATGCCGCGGAAGCCGACGCCGCCGTCCAACGCCTTATCTAATTCCTGACATGTCCCGCATCCAGAAGACTTTCGCGGCCCTGGCCGCGCAGCAGAAGAAGGGCCTGATTCCGTTCATCACCGCCGGCGATCCGGCGCCCGGCCTGACCGTGGACCTGATGCACGCGCTGGTGGCCGGCGGCGCCGATGTGATCGAACTCGGCGTGCCGTTCTCGGACCCGATGGCCGACGGCCCGGTGATCCAGCGCGCGTCCGAGCGGGCGCTCGCGCAGGGCGTGACGCTGACGCAGGTGCTCGCCTGGGTCGCAGAATTCCGAAAAACCGACGCCAGCACGCCCGTCGTGCTGATGGGCTACGCCAACCCGATCGAGCGGATGGGCGACGAGGCCTTCGCCAAGGCCGCCCGCGCGGCCGGCGTGGACGGCGTGCTCGTGGTCGACTATCCGCCCGAGGAGTGCGAGGCGTTTGCCGCACTGATGCGCGCCAATGAGATGGATCCCATCTTCCTGCTCGCGCCGACCTCCACCGATGCGCGCATCGAGGCGGTGGCGAAGGTCGCCAGCGGCTATCTTTATTACGTATCGCTCAAGGGCGTGACCGGCTCGGCCACGATCGACCTGGACAGCGTGGCGAGCCGCCTGCCGCTGATCAAGCGCCACGCCAACCTGCCGGTAGGCGTGGGCTTCGGCATCCGCGATGCCCAGACCGCGCGCGCCATCGGCAGCGTGGCGGACGCCGTGGTGATCGGCAGCCGGCTGGTGCAACTGCTGGAAGACGCTCCGCGGGACCAGGCGGTGACCGCGCTGCGCGACTTCATCGCCGAAATCCGGCAGGCCCTGGACGCCTGAGTGACGGCAAAACGTGACGCCATGCCGACATCGGCATCGCTTGATTGTGATCTATATATCACAATCGATGCGATTTGCTTCGGCCAGACCGGCCCGGCATGGTAAATTCGCGGCCTGATTCCCTGCCGTCCCACCGTCAGCGCCTGCGCATGCAGGCTGGCGCGCGGGCGGCGGCTATCCGAAAGGAGCTTTCATGAGCTGGTTGGATAAACTCCTGCCTCCCAAGATTCAACAGACCGACCCCTCCACCCGCAAGGGCATTCCGGAAGGGCTGTGGGTCAAGTGCCCGGCGTGCGAGTCCACGCTGTACCGGACCGACGTCGAGGCCAATCTGCACGTCTGCCCGAAGTGCGACCACCATATGCGCATCCGCTCGCGCGAGCGGCTGGACGCGCTGCTGGACGCCGAGGGCCGCTATGAGATCGGTCAGGAAATCGTGCCGGTGGACGCCCTGAAGTTCAAGGACACCAAGAAGTACCCGGACCGCATCAAGGCCGCCATGGAAGACACCGGCGAGACCGATGCCATGGTCGTCATCGGCGGTGCCATCCACACCATTCCGGTGGTGGTGAGCTGCTTCGAGTTCGAGTTCATGGGCGGTTCGATGGGCTCCGTGGTGGGCGAGCGCTTCGCGCGCGGCGCGCAGGCGGCGCTCGAGCAGAAGGTGCCGTTCATCTGCATTACCGCCACGGGCGGTGCGCGCATGCAGGAAAGCCTGCTGTCGCTGATGCAGATGGCCAAGACCACGGCCATGCTGAACCAGCTGGCCAACGCCAAGCTGCCGTTCATCAGTGTGCTGACCGACCCGACCATGGGCGGCGTTTCCGCCAGCTTCGCCTTCCTGGGCGACGTGGTGATTGCCGAGCCCAAGGCGCTGATCGGCTTTGCCGGCCCGCGCGTGATCGAGCAGACCGTGCGCGAGAAGCTGCCGGAAGGCTTCCAGCGCGCCGAGTTCCTGCTGCAGAAGGGCGCGATCGACATGATCGTCGACCGTCGCAAGCTGCGCGCCGAGCTGGCGCAACTGCTGGCGCTGCTGCAGAAGCAACCGGCGGACGCGGTAGCCTGACACGATTCGTGCGAATGCAGGACAATGGCGCGGGTGCCCCCACCCGCGCCATTTTGTTTTTCCCGTTTTGAATCTGGTTTTCCCATGCCCATCTTCCACAATCTCCCCGACTGGCTGACCCATCTGGAAAGCGCCCACCCCGTGGGCATCGACATGGGCCTGACCCGCATCACGCGCGTCAAGGAGGCGCTGGGCCTGCGTATCGACGCGGTGGTCTTCACCGTGGGCGGCACCAACGGCAAGGGTTCGACGTGCGCGATCCTCGAGCGCATCCTGCTCGAGGCCGGCTACAAGGTGGGCATGCATACCTCGCCACACCTGATCACGTTCAACGAGCGCGCGCGCATCAACGGGGAGATGGCCACCGACGCGCAGCTGCTGCCGCACTTCGAAGCGGTGGAGCGCGCCCGCACGAGCTTTGCCGATCCGGTCAGCCTGACCTACTTCGAATTCACCACGCTGGCCATCATCCACGCCTTCGCGGCAGCCGGGCTGGACGCCATGATCCTCGAGGTGGGCCTCGGCGGCCGGCTCGACGCGGTGAATGTGATCGATACAGACTGTGCGGTCATCACCAGCGTGGACATCGACCACACCCAGTACCTCGGGGACACGCGCGAGAAGATCGGCTTCGAGAAGGCGGGCATCTTCCGCCCGAACGTGCCGGCGATCTGCGGCGACCCGATGCCGCCGAAATCGCTGATCGACCATGCCGAGGCCATCGGCGCGGAATTGTGGCTCGTGGGTCGCGATTTCCACCATCAGGCGGCGAAGGGGCAGGAGCGCCAGCAGTGGGACTGGATTGGCCCGGACCGCAAGCTGAACGGCCTGGGCTATCCAGCGCTGCGCGGCGCCAACCAGTTGCTGAACGCCTCTGCGGCGCTGGCGGCGCTGCAGGCCATGCGCCCGCGCCTGCCGGTGAGCGCGCAGGAGGTGCGCAACGGGCTCGCCTTCGTCGAACTGCCAGGCCGGTTCCAGGTGATGCCGGGCCGCCCCGCGGTGATACTGGATGTGGCGCATAATCCACATGCAGCCGCCACACTGGGCCAGAACCTCGAGAACATGGGCTTCTTCCGCTACACCTACGCGGTGTTCGGGGCGATGGCGGACAAGGACATTGCCGGCGTGCTGCGCCATGTGGCCGACAAGGTGGACCACTGGTGCTTCTGCGACCTGCCTACCGACCGCGCCGCCAGCGCGGCGGACCTGCGCGAGCAGCTTGAGGCAGGCGGCTTCCGCGAAGGCCCCGACAATACGGCGGCGTGCTTCTCCAGTCCCGAACTGGCGTATCGCGATGCCATCGAGAGAGCGACCGAGAATGATAGAATCCTGGTCTTCGGGTCGTTCTACACGGTGGCCGGCGTGCTCGCGTATCGCGCCACGCAGGCGAATTGATCGCCGCCGGAATGACATCGCACCGAATCACTCTCTAGGCATCGGCATCCATGGGCCTGCTTTCGCTGTTCTCGTCCCGCAAGGGCTCTGACCCGGCACCGGAGCGCGGTCGTCGTACGCGCGCGGATGTGGGCGCCGGCGTCGGCGCGTCGCGCCGGTTGAACGAGGAATACGCCGACGACACCCTCGACCCCGACTTCCCGCAGAAGCAACGCGCGCGGCGCCGCCTGATCGGCGCCGTGGTGCTGCTTGTGGCGGCGGTCATCGTGCTGCCCATCGTCTTCGAACACAAGCCGCGTCCGGTTTCGGAAGACGTGGCGGTCAAGGTGGCCAACGGACAGGGCGCCACGCAGAAGCCGAAGGTCGAGGCGCGCAAGGCCGATCCGCTGCCGCCCACGCCAGCCGCGGCGCGCAATGACGCCGCGCTGGATGCTGGCGAGGAACTCGTCAGCGCGCCCGCCACGGCCGACAAGCCGCGTGCCGAGGTCAAGCCCGAAGCCAAGCCAGAAGCCAGGCCCGATACCAAGGTCGCCGAGACCAAGCCCGCCGAGAAGCCGGCTGACAAGGCCACCGGCAGCGGCAAGTTCATGATCCTGATTGGCGCGTTCTCGTCCGAGGAGCGTGCGAAGAACTGGCTCGCCAAGCTGAAGGCCAGCAAGGTGCCGGCCTATGTTGAGAAAAAGACGCTTGCCGATGGCGAGCGGATCCTGCTGCGCGCCGGCCCGTTCACCGATCGTGACGCCGCCGATGCGGCCGACAAGAAGGTCAAGGCCGTGGGCCTGACCTCCAAGGTGGTGGAACTGTAAATCGCCCCCATCTGACGGGTCATCTGCCAGGAACAAGCGCCAGACGCATGGCTTTTACTTTTTTCGATTACGGTGTTGCCTTCATCCTCGTGGCCTCGGGCCTGATCGGCATCCTGCGCGGGCTGGTCCGCGAGGTGCTGGCCCTGGTGGGCTGGGTGGTGGCCTTCCTGCTGGCCTACCACTTCGGCGCGATGGCGGCTCAGTGGATGCCGGAATCGCTGCCCGGCGGGCAGCTTACGCGGAGCGCGCTGGGCTTCCTGGCGGTGTTCTTCGGAACCTGGATCGTGTCGGCACTGGCCGGCGCCATCCTCGGCCAATTGCTGGAAACCACGGGCCTGAAGCCCGCGGATCGCGGACTGGGGCTGGTATTCGGCCTCGCGCGCGGCGTGCTGATCGTGATGCTGGTCGTGGTGCTGGCCGGGCTCACCAAGCTGCCGGAAGAACAATTCTGGCGCGACGCGGTGTCGCGCCCCTATGTGATGCAGGCCATGGACGAGCTGCGGCAATGGCTGCCGCCGGACCTGGCCAAGTATGTAAAGACCTGAAGTCAACGCGGGTCCCGTCCCCTCCAACCGGGTGCAGCCGGGACCGCGCCCCCTGAATCAAAGTTGCCTTTCCTGGGAGTTCGGCATGTGCGGTATCGTCGGCGTGGTTTCCACCAGCCCTGTCAACCAATTGATCTATGACAGCCTGCTGCTGTTGCAACACCGCGGACAGGATGCAGCCGGCATCGCCACGGCCAACGGCAGCACCTTCCACATGCACAAGGCCAACGGCCTCGTGCGCGATGTGTTCCGCACCCGCAACATGCGTGGCCTGCCGGGCACGTCCGGCATCGGCCAGGTGCGCTACCCGACGGCCGGCTCCGCCTCGAGCGAGGAAGAAGCCCAGCCGTTCTACGTGAGCGCGCCGTACGGCATCATCCTGGCCCACAACGGCAACCTGACCAACTCGGAACAGCTGCGCGAGGAAATGTTCCGCCGCGACCGTCGCCACATCAACACGCATTCGGACACCGAAGTGCTGCTGAACGTGCTGGCCGACGAACTCCAGCGCGGCAGCGACGGCCTGTCCCTGGACCCCGAGGCGATCTTCAAGGCCGTCTCCGGCATGCATCGCCGCGTGAAGGGCGCCTATGCGATCACCGCCCAGATCGCCGGCTACGGCCTGCTGGCCGTGCGCGATCCGTTCGGCATCCGCCCGCTCTGCATCGGCAGCATCGACACCCCGACCGGCAAGGAATACCTGATCGCGTCGGAGTCCGTGGCGCTGGAAGGCATGGGCTACCGCATGGAGCGCGACGTGGCGCCCGGCGAGGCCATCTTCATCGACATGGACGGCAAGTTCTACAGCAAGCAGTGCGCCGAGAACCCGGTGCTGACGCCCTGTATCTTCGAGTACGTGTACCTGGCCCGCCCGGACTCGTGCATCGATGGCGTGCCCGTCTACGACGCGCGCCTGCGCATGGGTGACTACCTGGCCGAGAAGATCCGCCGCGAAGTGTCCACCGGCGACATCGACGTGGTCATGCCGATTCCCGACTCGAGCCGTCCGGCCGCCATGCAGGTAGCCAACTCGCTCGGCGTGGACTACCGCGAGGGTTTCTTCAAGAACCGCTACGTGGGCCGCACCTTCATCATGCCGGGCCAGGCCGTGCGCAAGAAGTCGGTGCGCCAGAAGCTCAACGCCATGGGCGTGGAGTTCAAGGGCAAGAACGTGCTGATCGTCGACGATTCCATCGTGCGGGGCACCACCTCGTTCGAGATCGTGCAGATGGCCCGCGACGCCGGCGCCAACAAGGTGATCTTCGCCTCGGCAGCGCCGCCGGTGAAGTACCCGAACGTGTACGGCATCGACATGCCCACGCGCAGCGAACTGGTGGCCCACGGCCGCACCGACGAGGAAGTGGCGCAGATGATTGGCGCCGACAAGCTCGTGTACCAGGACGTGGAAGCGATGAAGCAGGCCGTGCGCGACATCAACCCGGCGCTGCGCGACTTCGACGCCTCGTGCTTCGATGGCCGCTACATCACCGGCGATATCGACGAGGAATACCTGGTGCGCCTGGAGACCGCGCGCAGCCAGGCTGACCGCGACGGCACGAACGCCGACACGGAGCGCTCGCAACTGCACCTGCAGCGCTCGGGCAACCACGAATAATCCGATCAGAAGACAGCCAGCAGCATGAGCGAACCGTTCCAACCTGAGTCCCTCGGCATCGATACCCTCGGCGTGCGTGCCGGCACGCTGCGCAGCAGCGAGTTCATGGAGCATTCCGAGGCGATGTACCTGACCTCGAGCTTCTGCTTCCACAGCGCCGCCGAGGCGGCCGAGCGGTTTGCCAACTCGGAAGAGGGCTACACGTACTCGCGCTTCACCAATCCCACGGTGTCGATGTTCCAGTCGCGGCTGGCGGCGCTGGAAGGCGGCGAGGCGTGCATGGCCACGGCATCGGGCATGAGCGCGATCCTGTCCGTGGCGCTGGCGTCGCTGCAATCGGGTGACCACTTGGTCAGCTCGCGGTCGATCTTCGGCTCGACCATGACGCTGTTCAACACAATCCTGGCCAAGTTCGGCGTGGAGACGACGTACGTGGACACGGGCGACCTGTCCGCGTGGCGTGCCGCCGTCAAGCCGAACACGAAGCTGTTCTTCCTGGAAACGCCGTCGAACCCGCTGACCGAGGTCTCGGACATCGCGGCGATTGCCGACATCGCCCACAATGCGGGCGCGCTGTTGGTGGTGGACAACTGCTTCTGCTCGCCGGCGCTGCAGCAGCCGATCAAGTTCGGCGCGGACGTGGTGGTGCATTCGGCCACCAAGCACATCGACGGACAGGGGCGGGTGCTGGGCGGCGCGGTGGTCGGCAAGCGCGACTACATCATGGGCAAGGTCTTCCCGTTCGTGCGCACGGCCGGCCCGACGCTGTCCGCGTTCAACGCGTGGGTGATGCTCAAGGGCATGGAGACGCTGGCCATCCGCATGGAGCGGCATTCGCAGAGCGCGCTGGCGGTGGCGGAGTTCCTGGAGGCGCATCCGGCTGTGGCCAAGGTGTACCACCCGGCGTTGAAGTCCCATCCGCAGTACGACATCGCCATGCGCCAGCAGAGCGGCGGCGGGGCGATTGTCTCGTTCGAGCTGAAGGGCGCCACGCCCGAGCAGCAGCGCGCCAATGCCTGGCGCGTGATCGACAGCACGAAGGTGTGCTCGATCACGGGCAACCTGGGCGATACGCGCACGACCATCACGCATCCGTACACCACCACGCACGGTCGCGTGGCGCCGGAAGCGAAGGCGGCGGCGGGCATTACCGAAGGGCTGATCCGCCTGGCCGTGGGCCTGGAATCGGTGGTAGACATCAAGGCCGACCTGCTGCGCGGTCTGGGCCAGTAAGCCAGCAAGCCAGTAAGCCAGTAAATCGTTTTGTTTTTACCCCTCTCCCGGTGCCGGGAGAGGGCGTATCCCGCACCTCAGCGCAGCATCCTGCGCCTCAGCAGCACCAGCGCCACCAGCAGCGCGGCCACGGCGTACACCGCCAGCACGGCCAAGTGCAATCCCCCATGTTCCACCGGACGGCCCAGCATCAGCGGGCGGATCAGCGCCACCGCGTGGGCCAGCGGCAAGACCTGCGTCGCGGCCTGGGCGCCGGCCGGCAATTGCTCGAGCGGGAAGAACACGCCCGAGAGCAACAGCATCGGCGTCATCACCAGCGTCTGGTAGAACATGAAGAAGTCGTAGCTTGGTGCCAGCGCCGTGACGATCATCGCCAGGCTCGCGAAGGCGATGCCCGCCAGCACGATCACCGGCAGCGCCGCCAGCGCGCCCGGGAACTGCGCATAGCCCAGCGCGCCCGCCACCAGCATGATCGCCACGCCGGACAGCACGGCCTTGCTGGCGGCCCAGAGTATCTCGCCCAGCACCACGTCACCCAGCGTCAGCGGGGCATGCATGATGGCCTCCCACGTGCGCTGCACGTGCATGCGCGAGAACGCGGAGTACATCGACTCGAAGCTCGCCGACATCATCACGCTCGACGCCGTGGTGCCCGCTGCCAGGAAGGCGATATACGACACCCCATGCACCTCCCCGACCAGCAGGCCCAGCCCCAGACCGAGCCCGAACAGGTAGATCATGGGGTCGGCCAGGTTGCCGATCATCGACGGGATGGCGAGCTTCTTCCACACCATGAAGTTGCGATACCAGACCATCATCCAGTTGCGCGCGTTGCGCGGCAGCAGCGGCTGGGGATAGTGCTGGCGGGGCGGTGGGGCGGGGCGGGGCGCGTTGGCCGTCACGTCGGGCGTGCGGGGGTCCTGTTCGCTCATTTCAGTCTCTCATGTCGCGGCCGGTCAGCTTGAGGAACACGTCCTCGAGGTTGGCCGGCCGGTGCAGGTAGCGCACGCTGCCATTGCCGTGCAGCGCGGCCAGCAGCGGGCCCGGTTCGCGCACGTAGCAGAACAGCGTCTCGCCCCGCATCTCGGTCCGTTCGGCCAGCGGCGTCACACGGTGTCGCAGCGGCTCCAGTTCGTCGCCGTAGATCTCCACCACGTCGCAGCCGATCTCCCGGTCGATGAGTTCGTGGGGCTTGCCTTCGGCAATCTTGCGGCCGCCGTCGATCACGCAAAGGTGATTGCAAAGGCGCTCGGCTTCTTCCATGAAATGCGTGGTCAGCAGGATGGTCTTGCCCGCCGCGATCAGGGACTTCAGCCGCTCCCAGATCAGATGGCGCGCCTGCGGGTCCAGGCCGGTGGTCGGCTCGTCCATCACCAGCAGGTCCGGATCGTTGATCAGGGCCCGCGCCACGGTCAGGCGGCGGCGCATGCCGCCGGAGAGGTCACGCACCTGCGCGTCGGCCCGGTTCTCCAGCCGCGCAAAATCCAGCAGCATCGGCACGCGCCGCGATATCTCGGCCGATGACAGGCCGAAATATCGCCCGAAGATACGCAGGTTCTCGATCACGGAAAAATCCGGGTCGAGGTTGTCGAACTGCGGCACCACGCCCACGCGCATGCGCGCCTGCGGTGCCCGCTGCGGAATCGGCTCCCCGCACAGCATGAGCGTGCCGGAGGCCGGCGTGGTGAGACCCAACAGCATGCGCAGCGTGGTGGTCTTGCCGGCGCCATTGGGGCCGAGCAGGCCGAAACACTGGCCACGCTGGACTTCGAGGTCGAGGTTGTCGACGACAACCGTGTCGCCATACAGCTTGCGCACGTTGCGCATCTGCAGGATGGGAGGGGTGGCAGCAGTCAAGGCGAAGGCCCGGTGAGTGCGATCCCGCCATTATGCCGGTTTGCAGGTATCGTTCCGGAGTGCGGGGCCAATTCCCCGCGATGACAGGGGAGACAAGATGAGCGTGGAAGACGTGCTGGCCCAGTGGCAGGCCGACGAGGAGCGTGTGCGTGCGCAACTGGCGCCGGTGGGGCTGATTACGCGCGACCAGTTGCGCGCGCGCTCCGGGGCGGAGTTCTTTGACGATATCCTGAGCGGCAAGCTGCCGGGGATCCCCATCGGCAATCTGGTCGGCTTCCTGCCGGTGGCGTTCGAGGTGGGCCGTGTGGTGTTCCAGGGCACCCCGGGGCCGGAGCACTACAATCCCCTTGGCACCGTGCATGGCGGCTACGCGGCCACGCTGCTTGATTCCTGTGTGGGATGTGCCGTACACAGCATGTTGCCGGCCGGCAAGGGCTATACGACGCTGGAGCTTAAGGTGAACTACGTGCGCCCGCTGACCAGCAACACCGGCCCCGTGCGCGCGGAGGGCAACGTCGTAAGCCTGACCAACCAGATCGGCATTGCTGAAGGGCGGCTCACGGACGCGCAGGGCAAGCTCTACGCCTACGCCACCACCACATGCCTGCTGTTCCCGCTGCCGGCCTGAATGACAGCTAAGAGGAGAACACCATGACGTTTGAACACTGGTTGGCGTTCGCGCTGACGAGCCTGGTGCTGCTGATTATTCCGGGGCCAACGATTCTGCTCGTGATTGGCGATGCACTCGCCCATCGGGGCCGCAGTGCGTTTGCCACGGTGGCAGGGGTGGCGGCGGGGGATCTCACGGCCTTCACGCTGTCGATGGCCGGCCTGGGTGCCGTGCTGGCGGCTTCGGCCACACTGTTCACGGCGCTGAAGTGGGCCGGGGCGGCCTATCTGGTCTATCTGGGCGTGCAGGCGTTGCGTTCGGCCAGCCGCGCCAGTGCGCTCGACGTGCCGGCGCAGGCGGGCAGCGCAGGACAGCGTTTTGCCAAGGCGTGGCTCGTGACGGCGTTGAACCCGAAGAGCATCGTGTTCTTCGTGGCATTCGTGCCGCAGTTCCTGGATGCGCATCAGGCATTCTGGCCGCAAGCAGCGGTGCTGATCCCGACCTTCGTGGTGCTGGCCAGCGCCAACGCCATGGTCTACGCGCTGCTGGCGCGCTCGCTGGCCGGCCGGCTGACCACGCGCCGGGCGCAGTCCAATGTGCAACGTGCCGGGGGCATAACACTCATCGGGGCGGGCGCGCTGATCGCCACGCGCACCTGATGACCTGATCGGGTGAGCCGGGACGAAAAAAAACCGCCAGCATGCTGGCGGTTTTTTTATGCAATGCGCGAATCAGTAGAGCTTCTTCGGCAGCATTTGCATGCGCAGACGCTTACGCAGACGCGACTCGGCAGCCTTCTTCTTGCGCTTGCGCTCGGTCGTCGGCTTTTCGTAGGCGGTGCGGCTCTTCAGTTCCACGATCAGGCCAGTCTGCAGAATGGCGCGACGGAAACGACGCATTGCAACTTCAACGGGTTCACCCGGTTTCAGAACGATCTTAGTCAACTCAGTCCTTTGAGGGAATGCCGCGGGGCGGCGGGTTCATACGAGGGGGAAACGTCGTCGCCGTGGGGCTCCGGAGCCTTCTGCGACGGTGGTATTGCACGCTGCGGCGAATGCCGAGGTGCGCCCCCGTCGAACCTGCAAGCTTGGACCGGGGTCCGGACTGCCAGTGTCAGGGGTGAAGGGCCAAATTTTCCTACGTAGTAAAAAACTTGGCGGGATACCTGTTTCCTTGGATATTGCGCAAATGATACGCCGGTAAGCTTTTACAGGTATACGAGCCTGGAGTCAAGATCAAGGCGCGCACGGGGCGCATATATGCGAAAAATGCGGGAAAAAGTGCCCGATAGGCCGTGCGAAGCCAAGGGTGGCGCTGCGCCCGCAAAGGGGGGGGGCCACGCGCCGCGAAGGCCCGCGCCAAAAGATCGCAGACGCGGCAGGGTGTTGCGAGTGGTGAGCAGAAAACAAAAAAGCCAGCAGGCGCTAACCTGCTGGCTTCTGTATTTCTTGGCTCCCCGACCTGGGCTCGAACCAGGGACCTACGGATTAACAGTCCGGCGCTCTACCAACTGAGCTATCGGGGAACAGCTGAGAAAGAAATTATAACCAGCTTCTCTTCGTTTCGTCAACAACTTTTCGACGTTTTCTTATCCATCGAAACCTGCTGCAAAAACTCTGGTTCGCCTTGAATCCGGCCTGCAGCGGGCGTTTCCGCCGTTTGCTGCGTGTCGTGTTCGACAGCGAGGCCGCATTATAGCGAGCTTTTGGATTTGTGCAAACAAAAAAACCGCCCGAAGGCGGTCTTTTTGCATCGGCACATCGACAAGCTTAGTCGAACACCGGCGATTCCACGCCGAGGATCTTGTGCAGCTTCGGCGAAGTCGTCGTGTACTGCATGTGGATCTTCTTCTCGGGGAAGATGTACGGGGCAGCGCCGAACGCGGCCAGCGCGCACTCGTGGAAGCCCGACAGGATCAGCTTCTTCTTGCCCGGGTAGGTGTTGATGTCGCCCACGGCAAAGATGCCCGGGATGTTCGTCTGGAACTTCTCGGTATCCACCTTGATCTGCTTGCGCTCCAGCTCGAGGCCCCACTCGGCGATCGGGCCGAGCTTCGGCGACAGGCCGAAGAACACCAGCAGGTCGTCCAGCGGCAGGCGGCGCGTGACGCCATCGGCACCCGTGACCTTGATTTCGGTCATCAGGCCGTCGCGCTCCTCGTAGCCGCTGATCTGGCCCACCAGGAACTGCATCTCCATCTGTTCGCACAGTTCCTTCATCTTGGCGACCGATGCCGGTGCGGCGCGGAAGCCGTCGCGACGGTGGATCATCACCACCGACTCGGCCTTGCCGACCAGGTCCAGCGTCCAGTCCAGCGCGGAATCACCGCCGCCCACGATGACCAGGTTACGGCCGTGGAAGCGGCTCGGATCCTTCACGCGGTAGAACAGCTGCTTGCCGTCGAACTTGTCGATGCCTTCCACCTTCACGGTACGCGGCTGGAACGAACCCACGCCGGCGGCGATGAAGATGGTCTTGGTGATGAAGCGCGTGCCGGTCGAGGTCTCGACGAAGAAGCGGCCGTCCTCGCGGCGCTCCACGACGGCGACTTCCTGGCCCAGGTGGAACGTGGGCTCGAACGGCTCGATCTGCTTGAGCAGGTTGTCGGTCAGCTCCTGGCCCGTGCAGATGGGCACGGCCGGGATGTCATAGATGGGCTTGTCCGGGTACAGCTCCACGCACTGGCCGCCCACTACCTTGAGCGAGTCGATCACGTGCGCCTTGATTTCGAGCAGACCCAGTTCGAAGACCTGGAACAGGCCAACGGGGCCGGCGCCAACGATCAGCGCGTCGATTTCCAGCGGCTGGCCGCCGGGATTGCCGCCGGCCTGCTGGGTCGCGTCGGCCACGGGATTTGGAATGCTCAAGTCCATATTCGTCCTGATACGTTTGTGGGCACGCTGTGCCCGGTATTGCGGAAAGCGCGCGGGGACGGCTTTCTTGTTGTGTTGGCGGCAGGCTTCAGCGCTGCAGGTATTGCAGCTTGTCGGTGGCGTCCTTCCATTCCTCGGCCTCGGGCAGCGGGGCCTTGGTCTTGGTGATGGACGGCCACGAACGGGCCAGTTCGGCGTTCAGATCAATAAAATTCTGCTGATCGCCGGGGACGTCTTCCTCGGCATAGATCGCGTTGACCGGGCACTCGGCCACACACACGGCGCAGTCGATGCATTCGTCGGGGTCGATGGCCAGGAAGTTCGGGCCTTCGCGGAAACAATCGACCGGACACACATCAACGCAGTCGGTGTAGCGGCAACGGATGCAGGATTCGGTGACAACGTGAGTCATTTCGGTTCCAAAAAGCGGATCGGTCTTCGATGGGAAACAGTTCAGGCCACTTGTGGTGCCGCCGCGCCCGGCCGCCGGACACGCGCGCACGCGCATGTCAATCGGTGGATGTCGGGGCGCACGGGGGCCGTGGCCTTTCAAAGACCGATATTGTATCCGAGCCTTCCCGCAAGGATAGCGAGTCTATATAGCCGGGTCAGATAGTTTTCTTATTTCTTTATGTGCTTTTGGGTGCAAGCCGGGCGAAAGCGGCCCAAAATCGCCCTGGCAGCCGCCTGTTGCGCCACGGAAGGCGCGCGACGGACTAGTATTCCCCTGTATGGCCCGGGGGCTTTCGGGTCATTTTTTCGCCTTCTTGCTCGATTTCCGGGACGCGCCATGCCCATTTCGCACCGCCTGACCTGCCTGCTGATCGCCATTTCGCTGGCGCCGGCCGCCGGCGCGCAGCCGATGGGCGCGGGTCGGGGCAACAATATGGCCGATAGCGTTGTCTCGCGGCTCGTGGCATGGCGGGCGCGCACCGACCAGCCGGTGGCACTGGCCGCGCTAACCGCCTTCGACTGGGACAGCTTCAGCGTGGTGCGGGCTCCGGCTGGCGACAGCATGGCCAACTGCAGCCGCGAGGGCCTGGTGCCGTGCGGGCCGGAGCTGCATCCGCCGCCGGGCGCGCAGGTGCAGGTGCTGCGCTTCGACCGGGCCGGCCAGCAGGTCTATCAGGAGCGGATCATGGTGCCATCGGGCAATTTCGCCGATCCGCTGCCATCCGCCATCAGCCGCGCGCGGGCCACGCTGGTCACCTGCGCCGAGGGCGGCGGGCCGCCACTCTGGTGCCTGCAGTCGGGCGCGCAGCCGGGGGTGCCGTCCGACCTGCGCTGGCTCGATGGCAGCTAGCCCATCCCCGGGCCATCCCTGGCCATTCGGCCAGTTTCGGTTAGCATGTGGGCCTCGTCTCCGGCATGCCGTTTGCGCCACGCTATGATCATCCGCTCCCTGCTAGACACCGACCTGTACAAGTTCACGATGATGCAGGTGGTGCTGCACCGCTTCCCGCAGGCCCAGGTCGAGTACCGGTTCAAGTGCCGCAACGCGGGCGTTGACCTGACCCCGTATATCGACGAGATTCGCGCCGAAGTCGCCAGCCTCTGCCAGCTGCGCTTCACAGAGGAAGAGCTCGACTACCTGCGCAGCATGCGCTTCATCAAGAGCGATTTCGTCGATTTCCTGGCCCTGTTCCACCTGAGCGAGAAGCACGTCGCGATCACGCCGTCCGAGAAGGGTGGCGGTGAGATCGACATCACGATCCGCGGCCCGTGGCTCCATACGATCCTGTTCGAGGTGCCCTTGCTGGCCATCGTCAACGAGGTCTATTTCCGCCGCACCCAGCCGGCACCGGACCTGGCCGAGGGCCGCCGGCGCCTGGAGGCCAAGCTCGCGCTGCTGAAGGCGGCGCCCTACGCCGACTGCGTGATCGCCGACTACGGCACCCGCCGGCGTTTCTCGGGCGACTGGCAGGAGGAGGTGCTGCTGACCGCGCGCGGCATCCTCGGCGCGCAGCTTGCCGGTACCAGCAACGTCCACTTCGCGCGGCTGCACAACATGACCCCGCTTGGCACCATGGCCCACGAGTACCTGCAGGCCTGCCAGGCGCTCGGCCCGCGCCTGCGCGACTCACAGGTCTACGCGCTGGACAACTGGGCGCAGGAATATCGCGGCGACCTGGGCATCGCGCTGTCCGATACTTATGGATTCGATGCCTTCCTGCGCGATTTCGACCTCTTCTTCTGCAAGCTGTTCGACGGCGTGCGGCACGATTCGGGCGATCCGCTCGAGTGGGGCGAGCGCATGCTCGCGCATTACGCCTCCCACCGCGTGGATCCGCGCGGCAAGACGCTGATCTTCAGCGATGCGCTGAACATCCCCAAGGTCATCGAGCTGTACGAGCGCTTCCGCGGCCGCTGCAAGCTGGCCTTCGGCGTGGGCACCAACCTGACCAACGACCTCGGCTACACGCCGCTCCAGATCGTCATCAAGATGGTGCGATGCAACGGCCAGCCCGTGGCCAAGCTCTCGGACACGCCCGAGAAGACCATGTGCGACGACCCCGGCTACCTGGCCTACCTGCGCCAGGTGTTCGCGATTCAGCCCCCGGCTTAACAACATTCACGCCCGGCGGCGCCCGCGTGCCGGCGCGGCCTTCTATAATCGGCCAGCCTCAGGAACCGGACCCCTTACGCCATGGAAACCAACGCCGCCCGTGACCGCATCTTCGCCCGCATCCGCGCCGCCCAGGGCAGGGGGGCCACGGTGACTCCCGGCGAGCGCGAGGCCGTGGACGACTATCTCGCACGCCATCCGCAGGGCCCGCAGCCGGCCATCGCCGCCGATCGCGTTGAGGCGTTCAGCCTGCAGGCGCAAAAGATGGCCTCCACCGTGGAGCGCGTGGCCACGCTGGCCGACGTGCCGGGCGCCGTCTCGCGCTATCTGGACGGCCTGGGCCTCGTGCGCCGCGCCGTGGCGTGGGACAGCCTGGGTGACCTGCCGTGGCAGGCACAGGGGCTGGACGTGGCATGCCGGCCGCCGGCGCGCGATCCGCAGGTCGATCATGACCATGGCGACCTCGTCGGCATCACCGGCTGCTTCGTGGCGATTGCCGAGACCGGCTCGCTGATGCTGTTGTCGGGGCCGCAAACCTTTGCCTCGGCGGCGCTGCTGCCTGAGACCCATATCGCCGTGGTGCCGGTCTCGCGCATCGTGGCGAACCTGGAGGAAGCCTTCGCGCGCATGCGTGCCGAGCACGGCCAGCTGCCCCGCGCCACCAATGTCATCAGCGGCCCGTCGCGCACGGGCGACATCGAACAGACCATCGTCCTCGGCGCCCACGGCCCGTACCGCGTGCACGTGATCCTCGTCGACCAGGACTGAGGGCTGGGCTCGGGCCCGGCCAGGCGTCACATTCCGGGTTATTCCGGCAGCATTTTCAGACCAGTCTCAAAAGGGTTTGCTTTACACTGGCCGCTTTCGAGACGAGGAGAAACTGCCCGATGATGCGACGCGCACGACGTGCCATGGCACCGTGGTCCACCGCGATGCTTGCGGTCATTGCCCTGTTTCCGTCCCTGGCCGGTGCCGCCGAGATCGATGGCGCCACGCTGTCGCCGCTCTGGGGCGTGCCGTTTGCCGGTGTCCTGCTGTCCATCGCGCTGTTCCCTCTACTGGCCCCGCACTTCTGGCACCACCACTATGGCAAGGTGGCTGCGGCCTGGGGCGCGCTGTTCCTGGTGCCGTTCGCGATGCAGTTCGGTATCTACGCCGCCGTGGCCAACACGGTGCACGCGTTGCTGGGCGAATACATCCCGTTCATCATGCTGCTGGGGTCGCTCTACGTGGTGGCCGGCGGTATCTGCCTGCGTGGCAACCTGCACGGCACGCCCAGGCTGAACACCGGCATCCTCGCGCTCGGGACCGTGCTGGCCAGCCTGATGGGCACCACCGGCGCGGCGATGCTGCTGATCCGGCCGCTGCTGCGCGCCAACGACAACCGCCGCCATGTGGCACACGTGGTGGTGTTCTTCATCTTCCTGGTGGCCAACGCGGGCGGCTCGCTGACGCCGCTCGGCGATCCGCCGCTGTTCCTGGGCTTCCTGAAGGGCGTGGAGTTCACGTGGACGCTACGCAACATCTTCCCCGAGACGGCGTTCCTGTGCGTGGCGCTGCTGGCGCTGTTCTATGTGGTGGACCGCCACTACTTCCTGAACAAGGAAGAAGAGCTGCCGCTGGCGCAGGACCCGACGCCGGACTCCAAGCGCCTTCAAATCGACGGCAAGATCAACTTCCTGCTGCTGCTCGGCGTGCTGGCACTGGTGCTGATGAGCGGGCTGTGGAAGCCGGGTATCGCGTTCGACGTGATGGGCACCGAAGTCACGCTGCCGGCGCTGGTCCGTGACGTGATGCTGGTGGTGATTACCATCGTGTCGCTGATCGCCACGCCGCATAGCGCGCGCAGCGGCAACGAGTTCAACTGGGAGCCCATCCTCGAAGTCGGCAAGCTGTTCGCGGGCATCTTCCTGACCATCATCCCGGTTATCGCGATGCTCAAGGCCGGCACCGACGGTGCGTTCGCGGCGGTGATCCATGCGGTCAGCGATTCCTCCGGCAAGCCTATCGACGGCATGTACTTCTGGGCGACCGGTATCCTGTCCTCGTTCCTGGACAACGCACCGACCTACCTGGTGTTCTTCAACACCGCCGGCGGTGACCCGGCCACCCTGATGACGCGCGATGCCTCGACGCTCGCCGCCATCTCGGCCGGCGCAGTGTTCATGGGCGCCAATACCTATATCGGCAATGCCCCCAACCTGATGGTGAAGGCCATTGCCGAAAGCCGCGGCGTGCGCATGCCGAGTTTCTTCGGCTACATGGCGTGGTCCGGTACCGTGCTGCTGCCGCTGTTCCTGGTGATGACGTTCCTCTTTTTCCACGTGTGACTGCCATGAAGCCCTCCGTCCTCGTTACCCGCGCGATCTATGCCGACGTCGTCGATCGTCTTTCGCAATATTTCGATGTCGACAGCAACCAGGAAGACCTGGTGCTGGATGCCGCCGCGCTGAAGGCCCGCCTCGCGGGCAAGGCCGGCGTGCTGGCCAATGCCGCGGACAAGATCGACGGCGCGGTCGTCGCAGCGCTGCCGCAGCTGCGCGCTGTGTGCAACATGGCGGTCGGCTACAACAATCTCGACGTACCAGCCCTGACCGCCGCCGGCGTGGTGGCGACCAACACGCCCGACGTGCTGACGGAGACCACGGCCGACTTCGGCTGGGCACTGCTGATGGCCACCGCCCGCCGCGTGACGGAGTCCGAGCACTACCTGCGCGCCGGCAAGTGGAAGCGCTGGAGCTATGACATGCTCGTGGGCATGGACGTCTACGGCAGTACGCTCGGCATCCTCGGCATGGGCCGCATCGGACAGGCGCTGGCCCGTCGCGCAGCCGGCTTCGGCATGAACGTGCTGTACCACAACCGCAGCCAGTTGCCCGCCGAGACCGAGCGCGCGCTCAATGCGCGCTATGTCAGCAAGGCGGAACTGCTCGCGCAGACGGATCACCTCGTGCTGGTGCTGCCGTACAGCCCCGAGAGCCATCACGCGATTGGCGCAGCGGAGCTGGCGGCGATGAAGCCGACCGCCACCCTGATCAACCTGGCGCGCGGCGGCATCGTCGATGACGCCGCGCTGGCCGCCGCGTTGCGCAACGGCCAGATCTTCGCCGCCGGTCTGGATGTGTTCGAAGGTGAGCCGAGCGTCCACCCTGATCTGCTGACGGTACCAAACGTGGTGTTGACGCCGCATATCGCGAGCGCCTCGGAGAAGACACGCCGCGCGATGGCCAATCTGGCCGCCGACAACCTTATCGCGGCACTCGATGCCGGCCCCAAGGCGGGCCATCCGCCTTCGGTGATCAACCCAGAGGTCATGGCCCGCCGCCGCTGAATCGGATGTTCCTGAATTGATGACATTGATTTCCGTCCTGACGCTTGCCACCGCCATCGTGGCAGTGGTCCTGCTGGCGGTGCTGCTGTGGCGCTCGCGCGCCGGGGCTGCATCCGCGGAACTGCTCGATGGTCTTGACCGGCTGGAGCGCGTGCTGCGTGGCGAAGTGAGCGCGGCCGCCCGCGATGGCCGCGATGAATCCGGCCGGCAGATGCTGCGCTTCCAGCAGACCTTGTCGGCGCACCTGACCAGTATTGCCACGGTGCAGAACCAGCAAATCGCGCAGATGTCCGAGTCCAACGACCGCAGGCTGGCCGAGGTGCGGGCGACGCTCGAGCAGAAGCTGCGCGACATCGAGGCGAACAACGCCGCGAAACTGGAGGAAATGCGACGCACCGTGGACGAGAAGCTCCATGCGACGCTCGAGCAGCGGCTGGGCGAGTCGTTCAAGCTGGTGTCGGACCGGCTGGAGCAGGTGCATCGCGGCTTGGGCGAGATGCAGATGCTGGCGCAGGGCGTGGGCGATCTCAAGCGTGTGCTGACCAACGTCAAGTCGCGCGGCACGTGGGGCGAGGTGCAGCTTGAAATGCTGCTGGAACAGATCCTGACGACGGACCAGTACGGCAAGAATGTCGAGACCGTGCGCAATTCCGGGGCGCGGGTCGAGTTCGCGATCCGGCTGCCGGGCCGCGACCCGTCCAGTGGCCCGGTCTGGCTCCCGATCGATGCGAAGTTTCCGAAGGAGCAGTACGAGCGCCTTGTTGATGCCCAGGAGCATGGTGACGTGGACGGCGTGGCTGTGGCGGGGCGTGAGCTTGAGGTGGCGTTGCGCCGGGAGGCGCAGTCGATTGCCGAGAAATACCTGGCGCCGCCGGCTACCACCGACTTCGCAATCCTGTTCCTGCCAACCGAGGGGCTTTACGCCGAGGTGCTGCGCCGCCCGGGCCTGACGGACCTGCTGCAGCGGGACTTCCGCGTGACCGTGGCCGGGCCGACCACGCTGACCGCGCTGCTCAACAGCCTGCAGATGGGGTTCAGGACGCTGGCGCTGGAGAAGCGCTCCAGCGAGGTGTGGGAGGTGCTGGGCGCCGTCAAGACCGAATTCGGCAAGTTTGGCGAGGTGCTGGCCAAGACGCGCGATACGCTGGTGCGTGCCGCGCGCAATATCGAACAGGCCGAGGTGCGGACCCGCCAGATGGAGCGGAAGCTTCGCACGGTGGAAGCGCTGCCCGGGGAACTTGCCGAACAGCTATTGGGAACCGCCGCAACGGCGGGTGCGTCGGAGGCAGTGCAACCGCCTCCGCTACAGGATGACGCCAGCGCGGCCCAAGCCGCCAATGGCGACGTTACTGGTGATCTTCGGGCGTGAGTTCGCGCACGTGCACTTCGATGCCGCCGAAGCGGGCGGCCACCCAGTTGTAGGCCTTGCAGCCGAGCCACAACAGGCCGAAGCCAATCAGTGCGTTCAGGATCAGCGCGGTGAAAACCGTAATCCCCGGCAGGTCGCCATAGCGGATAAAGGCCACGAACAGGCCCATTGCCACGATTGGCACCGAGAAGCACAGATAGACCAGCACCAGTGCGCGCGCGGTCTTGACGGGGTGGAGGTACGCGATCTCCTGATTCATGACGACAGACAAGATATTGGGGGGGGTGATTTTTCGTGCTGCAAGTGTAGCGACTGGGGCTTGCGACGCATAGTCCGTCACTCGCGGGGCGTACAAAAAACGACAGCGCAACGTGTGCTGTCATACGATGACTGCCGATTTGATCATTGATTCGGCTCATCAATGCGTCGCACCTATGCTTCGGGCGTTCCGCATGGCGGACTGCAACAAATTACATCAGCCCGTCGAACAGCATCACCTCGACCAGATCACCGGCGGCAACGGCGTCCTGCTCGTGGCCCAGCACGATGAAGCAGTTCGCCTCGCTCATCGACCGCAGCACGCCAGAGCCTTGCTGGCCCGTGATCCGGACTTCCCAGCTGCCATCGGCAGTCGGCGCCAGGATGCCGCGCTGGTATTCCGTGCGGCCGGGCTTCTTGCGGATGGCGGCCGCGCTGCGCACGCGCATCAGGGGCAACGGCGGCACGTTGGCACCCATCTGCCGGTGCAGCGCGCCGCGCACGAAGTGGTAGAAGGTGACCATCACGGCCACGGGGTTGCCGGGCAGGCCGAACAGCAGGGCCTCCCGGCCGTTCGACGCAATGCGTCCAAATGCCATGGGGCGGCCCGGGCGCATGGCGATCTTCCAGAATGTGACATCGCCCAGCCGCGCCATGATTTGCTTGGTGTAGTCGGCTTCGCCCACGGACACGCCGCCAGACGTGATCACCGCATCGGCGTTTTCGCAGGCGCTGCGGAACGCGGCCTCCAGCGCGGCGGGGTCGTCACGGACCACGCCCATGTCGATCAACTCGACATTGAGCCGCCGCAGCATGCCGTGCAGCGTGTAGCGGTTGGAGTCGTAGACGCAGCCGGGGTCGAGCGGCTCGCCAATTGAGCGCAGTTCATCGCCCGTGGAGAAGAACGCCACGCGCAGGCGCCGCCGCACCTTGATTTCGGCCACGCCGAGCGAGGCCAGCAGGCCAAGGTCCGCCGGTTGGAGAATGCGGCCGGCGGCGAGTGCCGCCTGACCGCGGGCCAGGTCTTCGCCGCGCAGCCGGCGGTTGTCACCGGGGCGCACGGCATCGGCCGCAAAACGGATCTGGTTGCCGCCTTCCTGCACGTCCACGAATTCCTGCGGCACCACGGTGTCGCAGCCATCGGGCATGATCGCGCCGGTCATGATGCGCACCGCCTGGCCCGCGGTGGGCGCCGTGTCGCACGCGTTGCCGGCGTAGGCCGTGCCGATGACTTCCAGGACGACGTCGCCGCCGGCTGCCAGCGCCGCGCTCTGGAAGGCGTAACCGTCCATCGCCGAGTTGTCGTGGGCGGGCACGTCTATGGGCGAGATCACGTCCTCGGCCAGCACCCGGTCGAGCGCGGAGCGAAGCGCCAGTTGCTCGGTGCCGCGCACCGGCTCAACCACCTGGCCGATGATCGCGTTGGCCTGGGCCACGGGCAGGGCGGTTGGGTCGTAGTCGGAGAGGCAGGAAATGACGGATTGCAGGGATGGCATGAGCAGTCTGCGGCGAAAAGAAGCGAAAACGGCGAGAAAGGGCGGAAACGCGGATAGAACCGCGGGTAGGACGGATGCCCGAGTCTAACCCGCGTGGTGCGTTCAGCGCGCCTCGTGTATGCGTAGTTCGTCCAGCGTATTGATGTTGGCGAACGCGTCGGCGTCGGGGAATGGCACCTCTGCCAGCCGGTGGCTGGCCGCCCAGGTCTCGATCTTGCGCCCGCCGCCATTGATGTAGGTGATCAGGCTGTCGAGCGCCGTGACCGGCATCAGGCAGAACACCGGCTGGGTTTGCCGATGCCCGTCGGAGTCCACCGTGACCGGAATCGCCATCTCGGCGCCTTCGGCCTCGATCGCCTGCGCCAGCCGTTCGACGAGGTCGGTGGGCAGGAACGGGGTGTCGCACGGCGCCGTGACGAGCCAGCCGGTGCTGCATTGCTCGAGCCCGGCCATCATGCCGGCCAGCGGCCCGGCGAAGTCGGGCACGGAATCGGTGACCACGGGCACGCCGAACGACTCGTAGGCGGCGAGATTGCGATTGGCGTTGATCAGCATCGCGCCAGTTTGCGGCGTCAGGCGCATCAGTGTGTGCATCGCCATTGGCACGCCGCGCAGCGGTTGCAGGCCCTTGTCGGTGCCGCCCATGCGGCTGCCCCGGCCGCCGGCCAGGATCAGGCCCGTGATGTCTTCGCGTGCGATCATGACTTTCGGAAAGTTGTGAGGCGGCGCCGGTGACCGGGATGGCCCGGGTCAGCCGCCAATGTAGGACATCTCGATCTTGCGTTCGGCGCGCGCCAGGCGTACGGCCGGATCGCCCCGCTGCTCGGAATAGTTGTCGGTGCGGCCCTGCCAGACCTGGGCGATGGCATTGGCGATCTCCAGGTCGCTGTGGCCGCCGCGCAGCAGCGCACGCAGGTCGTAGCCCTCGGTGGCGAACAGGCACAGGTACAGACGGCCCTCGGTGGACAGGCGGATGCGGCTGCAATCGCCACAGAACGCGTGCGTCACGCTCGATATCACGCCGATTTCGCCCGCGCCATCGCGATAGCGCCAGCGCTCGGCTGTCTCGCCCGAGTAATTGGCGGGAATCACCTCGAGCGGAAACACCTCGTCAATCCGCCGCACTACGTCGGCGGAAGGTAGTACTTCGTCCATTTGCCAGTGGTTGCTGGCGCCAACGTCCATGAATTCAATGTAGCGGACGATGATGCCGCTGCCGCGGAAATGGCGGGCCATGGGCACGATTTCGGCGTCGTTGGTGCCGTGCTTGACCACCATGTTGACCTTGATCGGCGCCAGGCCGACGGCCTGGGCGGTCTCGATGCCGTCCAGAACGTCGCGCACCGCGAAGTCAACGTCATTCATCTTGCGGAACGTGGCGTCGTCGATGGCGTCCAGGCTCACGCTCACGCGCGACAGGCCGGCATCGCGCAGCGACTGCGCCTTGCGCCCCAGCAGCGACGCATTGGTGGTCAGCGTCAGGTCCAGCGGCTTGCCCGAGACGGTTTCGATGCGCGCCAGCATTTCAACGAGTTTTTCGATGTTCTTGCGCAGCAGCGGCTCGCCGCCGGTCAGCCGGATCTTCTCCACGCCCTGCGACACGAACACGCGCGCAGCGCGTTCGATCTCCTCGAAGCTCAGCAGTTCGGAGTGCGGCAGGAAGGTGTAGTCCTTGTCGAACACCTCCTTGGGCATGCAGTACACGCAGCGGAAGTTGCAGCGGTCCGTCACCGAGATGCGCAGGTCGTGCAGCGGCCGGCCGCGGGTGTCCGCCACGAGGCCAGTAGGTGTGTCGAGGCGGGACGGAATGCTTGGCACCATCGAGCGATAGCGATGGTCGCGCAGGTCGAGGATGGGAATGACGGTGTCGGTCATGGCCTGGGGGTGGCGATGCCGCTCTCCGGCGCGATGTGTGCATCCGGGGCGGTTCTGCCTGCATTCTAGCCGAGGAGGCTGACGCGCCGGCGGCGACCGTGCACTTCGCGGGGGCACAGTGGGGTATTGGCGGCGGCAGTACAGTCATGTGATGCATACATCATGTGAGGTGACCCATGAAAAAAGGGACGGCCGAAGCCGTCCCTTTTTTCGTGTTGGCTGCCAGCTTGCGCTGGCCGACCTTACTGCTGTTGCTGCTGCTGGTCGCGCTGACCGCCGGTCTCGACCAGGACCATCGGACCTTCCGGCAGCGGGGGCAGCGGCTTGCGCTCGCGCTGCACGCGCGGGGCCGGTGCCACGTTGGCGGCGGCGGACTGGGCGGCTTGCAGCTTGGCGTTGTCTGTCTCCACCCACTGGAGGCCGGCCGAAGCCAGCATCGGCTCGAGGGCATCGGCACGCAGCGGGGCGGCGGCCGGTGCTGCCACCGGGGTCGGCGCGACGGCAGGCGTCACGATGACCGGCTCGGCAACGACCGGGGCGGCTTCGACGGGTGCCGGTGCCGGGGCTTCCACCACCGGAGCGGTGTAGACCGGCGCTGGCGTCACAACCGGCGCGGCTTCGGGGGCGCTGACCGGTGCGAAGACCGGCTCGGCCACCGGGGCCGGGCTCACGGGCTGGGCCGGCTGGCTCGGCTGGGCGTAGGCGGCCGGTTCCACGCGGGCCACGGTTTCCACCGTTTCACGCGTCTCGCGGATTTCCACGGCTTCCGTAACCTCGGCGACTTCCGCCACCTGGGCCACGCGGGGCACCTCAGCCACCTGGGCCACGGCAACCGGCTCCGGCTGTGCCACGACTTGCGGTGCAGCCTGGGCCGCCACCGGTGCGAATTCCGTCTCGGTTACGCCTGCGGCCACTTCGGCCAGGTTGGACGTGTCGTTGGCATCGCCGTTTTCGCCATCGGCGCCTTGCACACCATCTTCGCGGTCGCGGCGGTAGCGGTTACGGCCGCGACGGTTGCGGCGGCGGCGCTCTTCGCCCTCTGCACCTTCCGTTGCCACGGCTTCCAGGCCTTCCGGCAGTTCGGTCGCGGCGGCGGCTGCCACCACGGCCACGGCCGGGGCGGCTTG
Source organism: Cupriavidus sp. 2KB_3 (assembly GCF_052115685.1). Lineage (NCBI taxonomy): Bacteria > Pseudomonadati > Pseudomonadota > Betaproteobacteria > Burkholderiales > Burkholderiaceae > Cupriavidus > Cupriavidus sp. 2KB_3. The sequence continues at coordinate 346,920 of NZ_JBFRHD010000001.1, forward strand.
CGCAGCCTCGAATGCGGTCTGCGGTGCGCCTTCGACGTTCAGGGCTTCCTCGGTCTCGCGGGTGTCGCCACGCTCACGCTGCCGTTCGCGCTGACGCTCGCGGCGTTCCTGATTGCGCTCACGGCGATTGCCTTCCTGACGGGCTTCGCCACCCTCGGGCTGACGGGCGATGGCCGGCGTGGCCTGCTGGCCTTCGCGCGGGGCGCGTGCCGGACGCTCACCGCGCTCGGTGCGTTCGCCACGTTCAGTCCGCTCGCCACGTTCGGCACGATCACCGCGTTCCGCGCGCTCACCACGCTCGGCGCCGCGTTGTTCGCCGCGTTCGCCACGCTGGCCACGGCCCTGGCGCTCGCCACGCTCGCCGCGTTCACCACGCTGTTCGCGATCACCGCGCTCGCCACGTTCACCACGCTCGCCACGGCCCTGGCCACGGCCTTCGCCGCGACTTTCGCCACGCTGGCCGCGTTCGCGGCGGCCATCGCCGCGTGCCTGGGCGTCAGCGGCCGGCTTGGCCGGCTCTGCCACCGGGGCGGCGGCCGGACGTGCACCGAACAGGCCCTTCAGCCAGGCGATGAAACCGCCGGCGGCCACGGGCTGCGTGGCCGGTACCGGACGTGCGGCAGCGGCTTCGGGGCGCGGGGCGCGCTCGGGGCGGGGCACCGACACCGGCGCCGGCGCGTCGGGCGTAATGCCCTTGACGGCGGCTTCCTGGCGCGGACGTGCATCTTCCTTCTTGCGGCTGCTGTAGCTCGTGTCCGCCTCGAGTTCCTTGGCGGCGGCCTCGGCCATGCGATAGCTGGCCGTGGATTCCTCCAGGCGCGGATCGTCGTGGCGCAGGCGCTCCAGCTTGTAGTGCGGGGTTTCCAGGTGCTTGTTGGGGATCAACAGCACGTTCACCTTGAAGCGCAGCTCGATCAGGTTGATTTCCTGACGCTTCTCGTTCAGCAGAAAAGCGGCCACTTCCACCGGCACCTGGCAGTGGATGGCGGCCGTGTTTTCCTTCATCGCCTCTTCCTGGATGATGCGCAGCACCTGCAGGGCGGACGATTCGGTATCGCGGATGTGACCTGTTCCATTGCAGCGCGGGCAGGTGATGTGCGAGCCTTCCGACAGCGAAGGACGCAGGCGCTGGCGCGACAGCTCCATCAGGCCGAAGCGGCTGATCTTGCCCATCTGCACGCGGGCGCGGTCGTGGCGCAGGGCGTCCTTCAGGCGCGTTTCCACGTCCTTCTGAGCCTTGCTGGACTCCATGTCGATGAAGTCGATCACGATCAGGCCGCCCAGGTCGCGCAGGCGCAGCTGGCGGGCGATCTCGTCGGCCGCTTCCAGATTCGTGCGCAGCGCCGTTTCCTCGATGTCCGCGCCCTTGGTGGCACGGGCCGAGTTCACGTCAACGGAAACCAGGGCTTCGGTATGGTCGATCACGATGGCGCCGCCGGACGGCAGCATCACCATGCGGGAATAGGCGGACTCGATCTGGTGCTCGATCTGGAACCGCGAGAACAGGGGCACGTCGTCCCGGTACTTCTTCACGCGGTTCATGTTGTCAGGCATGACCACGCTCATGAAAGCGCGTGCCTGTTCATAGATCTCGTCGGTATCGATCAGGATTTCGCCGATATCGGGCTGGAAATAGTCGCGAATGGCACGGATGACCAGGCTCGATTCCAGATAGATCAGCAGCGGGGCCTTGTTGTCGCCGGCGGCGCCGTCGATGGCCTTCCACAGTTGCAGCAGGTAGTTCAGGTCCCACTGCAGTTCCTCGGCCGCGCGGCCGATGCCGGCGGTGCGGGCGATGATGCTCATGCCGTCCGGCACGGTCAGCTGGCCCATCGTCTCGCGCAGTTCCTGGCGGTCCTCGCCCTCGATGCGGCGCGAGACGCCACCGCCACGCGGGTTGTTCGGCATCAGCACCAGGTAGCGGCCGGCCAGCGAGATGAAGGTGGTCAGGGCGGCGCCCTTGTTGCCGCGCTCTTCCTTCTCGACCTGGACGATCAGTTCCTGGCCCTCGTGCAGGGCGTCCTGGATGCGCGCGTTGCGCACGTCCACGCCGTCCTTGAAGAACGCGCGGGCCACTTCCTTGAACGGCAGGAAGCCGTGGCGCTCTTCGCCGTAGTTGACGAAGCAGGCTTCCAGCGAGGGCTCGATGCGGGTGATGACGCCCTTGTAGATGTTGCCCTTGCGCTGCTCGCGCCCGGCGGTTTCGATGTCGATATCGATCAGTTTCTGACCATCGACGATCGCGACGCGCAATTCTTCCTGTTGCGTCGCGTTGAACAGCATGCGTTTCATCGCAATACCTCACTCCAGTGTCGCGGAAGTCACACGAAAGGTGTCCGCGACGATCCATGGAGCACGCGAGGAAATAGAGTGGGGGCGGGAGAATTGCCGGAGTCGCCGGCGCGCAATACGACGCGGCCGGACGGGGCGCGGGTGAAAGAGAGAGGCTGTCGACGTCTAGGCAGGCGTCCGCTGGGTCGGGGAGAGCGCCATGGCACTGCTCCTGATACAGCGACTTGCGGCGGATGCCCGGAATGGCCGGGGGCGATGCGGCAACGCACAATGCAAACGGCACTGGCTTCGCGGCATCGCGGCCGGCCGGGAATGGCCAAGACGCGTCAAAGAGCAAGTTTTCCGGACGCGGCAAGCGGGGCCGAATGTCAACCTGACCTGTCTCCTGGCGGGCGCGCCGCTGCTTCTTGGAGTTCTGCGACCGGGCGCCGGTAATACGACTAGCCGATATTGCAGGTCGGTTGGCAGGCTCGCCTGCCGGCCGGCACCGATTTCCCGGTGCGGGCGGTCTTCTCTCACCGATGGGGATGCCTGTCGGGCATCCCCATTGAATTCTGTTCTACCTGGATCACTCTGTTTCCACGTGCCCGCCGTTTCTCGCCGAAGCCGCCTCTGGGCAACTTCCTGCGCGCCGGCGTGGCGCGTGCGTGCTGCTGATTTCCACCATTTGCCCATCTGGCGCCTGCGGGGTACGCAAAATGCGGGAGACGGGCCGGGTTGGTGGCAACCCGAAGTGTAAAATGCGTGATCCTGCGCGGATATTGGTGGCAATCCTCATCGGTCTCGTCACCCGCCAGCCCAACTTGGGCCCGCGCCTATATTGCTCACAGAATCGCTTACACAGGTCGTGCGCTGCCGGTCTTTGGCCGGGACAGCCGGGAAATTATATTGAAAATGAATGAGTTACGCCATCAAATTGAAAAGGAGCCGCGCGTCGCGCCCGGCGCGCTCCAAGTGGCGTACGTCACGGTGGACGAAAGTGCCGAGGGCCAGCGCATCGACAACTTCCTGCTGAAGGTCTCCAAGGGCGTGCCCAAGAGCCATATCTACCGGGTCTTGCGCTCGGGCGAAGTACGCGTGAACAAGGGCCGGATCGATGCCACTTACCGTCTGAAGCTGGGCGATGTGATCCGGATCCCGCCCATGCGGGTGGCGGAAAAGGCACAGGACGACGGGGTGTTCGTGCCTTCGTCGGAATTCCCGATCCTGTTCGAGGATGCCTGGCTGCTGATTATCGACAAGCCGGCCGGCGTGGCCGTCCATGGCGGCTCGGGCGTGGCCTTCGGGGTGATAGAGCAGTTGCGGCGCGCGCGGCCCGAGGCGAAGTTCCTGGAACTGGTGCACCGGCTGGACCGCGAGACGTCCGGCATCCTGATCCTGGCGAAGAAGCGCTCTGCGCTGGTGCACCTGCATGAGCAGATGCGTGGCACCGGCATGGACAAGCGCTACTTCGCCTGCGTGGCCGGCGAATTCCAGAACACGCGGCAGCACGTCAAGCTCCCGCTATATAAATACAGCACGCCCGATGGCGAGCGGCGCGTGCGCGTGCAGGCTGATGGGCTGACCGCGCACACCATCTTCAACAAGGTGGAGGCGTTCCAGGGCTACACCCTGCTCGAGGCCGAACTGAAGACCGGCCGCACGCACCAGATCCGGGTGCACTTGCAGGCGTCCGGTTTCCCCATCGTCGGCGATGAGAAGTATGGTGATTTTGCGCTCAACAAGGCACTTTCTCGCAGCAATGCCAAGCCCGGCATCAAGCGGATGTTCCTGCACGCGCACCGGATGACGCTGGCGCACCCGTCCACGGGCGAGCCGCTGACCGTTTCAGCGCCATTACCCGCCGAGTGTGTTGATTTTCTGCAACAATTGCGTCAGCACCGCGCGGCGGACTGACGCGTCGCATCGCCGCCTCCGCAGCCGCCACACCACTTTCCGCATCGACCAAGGACCTCAATGGCCAGGCAGCGCTTCGACCTGATCGTCTTCGACTGGGATGGAACCCTTATGGATTCCACCCCGACCATCGCCAAATGCATCCAGCTGGCCAGCCGCGACCTGGGCCTGCCCGTGCCTGATGACAGCGCCGCGAGCCACGTGATCGGCCTTGGGCTGAAGGACGCGCTGTCCTATGCCGTGCCCACGCTCGACCCGGCCGACTATCCGCGCCTGGCGGAGCGTTACCGCTACCATTTCCTCACGCGCGATGCGGACCTCGTGCTGTTCGACGGCGTGCGCGAGATGCTCGAGGCCCTGCACGGCGAGCACTATTTTCTCGGCGTGGCCACGGGCAAGACGCGCGTGGGGCTGGAGCGGGCGCTGGCGGCCACCGGCCTTGGCAAGCTGTTCGATGGCACGCGTTGCGCCGACGAGACGTTCTCCAAGCCGCACCCGGCCATGCTGCAGGAGCTGACGCGCGAGCTGGGCCAGGACGTGGCGCGCACGGTCATGGTGGGCGATACCACCCATGACCTGCAGATGGCGGTCAACGCCGGCGCGCACGGCCTGGGCGTCTGCTACGGCGCGCATCCGGCCGATTCGCTGCGCGCGATGGCGCCGGTGCACTGCGCCACGTCGATCGCCGATCTCCAGGACTGGCTGCTCACGCATGCCTGAAGCCGGCCAGCCACTGCACCGCGTGTGCGCCAGCGACGAACTCGTCGATGGCGGGGCCGGCGTGCGGTTCTCCGTGCGCCTGGAAGCGCGCGAGATCGGCGCATTCGTGGTCCGTTTCGACGGCGTGGCGCACGCCTACCTGAACCAGTGCGCGCACGTACCGATGGAGTTGGACTGGCAGGAGGGGCAGTTTTTCGATAGCGCGGGCCTATACTTGATGTGCGCGACACATGGCGCGGTTTATGCGCCAGACACCGGCCTTTGCGTGGGCGGCCCTTGCCGGGGCGCCGCGCTGGCCAAGCTCCGGACCGAGGAACGCGAGGGTGCTGTCTACTGGCTCCCCGAACCGCCTTTTTACCCGCCCGACGCCACCTGAATGATCCGCCGGGCCGCCGTCTGATTTTATCGAGTCCATCGCATGACAGAACAGCAAAAACCGCCGGTCGAACCGGGTCAAACGCAAGACGAACACAAGGCCGACGACAGTCACCGCCTGGAAACGGCGGCGCAGGCCGATTTTCCGCTCGAGCAGGAGCTGCGTGCCGGGGAGGACGCGGCGCGGCGCGAGGCCGACGAGCGCCGCGCGCGCCTGAGCGGGCAGGGCGGAGCCGCCCCGGTGGGTGGCGGCAGCGCCACCGGTGGCTGGGAGCGCGACGTGCTGGAGAAGGTGCTGATGGCCACGCTGCGCGAACAGCGCGCGGCACGGCGCTGGAAGATCTTCTTCCGGCTGGTGGTGCTGGGCATCCTGGCGCTGATCCTGTACGCGGTAATCGACTTCAAGGGCGATGGCATCGCCAGCACCGCGGGGCGCCATACCGCGATGGTGTCGCTGGAAGGCGAGATCGCGGCGGGCACGCCGGCGGGTGCGGACTCGATCAATGCTTCGCTGCAGGCCGCCTTTGCCGATACCAACGCGGCCGGCGTGATCCTCAAGATCAATTCGCCGGGTGGCTCGCCGGTGCAGGCGGGCATCATCAACGACGAGATCAAGCGCCTGCGCACCGTGTATCCGGGCAAGCCGTTCTACGTGGTGGTGGAGGAAATCTGCGCCTCCGGCGGCTACTACGTGGCGGCGGCGGCCGACAAGATCTATGTGGACAAGGCCAGTATCGTCGGCTCGATCGGCGTGCTGATGGACGGCTTCGGCTTCACCGGCTTGATGGAGAAGCTCGGCGTGGAGCGCCGGCTGTACACCTCGGGCGCCAACAAGGGCATGCTCGACCCCTTCTCGCCGCAGGTGCCGCGCCAGAAAGCCTATGCCGAGACCATGCTCAAGGAGATCCACCAGCAGTTCATCGACGTGGTAAAGGAAGGCCGCGGCGACCGGCTGAAGGATGATCCGGACCTGTTCTCGGGCCTGTTCTGGTCCGGCGAGCGCGCCGTGGCGCTAGGTCTGGCCGATGGCGTGGGGAGCGCCGACTACGTGGCGCGCGACCTGTTCAAGGCCGAGGATATCGTCGACTACACGGTCAAGGAAAACATCGCCGAGCGCGTGGCCAAGCGGTTTGGCGCGGCCATGGGCAGCGCGGCGATGAAGACCATGATGATGTCGACCGGCGCGCAGTCGCTACGGTAGGCAGGACTAGGCGGCCAGCAGCGAGAAGATCGCCGGCCGCTTTTGCAGGGCAATCCGTTCCGGCCGCCAGGCTGACAGCGGCAGCGTGACGATGGTTTCGGTGGGCAGCGTCAGGTCGACGGCCACCGATACCATCGTGGTGCCGGCGCAATGCTGGCGCAGCGCTTCCAGCAGCGCGGCGTTGCGGTAGGGGGTCTCGATGAAGACCTGCGTCTGGCGCGCCTTGCGCGAATGCGCTTCCAATTCCCGTAGCTTGCGCGCGCGTTCGTCCGCGTCCACTGGCAGGTAGCCGTTGAACGCGAAGCTCTGGCCATTCAGGCCGGAACCCATCACCGCCAGCAGGATCGAGCTTGGCCCCACCAGTGGCCGCACCGTCACGCCGCGCGCGTGGGCCAGCCGCACGAGGTCCGCGCCGGGGTCGGCCACGGCCGGCACGCCGGCTTCCGAAAGCAGCCCGCCATCGCGGCCCCCGGCGATGGGGTCCAGCAGCGCGGCCAAGGCCTCGGCGCGCGTGTTCACGTTCAGCTCACGGATCTCGATCTGCTGGATCGGCCGCACCAGCGGGCTGGTTTCGCCCAGTTTCTTCAGGAAAGCGCGCGCCGTCTTGGCGTTCTCGGCCACCAGGTAGTCGAGCCGCGCGGCAATCTGCTGCACGCCGGCGGGGATGACATCGGGCAGCGGATCGAACTCGTCGCGCTTGCCGAGCGTGTTGGGAATCAGGAACAGGGTACCGGTCATCGTTCAGGCTCCGAAGAACGGGTAGCCGGCGGCGCGCAGCATGCCGGTCAGCGCGATCAGCGGCAGGCCGATCAGCGCCGTGGGGTCGTCCGATTCCACGCGCGCGAGCAGGGCGATGCCCAGACCCTCGGCCTTGGCGCTGCCGGCGCAGTCATAGGGGGTTTCCAGGCGCAGGTAGGCGTCTAGTTCGGCATCGGACAGGTCACGGAAGGTCGCCCGGGTCTGTACATCGGCCAGCTGGGCCTCGCCGGTGCGGCTGTCGAGCAGGCAGAGTGCCGAATGAAATGTGACGGTTCGTCCGCGCATTTGCTGCAACTGGGCCAGCGCCTTCTCATGGCTGCCGGGTTTGCCGATCTGGGCGCCGTCGAGCGTGCAGACCTGATCCGAGCCGATGACCAGTGCGCCGGGGTGGCGCGCGGCAATCGCCTCGGCCTTGCGGCGCGAGAGGCGCAGGGCCGTGGCCTCGGGGACCTCGCCGGCCAGCGGGGTTTCGTCGATGTCCGGTACAGCCACGTCGAACGGGATGCGCAGCCGCGCGAGCAGCTCGCGCCGGTACGGAGAACTCGACCCGAGGATCAGGGGCGGGCGGATAGCGGAGGACGACATATATATAGAGGTAGCGTCGGAGGGAGAGGGGACGGTCAGTTAGCCAGTTGTATACTTTGACCGAGTCCCGTTTTTCAGCTTATAATCGCGCGTTTAGCCACACAGGCACATTCGTGCCCGGCCGTGATCGGAAGCCATCGCGGCAGGCGTATCCGCCCTCGTTGGCGTGGATCGTCCCAGGTGTGGCAAACAAGGCATTTTTCCAGCGATTCAGCGTACATGAGTCAGCCGACCCAGCCAGCGGCGTCCGCCGTGGCATTCGATCTGCGCGAAACCGATCTGTTCGCGTTCTGCCGCAAGGGTGGCAGCGTGGCGGGCGACGTGGCGACGCGCGATTTGCCGCGCATCTTAGCCGAGACGGCCAAGGATGCGCCAGCGTCGGCGCCGGACGAGACGTTTCACTACACGCTCACCGGCTTCATGCACGAGGAAGCGGTGGAGGCTGGCGCGGCGGTGTCGCAGCGGCTGTTCGTCGACGTCACCGTGCAGGGCCGGGTCTGGCTCGATTGCCAGCGCTGCCTGCAGGTCTACCCGGAGCCGATCGACACGTCGATGCGCTTCGAGGTCATGGCCAGCGAAGAAGCGGCGGATTCGGCACCCATGGATGACGACGACGTCGACGTGATCGTCGGGTCGAAGAAGTTTTCGCCGCTGGAACTTGTGGAAGACGAGGTGCTGCTGGCGTTGCCGTCGGCACCCAAGCATATGGTCTGTCCCGCCGTGCACGAGTCGCTCGTGACCGGCGCGGACGGTGAGGTGGAGCCTGAGGCTCCGCCCGAAGAGGAAAAGCGGCCATCGCCCTTTGCGGCGCTGGCCGGCCTGAAGACGAAGCACTGACGCCGCAACAGAGCGGCCGGCGCACCCGTCCTCGGGTAGCAGGTCAAGCATCCGGCCGGGCCCCGGCTACGCCTCGCGCAGGATGCGTGTGTTAATATCGCAAAATTCTCGAAGGAGTCATCATGGCTGTTCAACAGAACAAGAAGTCGCCGTCCAAGCGCGGCATGCACCGTTCGCACGACCATCTGTCGGTCGCACCCCTGGCCGTTGAGCCGACCACGGGCGAGACCCACCTGCGTCACCACGTGAGCCCGAACGGCTACTACCGTGGCCGCAAGGTCATCAAGACCAAGAACGACTGACCAGGTCGTCTGGCGTGACCCTGTGTCTCGCTCGCGCACGTTGTCAGGTGTAAAACAGGAAAGCGGCAAGCTCGTTGCCGCTTTTTTGTTGGGCGCTCGGCGCCCACCCGCCAACGTATCCGCGCGTCCGGCTGGTTGCGTCCCCGCGAACCGAGGCGGCGGATGCCGGTGCGCATTCCGTATCTGGAAACAATGACGATCAAGCTCGCTATCGACTGCATGGGCGGCGATCACGGTGTATCCGTGACCGTGCCGGCGGCGATCAGTTTTCTTTCCCGTCACGATGACGCCGAGATGATCCTCGTCGGCTTGCCCGATGCCATCGGCGCGCAGCTCAGGAAGCTGCATGCGGCCGATCATCCGCGCGTCACCGTGGTGGCGGCAACCGAGGTCATCACGATGGATGACCCGGTGGAAGTGGCGCTGCGCAAGAAGAAGGACTCTTCGATGCGCGTGGCGGCCACGCAGGTCAAGGAAGGCCGCGCCGACGCGCTCATCTCCGCCGGCAACACCGGCGCGCTGATGGCTGTGTCGCGCTATGTGCTGAAGACGCTCGAGGGCATCGAGCGGCCAGCCATCGCCACCACCATTCCCAATGAGCAGGGCTGGGGCACCACGGTGCTCGACCTGGGGGCCAACGCCGACTGCGAACCCGGGCACCTGCTCCAGTTCGCCCGCATGGCCGAGGCCATGGTGTCCGTGGTGGATCACAAGGATCACCCCACGGTGGGCCTGCTCAATATCGGCGAGGAAGTGATCAAGGGCAACGAGGTGGTCAAGGCCGCCGGCGAGCTGCTGCGCGCTTCCGAGTTGAATTTCTACGGCAACGTGGAAGGCAACGACATCTTCAAGGGCACGACGGACATCGTGGTCTGCGACGGCTTCGTCGGCAATGTGGCGCTCAAGAGTACCGAGGGCCTGGCCAAGATGATTGGCGGCATGATCAAGGAGGAGTTCACGCGCTCCTGGTTCACCAAGCTGCTGGCCGCCGTGGCCATGCCCGTGCTGTCGCGCCTGGCGCGCCGGCTGGACCCCGCGCGCTACAACGGCGCCTCGCTGCTGGGCCTGCGCGGACTGGTGATCAAGAGTCACGGTTCCGCCGACGCCCACTCTTTTGAATGGGCGATCAAACGCGGGTATGATGCGGCCAGAAACGGCGTAATCGAACGTATAGCAAGGGTCTTCGCCAACAAGTCCGGCGCCACGGCGCCCGCGACGGGCGGCCCGGAGACCGACGCACCGGACCCACATCCCGATACCCATGCCGCCTGAGGCCTCAAGCCCTCTGAACCCCCTGAGTGCAGGGGGCCGTGGCGGCTGCCGCAGGCGGCCCGGGTGAGCATCACGATCCGACAGACATGACCAAGTTCGCAAAAATCATCGGTACCGGGAGCTACCTGCCCCCGCGGCGTGTCACCAATCACGAGCTGGCGGCGCAGCTGGCCGAGCGTGGCATCGAAACGAGCGACGAGTGGATCGTCTCGCGCAGCGGCATTTCGGCGCGGCACTGGGCCGAGCCGGACGTCACCGCCAGTGACCTGGCCGTGCAAGCGGCCGAGCGGGCGATCGAGGCGGCCGGGATCGAGCGCCAGGACATCGACCTGATCATCGTGGCCACCTCCACGCCGGACTTCGTGTTCCCGAGCACCGCCTGCCTGGTGCAGCAGAAGCTCGGCATCACGAACCATTGTGCGGCTTTCGACATGCAGGCCGTGTGCTCGGGCTTCGTCTACGCGCTCTCCACGGCGGACAAGTTCATCCGCAGCGGCTCGCACAAGAACGTGCTGGTGATCGGCACCGAAGTGTTCTCCCGCATCCTCGATTTCAACGACCGCACCACCTGCGTGCTGTTTGGCGACGGCGCCGGCGCCGTGGTGCTGACTGCCTCCGACGAACCGGGCATCCTGTCGTCGGCCATGCATGCCGATGGCAGCCACGTGGACATCCTCTGCGTGCCGGGCAATGTGTCGGGCGGTGCCATCACCGGCAACGCCTTCCTGCACATGGACGGCCAGGCGGTGTTCAAGCTGGCCGTGAACGTGCTGGACAAGGTGGCGCGCGAGGCCATGGCCGCTGCCGAGGTGCAGGCGGACGAAATCGACTGGCTGGTGCCGCACCAGGCCAATATCCGCATCATGCAGGGCACGGCGCGCAAGCTGGGCCTGCCGGCCGAGCGCATGGTCGCCACGGTGCACGAGCATGGCAATACTTCGGCGGCGTCGATCCCGCTGGCACTCGACGTGGCCGTGCGCGACGGCCGTATCCGCCCGGGACAGACCGTGATGCTGGAAGGCGTTGGCGGCGGCTTCACCTGGGGCGCGGTGCTCCTGCGCATGTAAGATGCGGTCCGGCGCGGCGTGCCTGAAAGGGCACGTGCGCCCCGACACGCTCGTCTGAATCGTTAAGACTGGATTCCCGATGAAATTCGCATTCGTTTTCCCTGGCCAGGGCTCGCAATCGGTCGGCATGCTCAACGCGTTTGCCGACAACCCGGTGGTCCGCGCCACGCTGGAGGAAGCTTCCACCGCGCTGGGGCAGGACATCGGCCGCCTGATCGCGGAAGGTCCGGCGGAAGAACTGAACCTCACGACCAACACCCAGCCGGTGATGCTGACCGCTGCCGTGGCCGTGTACCGCGCCTGGCTGGACGCCGGCGGCCCGGCCCCGGCACTGGTGGCCGGCCACAGCCTGGGCGAGTACTCGGCGCTCGTGGCTGCGGGCGTGATCCCATTTGCCGATGCGGTGCCGCTGGTGCGCTTCCGCGCACAGGCGATGCAGGAAGCCGTGCCGGTGGGCGAGGGCGGCATGGCCGCCATCCTCGGCCTGTCCGATGACGACGTGCGCGCGGCTTGCGTCGAGGCGTCTGCCGCCGGCGTGGTCGAGGCCGTCAACTTCAACGCCCCCGCGCAGGTGGTGATTGCCGGCCACAAGGCCGCCGTGGAAAAGGCCTGCGAGATCGCCAAGGCCAAGGGTGCCAAGCGCGCGCTGCCGCTGCCGGTCTCGGCGCCGTTCCACTCGTCGCTGCTGAAGCCCGCTTCGGACCGCCTCAAGGAGCGCATGGCTGGGCTGGCGTTCTCGGCGCCGTCTATCCCGGTCATCAACAACGTGGACGTGGCCATCGCCAACGATCCGGCCCAGATCAAGGACGCCCTGGTGCGCCAGGCCGCCGCCCCGGTACGCTGGGTGGAGTGCGTGCAGAAGATGGCCGCCGAAGGCGTGACCCATGTGATCGAATGCGGTCCGGGCAAGGTGCTGGCCGGCATGACCAAGCGCATCGACGGCAACCTCGTCGGCGGCGCGATCTTCGACCCCGCATCGCTGCAAGACACGCTGGCGCTGCTGAAGTAAGCCAAGGAACATCGCAACATGAGCAAGACTCTGGAAAATCAGGTCGCCCTGGTGACGGGTGCGTCGCGCGGCATTGGCCGGGCCATCGCACTGGAACTGGCGCGTCAGGGCGCCACCGTGATCGGCACCGCCACGAGCGAGTCCGGCGCGGCCGCCATCGGCGAATACCTGAAGGCCGAGGGCCTGCAGGGCCATGGCGTGGTGCTGAACGTGAATGACGCCGCGCGCTGCGAAGCTGTGATCGAGGAGATCGTGAAGACTCACGGTGGCCTGGCCGTGCTGGTGAACAATGCCGGCATCACCCAGGACCAACTGGCCATGCGCATGAAGGACGACGACTGGACGAGCGTCATCGACACGAACCTGACTGCGGTGTTCCGCCTGTCGCGCGCCGTGCTGCGCCCGATGATGAAGGCACGTACCGGCCGCATCATCAACATCACCTCGGTGGTGGGCTCCACGGGCAACCCGGGCCAGATGAACTACGCGGCGGCCAAGGCCGGCGTGGAGGGCATGGCCCGCGCGCTGGCGCGCGAGATCGGCAGCCGCAACGTTACCGTGAACTGCGTGGCGCCGGGCTTTATCGACACCGACATGACCAAGGTCCTGTCGGACGAGCAGCATACGGCGCTGAAGACCCAGATCCCGCTGGGCCGACTCGGCCAGCCGGAAGACATCGCGCATGCGGTGGCGTTCCTGGCCGGTCCGCAGGCCGCCTACATCACGGGCACTACGCTGCACGTGAATGGCGGCATGTACATGAATTGATTGCATTACCCGACGTGCATTTCGGCGAAGAAGCCGAAAGATGGCGGGCGAAGCAGTTGTTTTTCAAACCGAACGGGCGCGATTCTTGCAATAGATGGCAGGCGGATTTTTTGTGGTCCAAACCTGCTAAAATGCGCCCACTTTTTGTCGAACTTCCCTGGAGGGTTACATGGACAATATCGAACAACGCGTCAAGAAAATCGTGGCTGAACAGCTTGGCGTGGCCGAGGCAGACATCAAGAACGAATCGTCGTTCGTGAACGATCTCGGTGCGGACTCGCTGGACACGGTTGAACTCGTGATGGCGTTGGAAGATGAATTCGGCATGGAAATTCCTGATGAGGAAGCCGAAAAGATCACGACCGTGCAACAGGCCATCGACTACGCCACCGCGCACGTCAAGGCCTAAGCCGTCGTCTTCGCATTCCGAGCCACAGAAGGCACAAGGGTGGGGCCGTCATGGTCCTGTCCGGTTGTTTTCTGTGGCTTTCGTCTGTTCGAAGAAGCAGAATCGGAATGATCTCAAACCGTATTACGCGCCGTATGCAATGACTAACGGCCGGATCGGCGAGATCCTGAATCAATCCAATTCCGCTTCACGCACTCGTAGGAAATCATAGTGAGCCGTCGTCGCGTCGTCGTCACTGGGCTTGGCCTTGTGTCTCCGGTCGGAAACACGGTTGCCGAAGGCTGGGCCAACCTGGTTGCCGGCAAGTCCGGCATCGCCACCATCACCAAATTCGATCACTCCCCGTTCGCCGTGCATTTTGCCGGTGAAGTGAAGGGCTTCAACGTCGAGGAATATGTTCCGGCGAAGGAAGCCCCCCGTATGGATACGTTTATCCATTTCGGTATCGCGGCGGGTACCCAGGCGCTGAAGGATAGCGGCCTGGAAGTGACCGAGGAGAACGCCGAGCGTATCGGCGTGCTGGTTGGCTCCGGCATCGGCGGTCTGCCGATGATCGAAGCTACGCAGATGGAGCTGGTCAATCGCGGCCCGCGCCGGATTTCGCCGTTCTTCGTTCCGGGCTCGATCATCAACATGATCTCGGGCCATCTGTCGATCTATCACGGCCTGAAGGGCCCGAACCTCGCGGCCGTGACGGCCTGCACGACCGGCCTGCACAGCATCGGCCTGGCCGCCCGCCTGATCCAGGCCGGCGATGCCGACGCGATGCTGGCCGGTGGCGCCGAGTCAACGGTTTCGCCGCTGGGGATTGGCGGTTTTGCCGCAGCCCGGGCGCTGTCCACCCGCAACGACGATCCGGCCACGGCCTCGCGTCCGTGGGACAAGGACCGCGACGGTTTCGTGCTGGGCGAGGGTGCCGGCGTGATGATGCTCGAGGAGTACGAGTCGGCCAAGGCACGCGGCGCCAAGATCTATGCGGAGCTGATTGGCTTCGGCATGAGCGGCGACGCGTTCCACATGACCGCCCCGAACACCGACGGCCCGCGCCGTTGCATGGTGGCTGCGCTGAAGAACGCCGGCATCAATGCCGACGAAGTGCAGTATCTGAACGCGCACGGCACGTCCACGCCGCTGGGCGACAAGAACGAGTCCGACGCCGTGAAGCTGGCCTTCGGCGATCACGCCTACAAGATGGTGGTCAATTCGACAAAGTCGATGACCGGTCACCTATTGGGCGGCGCTGGCGGCCTCGAGTCGGTCTTCACTGTGCTGGCGATCCACAACCAGGTCTCGCCGCCGACGATCAACATCTTCAACCAGGATCCGGAATGTGACCTGGATTACGTGCCGAATACTGCACGCGAGATGAAGATCGACGTGGCAGTGAAGAACAACTTCGGTTTTGGCGGCACCAACGGCACGCTTGTCTTCCGCCGCATCTGATCGCGACGGGTATTACGGGGCTCGCCACGGCGAGCCCCGCTTCATTTCGGCATGCGGAACCAAACATGCGGACGGGCGGTCACAGAATGCGCTTCGCGACACCCGGTGGGTCCCGATTCGTAGGTAAAATACAACGTTTGTCGTGACGACAAAACCAAGAGATACACTGCAGGTGAACCATTCGTGAGCGAACGCGAAGCCGATCAGCTTCTAGTTGAACGCGTCCAGCAGGGCGACAAACGAGCCTTTGAGTTGCTGGTGGCCAAGTACCACCGCAAGATCATCCGGCTCATTTCGCGCCTTGTCCGCGATCCCGCCGAAGTGGAGGATGTGGCGCAGGATGCCTTTATCAAGGCATACCGCGCGCTTCCCCAGTTCCGGGGCGAATCCGCCTTCTACACGTGGCTGTACCGCATCGCCGTCAACACCGCCAAGAACTATCTGGCCACGCAGGGCCGCCGCCCGGAGGCGTCCAGTGATATTGACGCCGAAGAGGCTGAAACTTTTGCAGACGGCGAGCAACTAAGGGATATCAATACGCCGGAGTCCATGCTCCACACGCGTCAGGTGGCCGAGACGGTCAACCGCGCGATGGAGGCGCTGCCGGAGGAATTGCGTACCGCCATTACCCTGCGCGAGATCGAGGGCCTCAGTTACGAGGAAATCGCCGAAGCCATGGGTTGCCCGATCGGGACCGTGCGGTCACGGATCTTCCGCGCCCGCGAGGCGATCGCCGACAAGTTGCGCCCGCTGCTGGGAACGGCCGAGGGCAAGCGGTGGTAGGGGTAGCAAGTTGAAGAATGTCGTGCAGCCAGCGTTGCAGCCAATTCCTGCATCGATAAACGACAAGCAGCAGTACGGGATTTATCGGTGTTCAATGGAATTTCTTGGGGTGGGAAATGGGTCAGGCTCATAAGCAGTCGGTTCATGTAGTGGAAGCATCGGAGCAAATCTCCGTTTTGATGGATGGCGAGCTGGCGCCGAACGAAGTGGACGCCGTGCTGGGCCTCGCGAAGAGCGACGCCGGCATGACGGACTGGACCGTCTACCAGCTGATCGGTGACACGCTGCGTTCGGAAGAGCTGACGCACGCTGGTTCGACCGAAGCGTTTCTTTCCCGATTCTCCGCAAGCCTGGAAGCCGAGCCCCATGTGCTCGTGCCCGCCGTGGCTGCAGCCGGCCGCCAACGCCTGCTGGTACGCCCGTCGTGGGTGCGCCGCGTGATGCCGGGCACGGCCATCGCCGCCGCTGTGGCGGCCGTGAGCTGGGTTGTGGTGCCGCAGATGCGTGGTCCGGGTGATATCGGTACGCCCGATGCCGTCGTGGCGCGCGTCGAGCAGTCCGCCACGCCGGCCAAGGCCGGTTCGATCGTGACTGTGGCCGCTGACAGTGCCCAGATGATTCGCGATCCGCGCCTTGACGAATACCTGCGTGCCCATCGCACGTCGGTCGCGACCGAAGCCTTTGTGCCGACCATGCGCACGGTGGCGAATGGCGCAAACTTCTCACAGGAAAATTCGCAGGAATAATGCCGGACATGCATAAAGGAATGTCGCCCGCCAACGTAGCGGGCGTACACGGAAGGAAGGGCCTGCGCAGGTCCTTTTTTCTGGCCTTGTGTCTGACCGCTGCGGCCGCAACGGCGCAGCCGTCTGACAATACGCTGAACCGACGCGACGCCACGGCGTGGCTCAACAAGATCCACCGTGCCGCCCAGCGCGAGAACTATGTCGGCACGCTGATCTACCAGCGCGGCAGCGTCATGCATGCGTCGCGGATCCAGCATTACAGCGATCTCGTCCACAACGAGTACGAACGCCTGGAAACGCTCGACGGCAAGCCGCGCGAGGTGCTGCGCCAGAACGACGTCGTGCACAGCCTGATTCCCGAAGCCAAGCTCGTGGTCGTGGAAAAGCAGGAGGCGAAGGATCGCTTCCCGGCGCTACTGGCGACCAACAAGAGCGATGTGCTCGAGCTGTACGACATGCGCAAGCTGCCCGGCGAGCGCGTGGCGGGCGTCGAGTGCGAGGTGTTCTCACTTGAGCCGCACGATGCGGCGCGTTACGCAGTACGCCTGTGGGCCGACAAGGGCTCGGGTCTGCTGATGCGCGCCCAGACCATTGGCGAGGGCGGCAAGGTGCTCGAGCAGGTGGCGTTCTCGCAGGTCGACATCGGCGTGCCGTCGGACAAGCAACGCATCCTGTCCGCCATCAAGAGTTCGCAGTCGTGGAACCGTTACGAAGTCACCTATCAGCCGGCCAACGTGGCCGACGAAGGCTGGATCATCGGTTCGCCGCTCAAGGGCTTCCAGAAGATTCGCGAAGTGCGCCGCCCGCTGGGCGAGTTGCGCGCACCCGCCCAAGGTAACAAGCCGGGGCAGGTCTTCGAGGTGCTCCAGATCGTCTACAGCGACGGTCTGACCGGGTTGTCGATCTTTATCGAACCCGTATCGGAACAACGCGCGCGCCGTGAAGGCGTGGCTTCGCTCGGCGCCACGCAGGTCGTGGTGCGCCGCGTGGCTGACTACTGGATCACGGTGGTGGGCGAGGTGCCCGCAGCCACGGTCAGGCAGTTCGCCGCCGGCGTGGAGTACCGCCCGCCCAAGACGGTACACTGAGCGCATGGGCGCGCTGGCGCCGGGGCAGCGAACCCCGGGCCGGCCGCTTGGTGCGGGCCAGTCGCGCTTGAAGTTCCGCCTTGCGGGGTCGATCGGCTCCGACATCCGGCAAGGCATCCGTTTCTCGCTGATCTCCCGGGAGTTGTCGATGATTTTCAAATCCCCAGCCCTGGTGCGAACCATGGTCATGGCTGCCATGCTCGTGCTGGGTCCGGCTGTTGCCCAGGTGGGGCATGCCCAGGCGGCTGCCTCGAACTACAACCTGCCTGACTTCACCGATCTGGTGGAGAAGGCCAGCCCGGCCGTCGTCAACATCCGGACCACCGAACGCATCCGCTCGCGTGGCGGCAACTCGCCCGAAGACGACGAGATGGCCGAATTCTTCCGCCGCTTCTTTGGCGTGCCGATGCCGGGCGCGCCGGGTGGTCCCACCCCGCCGCGCCGTGGCCAGCCGCCGCAGGGGGAGGAACAGAGCCGCGGCGTAGGGTCCGGCTTCATCATCAGCCAGGATGGCTACGTGATGACCAACGCCCACGTGGTGGCGGATGCCGAGACCATCTACGTGACGCTGCCCGACAAGCGCGAGTTCAAGGCCAAGCTGATCGGTTCCGATCGCCGCACCGACGTGGCGCTGATCAAGGTGGAAGCGAACAACCTGCCGCGCCTGCCGCTTGGCGATTCGGACAAGATTCGTCCGGGCGAGTGGGTGCTGGCCATCGGCTCGCCGTTCGGGCTCGACAATAGCGTGACTGCCGGCATCGTCTCGGCCAAGGGCCGCGATACGGGCGACTACCTGCCGTTCATCCAGACTGACGTGGCCGTGAATCCCGGCAACTCGGGCGGGCCGCTGATCAACCTGCGCGGCGAGGTGATCGGTATCAATTCGCAGATCTACAGCCGTAGCGGTGGCTACATGGGCATCTCGTTTGCGATTCCGATCGACGAGGCGATGCGCGTGTCCGAGCAGCTCAAGGCGTCTGGCAAGGTGACCCGTGGCCGGATCGCCGTGGCCATCGGCGACGTGACCAAGGAAGTGGCGGACTCGCTGGGCCTGGGCCGCGCGCGTGGCGCGCTGGTCGGCAGCGTGGAGCCGGGCGGACCGGCTGAGAAGGCCGGCATCGAGGCGGGTGACATCATCCTGAAGTTCAACGGCCGCGACATCGAGAAGGCGTCGGACCTGCCGCGGATGGTTGGCGATACCAAGCCGGGCACCCGCGTGCCGCTGCAGGTGTGGCGCAAGGGGCAGACGCGTGACGTTTCCGTGACCGTGACGGAACTCGAGCCGGACAACGCCCGCGCCGTGGCGCGCCGGGGCGACAAGCGGGGCGGCAGCGCGGACGAAGCCGCGCCAGCCGCCAAGCCGAACGCGCTGGGGCTGATCGTCACCGACATTGCCGAGACCAAGCTCAAGGAACTGAAGGTCAAGTCCGGCGTGGAAGTGGAGGCGGCAGACGGCCCCGCGGCACGCGCAGGCATCCGTCCGGGCGACATCATCCTGCGTCTGGGCGACGCCGACGTGACCAACGCTCGCCAGTTCAACGACATGGTGAAGGCGCTGGACAAGAACAAGATGGCGGCCGTGTTCGTGCGCCGTGGCGACGCCACCCAAGTGCTGACGCTGCGTCCGAGCCAGGCCCGGTAAGACGGTCCGGGCGATCCCCGGACCCCCAACCTCCATCGCGCCGGCCTCGATGTCCGGCGCGATGTATTTCCGGGGTGCGCGATACGCCATTCCCGGGGCCACGCACGGAAAGTGCCGGTCACGGTGCCGACACCATTTACCGCGCCGGAAGTCATTGAAAATCCGGTAAAATCGCGGATTGGCGCACGCATTGCGCCCCACCTTTTTTATGCTCCCGCGCCCCCGTCCCACCTGGCGCGCCGGCGCCTCCCTGAACGCTAGATGGACCACATTCGTAATTTCTCGATCATTGCCCACATCGACCATGGGAAATCGACCCTGGCCGACCGAATCATTCAGCGGTGTGGCGGGCTGTCCGATCGCGAGATGGAAGCGCAGGTGCTCGACTCGATGGACATCGAGAAGGAGCGCGGCATCACCATCAAGGCCCAGACCGCGGCGCTGAGCTACAAGGCGCGCGACGGCCAGGTCTACAACCTGAACCTGATCGACACCCCGGGGCACGTGGACTTCAGCTACGAAGTCAGCCGCTCGCTGTCCGCCTGCGAAGGCGCGCTGCTGGTGGTGGATGCCTCGCAGGGCGTGGAAGCCCAGACCGTGGCCAACTGCTACACGGCCATCGAGCTGGGTGTGGAAGTGGTGCCCGTGCTCAACAAGATCGACCTGCCGCAGGCGGACCCCGCCAACGCGATCCAGGAAATCGAGGACGTGATCGGCATCGACGCCCACGACGCCACGCCGTGCTCGGCCAAGACCGGCCAGGGCGTGGAAGACGTGATCGAGGCGATGATCGCCAAGGTGCCGCCGCCCAAGGGCGACCCCGCCGCCCCGCTGCAGGCGCTGATCATCGACTCCTGGTTCGACAACTACGTCGGCGTGGTCATGCTGGTACGTGTGGTCAATGGCACGCTGCGCCCGAAGGACAAGGTGCTGCTGATGGCCACGGGCGCGCAGCACCTGGTGGAACAAGTTGGCGTTTTCTCGCCGAAATCGCTGCCGCGCGAGTCGCTCTCGGCGGGCCAAGTGGGCTTCGTGATCGCGGGCATCAAGGAACTGAAAGCGGCCAAGGTGGGCGACACCATCACCACCATGGCGCGCAAGGCGGCCGAGCCGCTGCCGGGCTTCAAGGAAGTCAAGCCGCAGGTGTTCGCCGGCCTGTATCCGGTGGAAGCGAACCAGTACGAGGCGCTGCGCGAATCGCTCGAGAAACTGCGCCTGAACGACGCCTCGCTGCAATACGAGCCGGAAGTGTCCCAGGCGCTGGGCTTCGGATTCCGCTGCGGCTTCCTGGGCCTGCTGCACATGGAAATCGTGCAGGAGCGCCTTGAGCGCGAGTTCGACATGGATCTGATCACCACCGCGCCGACGGTGGTCTATCAGGTGCAGATGCGCGACGGCACGGTGCTGACCGTGGAAAACCCGGCCAAGATGCCTGATCCGAGCCGGATCGAGGCGATTCTGGAGCCGATCGTCACGGTCAACCTGTACATGCCGCAGGACTACGTCGGCTCCGTGATCACGCTTTGTACGCAGAAGCGCGGCTCGCAGATCAACATGAGCTACCACGGCAAGCAGGTGCAGCTGACCTACGAGATCCCGATGGCGGAGATCGTGATGGACTTCTTCGATCGGCTGAAGTCGGTGTCGCGCGGCTATGCGTCGATGGATTACGAGTTCAAGGAATATCGCCCGTCGGACGTGGTCAAGGTGGACATCCTGATCAACAGCGACAAGGTCGATGCGCTGTCCGTGATCGTGCACCGCTCGAACTCGCAATATCGCGGGCGCGAGGTGGCGGCCAAGATGCGCGAGATCATCCCGCGCCAGATGTACGACGTGGCTATCCAGGCGGCGATCGGGGCGAACATCATCGCGCGCGAGAACGTGAAGGCGCTGCGCAAGAACGTGCTGGCCAAGTGCTATGGCGGCGACATCTCGCGGAAAAAGAAGCTGCTGGAGAAGCAGAAGGCGGGTAAGAAGCGCATGAAGCAGGTGGGTACCGTGGAGATCCCGCAGGAGGCATTCCTGGCGATCCTGCAGGTGGACGACAAGTAAGCCGCAGGCCAGCGCCAAGTCCGCTGGCCGGGTGACAAGACGATCTTCTAAAAAATCAACGCCAAGCCGTCATGAATTTTGCACTGATCCTTTTTGTGCTGGTGGTCATTACGGGCATTGCCTGGGTTGCCGACAAGCTGGTCTTCGAGCGCCAGCGCCGCAGCGTGGCGCACCTTGCCCTGGCCGAATTCGACGCGCGCCGCGGCGACATGCAGGCGGTGCACGGGAGTACCGAGCTGGATGCCTCGCGCGCCCGGCTGGCCGAGGAAAAGCTGCGCCAGCCGTGGTGGCTCGAGTACTCGGCGAGCTTCTTCCCGGTCATCCTGGCGGTGTTCGTGCTTCGTTCGTTCGTGGTGGAGCCGTTCAAGATCCCGTCCGGCTCGATGATCCCGACGCTGCTGATCGGTGACTTCATCCTCGTCAACAAGTACGACTACGGCATCCGCCTGCCCGTGCTGAACAAGAAGGTCCTCGACGTTGGCACGCCGCAGCGCGGTGACGTGATGGTGTTTCGCTACCCGAAGGACGAGTCGCTCGACTACATCAAGCGCGTGGTGGGCGTGCCCGGCGACGTGGTGCGCTACGAAAACAAGAAGCTGACCGTGAACGGCAAGCCGGCCGAGTACAGCGCCTTGCCAGACTACCTCGACGAGGAGCGGCTGGCCTACTCGAAGCATTTCACCGAGACGCTGCCGGGCGGCGTGGCGCATGGCATCCTGAACGATGCCGACCGTCCGGCGTTCGTGGCGGGCGCCGACCCCGATTTCCCGTTCCGCGAGAACTGCACTTACAATCAGCAGGGGCTGACGTGTAAAGTGCCGGAAGGGCACTATTTCGTCATGGGCGACAACCGTGACAACAGCCTGGATTCACGTTACTGGGGCTTCGTCCCGGACAAGAACGTCGTAGGCAAGGCGTTCGTGATCTGGATGAACCTCGGCAATTTTGGGCGCGTGGGGTCGTTCAAGTAGGGGTCGGACGCCTCGCGCAGCGCAAATACACTCAAAAAACGAGGGAAGCGCAAAATGGGTCAGAAGTTGGGTTTTTCGGGGAAGAGGGAAAGTATCCGTGCAAATGTGATTAAAAAATCACGTGGATTCTCGCTGGGGTCGTTGCTGATCGTCATCATCATCGTGATTGCGGTGGTGCTGCCGGCAGTGAAGGCGATTCCCAGCATGATCGAGTACTTCTCGGTCAAGCGGGCGGTGAACTACGCGAAGGATCGGTCGGTCAGCCGCAAGGATGTGGCGGCCAACTTCGACAAGCAGGCCCAGATCGACCGCATCGAGGCGCTCAAGGGCGACGATCTCGATGTGATCGAGGACGAAGCCGGCAGGATACGCAGCATTGGTTTTTCGTACCGGACCGAGATTCCCGTCTATGGTCCGCTGAGTCTATTGATTACCTATTCGGGAACGCAGTAACGACATGATCCTCGACGCCTTGCAGCAACGTCTCGGCTACCGATTCAGCAAGCCCGAATTGCTGCAGCAGGCGCTCACCCATCGCAGTCATAGCGCCCAGCACAACGAGCGCCTGGAATTCCTGGGCGACTCGGTGCTGAACTGCGCCGTGGCCGATATGCTCTACGGCATGTTCGGCAAGCTCGATGAGGGCGATCTTTCCCGCGTGCGCGCCAACCTCGTCAAGCAGCAGGCGCTGTACGAGATCGCCCAGATGCTCCAGCTTTCCGACGCCCTGCGCCTGGGCGAGGGCGAACTGAAGAGCGGCGGATTCCGCCGTCCGTCGATCCTGGCTGACGCGCTGGAGGCCATTGTCGGGGCGGTGTTCCTCGATGCCGGCTTCGATGCCGCACGGGCGCTGATCCGCAAGCTGTATATCCCCATTCTGGAGCAGGTCGACCCCCGCACGCTGGGCAAGGACGCCAAGACGCTGCTCCAGGAGTATCTGCAGGGCCACAAGATTGCCCTGCCGCAGTACAACGTCATCGCCACACACGGTGCCGCACACAGCCAGCAGTTTGAAGTCGAATGCACCGTGCCTAAACTGGAGGTGCGCGTGTTCGGCACAGGCGCCTCGCGCCGTGCGGCCGAGCAGGCGGCGGCCAAGCTCGCGCTGGATGAGGTGCAGAAGCTCGTGCCCCAGCTGCTTAAGCGCAGCCGGGCCGAGCGCACGGGCAAGACCCGCAAGCAGCCGGTGCCGCCGGATCCCCAGTTGTCTCTCAGGTTGAAGGAATGACCGAATCTACCCCTCCGCAGCAGGACGCCCAGGCACCCTCGGATGCCACGGCGTTCCGCTGCGGCACGGTGGCCATTGTTGGCCGCCCCAACGTGGGCAAGTCCACGTTGATGAATGCACTTGTCGGCCAGAAGGTCAGCATCACGTCCCGCAAGGCGCAGACCACGCGCCATCGCATCGTCGGTATCCAGACCACGGATGACGCGCAGTTCGTTTTCGTCGATACGCCAGGCTTCCAGACCCGCCACGCCAGCGCGCTGAACCGCTCGCTGAACCGCGCGGTCACGTCCACGCTGTCTACGGTGGATTTGGTGCTGTTCGTCGTGGAAGCCGGCTATTTCGGTGCCGATGACGAAAAGGTGCTGTCGCTGCTGCCGAAGAACGTGCCGGTGCTGCTCGTCACCAACAAACTCGATCGGCTGGGCGAGAACCGCGCCGAGGTGATGATGCCGTTCCTGGAAAAGATGGGGCAACTGTTCCCGTTCCGGGAAGTGGTGCCGATGTCGGCGAAGACGCACGACCACATCACGCGGCTGCTGGCCATCATCCGCCCGTACCTGCTCGAAGGCGAGCCGATGTACGACGCCGACGCGATGACCGACCGCAGCGAGCGCTTCCTGGCCTCGGAAATCATCCGCGAGAAGGTCTTCCGCTGGACCGGCGACGAACTGCCGTACACGAGCACCGTGATTATCGACAAGTTCGAGACCGAAGGCCGGCTGCGCCGCGTGTTCGCGACGATCCTGGTCGAGCGCGACGCGCACAAGGCCATGATCATCGGCAACAAGGGCGCCAAGCTCAAGCAGATCTCCACCGAGGCACGTCTCGACATGGAGAAGCTATTCGACGGCAAGGTCTACCTGGAGATGTGGATCAAGGTCAAGAGCGGCTGGGCCGACAACGAAGCCGGACTGCGGGCCTACGGCTACGAGTGAGCAAGATGCCTGACGCGCCCCGAGCCGCGCCCAGGCGCGCGCGGAGCGCCGATCCCATCGCCGAGGAAGCCGCCGAACTGCTGGAAGTGCAGGACGGTACCGGGCTGTCCCCGGCCGTGGCCGCCGGCCGCGAGATGATGGACCGGGCCATGCGGATCGTGCCCGCGCGCACCGAGTTGCGCGTGACCAACGAGTCCGGGTTCGTGCTCCACGCCTATCCCTATCGTGAGACTAGTCTCATTCTGGACGTCTTCACACGTGACCACGGCCGCATGGCCATGGTTGCGAAGGGCGCCAAGCGGCCGCATTCGGCGCTGCGTTCGGTACTTCAGCACTTCCACCCGATTTCGCTGTCCTGGACCGGTCGCGGCGAGGTCAAGACGCTGACCAAGGCCGAATACATGGGCGGCATGTTGCCGCTGGCCGGCGATGCGCTGCTGTCGGGCTTCTATCTCAACGAATTGCTATTGCGCTTCTGTCCACGCGAGGACGCGCATCCGGCGCTGTTCAAGCACTACATGATCACGCTGACGCGGCTCGCGCATGGCGAGCCGGCGAGCCTCGTGCTGCGCAGCTTCGAGCGCGTGCTGCTGCAGGAGACCGGCTTCGCGGTGGCGTTCGACCAGTGTGTGAGCACCGGGGATCCAGTGCAACCGGGCCTCGATTACGTATATCACCCGGAACGCGGCGTGCGCCGCGCGCAGCCGAGCGATCCGTCGAGTTGGCCTGTGGTGTCCGGCCAGACCTTGCTGGACATGGGGCGGGACGACTACGGTCGCGCCCAGACCGCCACGCAAAGCCGCGCGCTGATGCGTTTCCTGCTGCATTATTATCTCCAGGGTGCGCCGCTGAAAACGCGGCAAATCCTCATCGACCTGCAATTTCTGTAAAGCCATGATTTTTCACGCGAATCCCGGCGTCATCGACCTTGGCGTCAATATCGACCACGTGGCCACACTGCGGAATGCGCGTGGCACCGTATATCCGGACCCGATCGAGGCCGCGCTCCAGGCGGAGATCGCCGGGGCTGACCTGATTACGCTGCACTTGCGCGAGGATCGCCGCCATATCCGCGATGCGGATGTACGTGCTCTGCGTCCGAAGCTTGGCACCCGGATGAATCTGGAATGCGCGATCACGCGCGAAATGCTCGATATCGCCTGCGAAATCCGTCCGCAGGACGTCTGCCTCGTGCCTGAGAAACGCGAGGAAGTGACCACCGAAGGCGGTCTCGACGTGGCCGGTCATTTCGAGCAGGTCAGCGCTGCCTGCCGGCAGTTGGCGGATGCGGGCATCCGCGTCTCGCTGTTCATCGATGCCGATCCGGACCAGATTGCGGCCGCTGCCGCGTGCAAGGCGCCCGTCATCGAGATCCACACTGGCCGCTACGCCGACGCCCATACGCCCGAGGAGCAGTCGGCGGAATTCCGCCGTGTGGCCGAGGGTGTGGACGCAGGTATCCGCCATGGCCTCGTCGTCAATGCCGGCCACGGCCTGCATTACACCAATGTGCAACAGATCGCGGCGCTGCCTGGCATCAAGGAGCTGAACATCGGTCATGCGATCGTCGCGCACGCGGTGTTCGTCGGTTGGCAGAACGCGGTGCGCGAGATGAAGGCCATCATGGTGGCCGCGCGCCTGGGCACCCGTTATCCCGTGCCGGGGCAGGCGGCGTGATCTACGGCATCGGCACCGACATCATTCAGATCGATCGCGTGCAGGGCGTGATGGAGCGCACGCGCGGCCGTTTCGCCGAAAAGGTGCTCGGTCCGCGTGAGTTGAAGGTTTACCACGCGCGCAAGGCGCGCTCGGAGAAGCGCGGACTGGCCTTCCTGGCCACGCGCTTCGCGGCCAAGGAGGCGTTCTCGAAGGCCATCGGTCTGGGCATGCGGTGGCCGATGACGTGGCGCGCCATGGAACTGCTGAACCTGCCATCGGGCGAGCCCACGCCGCAATGCACCGGCGAGCTGGCCGAATGGGTGCGGGAACGCGGGCTGACCATCCGGGTCAGTGTCAGTGACGAACACGAATACGCGGTGGCGTTCGCCATCGCGGAGCGGGGCGGCCAGGCGGCCGGTACCGCATCCTGAACCTACGCAGCCTGAACTCAAGATATTCCTATGAACAAGAAAGTTTCCGGCAAGCGTCCGGGCCCGGTGGTGCTCGACGTGGTTGGCAAGCAGCTCGATGCCGAGGACATGCGTCGTATCGCCCATCCGCTGACAGGCGGCGTGATCCTGTTCGCGCGGAATTTCGAGTCGCGCGCGCAGCTGACTGCGCTGACGCGGGCGATTCGCGCGGTGCGCGAGGACGTGCTGATCTGCATCGACCATGAAGGCGGTCGCGTGCAACGCGCCAAGACCGATGGCTTTACGCACCTGCCGGCGATGGCAAAACTAGGCGAATTGTGGGATCGCGATGTGATGACGGCCACCAAGGTCGCCATCGCGTGTGGCTATGTGCTGGCGGCGGAACTGCGCGCGTGCGACATCGACCTGAGTTTCACGCCGGTGCTCGATCTCGACCATGGCCGCAGCGCCGTGATCGGTGACCGCGCGTTTCACGCCGATCCGCGCGTGGTGACGATGCTGGCCAACCATCTCACGCACGGCCTGCTGCTGGCCGGCATGAGCAACTGCGGCAAGCATTTCCCGGGGCATGGCTTCGTCGAGGCCGATTCGCACGTGGCCGTGCCGGTCGACGAGCGCGAGCTCGATGAGATTCTGGCCCACGATGCGCGTCCGTATGACTGGATGGGCAATGCGCTGGCGTCCGTCATGCCTGCGCACGTGATCTATCCGAAGGTGGACCCGAACCCGGCCGGCTTCTCGCCGTTCTGGCTCCAGGATGTGCTGCGTACGCGACTCGGCTTCGAGGGGGTGATCTTCAGCGACGACCTGAGCATGGAGGGTGCCAGCGTCGCCGGCACGGTGACCCAGGGCGCTCGGGCCGCGCTCGATGCGGGATGTGACATGGTGCTGATCTGCAACCATCCCGAGCGCGCTGACCAACTCCTCAAGGAACTGGACGAGGCCGATCTGAGGGCCGACAAGGCGTCGCAGCGTCGTATCCGCAAGCTGTTCGGTCGCAAGCGGCCGCTGGACTGGAACAAACTGCAACAGGATGCCGACTACCGTGCCGCGCTGCGCTTGCTGCGCGAGCATGACCTGATCGCCTGAAGCATCGGCGTCGGCGGGCAAAAACAAAAAGGGCCGGCGCTGAACTGCACCCCAAAAGTTGGACACCCGTTCAACCTTTGGGGTGTTTTTCATGGCGAAGTACAACGAGGCGTTCAAGCGCCAGGTGGTTCAGGAATATTTGTCCGGGGGAGTTGGGACTGGGACACTGAGCCGGAAGCACGGAATA